>CAZLBL010000050.1:0-16456 GCA_964557825.1 uncultured Ruminococcus sp.
TGTTCGATACGCCCTTAGCCACGTTAAATGACGGGGCAAGCCCCTTATTGAAAATGATTTTAATAGCACAAGCAAAAATCGTAACCAAAATACGCCTGCTGCATAATATGTACTATGAAACGGAAACCTCAAAGGGAGGCGGAGTTTCATAGTAATATATTAAGGAGGACATAGCTTATGTCATGCTTCAACTTTGGCGGTAACAGCTGCTGCTGGATTATCATCATTCTCATTCTCCTGTTTGCCTGCGGTGGCAACTGCGGCAACAACAACGGCGGCTGCGGCTGCGACAACGGCTGCAATTCCTGCTGCTGATACCCTGTGCATATTCTCTCGGCGCCCTCCCCTTTTGGGGAGGGTTAAACCGTTGAAAAAGCCCCGTTGGGGCTTTTCCGCCGAAACATCCGCCCTGCGCGCACAAAACACGGTTTTTCTTCCGCGCTGACAGGACAGACCGTTTCAGCAAGCCGATTTCATCAACAACAAAGCCATTCCCGATGAAATCACCGAGAATGGCTTCGCATTATTCAGCTTTTAAGATTACTTGGAAAGCTTTCTTGCAGCATAAGATGTGTGCAGAATTTCGTGAGCCTTGTGGCTGTTAGGCTCGCCAAGGTACTCGTCATACAGAGCCTTGACATCGGGATTCTCATGAGAGAAGCGCAGTGCGTTTGCGGAGTCGATACCATACAGAACCTTAGCTCTTTCAGCGCGGATATCTGTAAAGTTGCGAACCTCTGCGGGCTGGATAATCTGTCCGCCGCCGTTTACGCAGCCGCCAGGACAGCCCATAATCTCGATGAAGTGGTAGCTTGCCTCGCCTGCCTTAATCTTCTTAAGCAGAGCCTTTGCGTTTGCAAGACCGGAAGCAACAGCAACCTTAACCTCCATGCCGACAACGTTGTATGTAGCTTCCTTGATGCCCTCAACGCCGCGAACCTCGGTAAACTCGATAGGTGTGCCGTCCTTCTTGCCCTCAAGCGTCCATACAGCGGTTCTGAGAGCAGCCTCCATAACGCCGCCTGTTGTACCGAAAATAACAGCAGCGCCTGTGCCTGTGCCAAGCGGGCTGTCGCACTTCTCATCGGGAAGGGCGTTGAACATAATGCCTGCCTGCTTAATCATGCGTGCAAGCTCTCTTGTTGTGATGGAGATATCAACATCGGGAACACCTGCTGCGGACTGGTCATCTCTGCCAACCTCAAACTTCTTGGCTGTGCAGGGCATTACAGAAACGCTTACGATGTTCTTGGGGTCGATACCGTTCTTCTCTGCAAAGTATGTCTTTGTGACAGCGCCGAACATCTGCTGGGGCGACTTGCAGGTGGAAAGGTTGGGAATAAACTCGGGGAAATAGTTCTCGCAGTAGCGAATCCAGCCGGGAGAGCAGGAAGTAATCATAGGCAGCGTGCCGCCATTCTTAACTCTGCCGAGGAACTCTGTTGCCTCCTCCATAATGGTGAGGTCTGCTGAGAAGTTGGTGTCAAATACCTTATCAAAGCCAAGGCGGCGCAGTGCGGCAACCATCTTGCCCTCTACGTTTGTGCCAACGGGATAGCCGAAAGCCTCGCCAAGGGAAGCGCGTACTGCGGGCGCAGCCTGTACAACAACGTACTTGTTGGGGTCTGCAATAGCGTCAAGCACCTTCTGGGTGTCGTCCTTTTCGGCAAGAGCGCCTGTGGGACAAGCAGTGATACACTGACCGCAGGATACGCAGGCAGTTTCTGCAAGAGGCATATCGAACGCGCAGGTGATTTCTGTTGCAAAGCCACGCTCGTTAGCGCCGATAACGCCAACGCCCTGAACCTTAGCACAGGTAGCAACACAGCGGCGGCAGCTTATGCACTTGCTGTTGTCGCGGTACATATGGGCAGCGCTGCCCTCGTACTCGGCATTGGTCTTGTCGCCCTCAAAGTAGGTTTCGTCAACGCCGTACTCGTTTGCAAGAGCCTGAAGCTCACAGCTTCCGCTTCTTACGCAGGAAAGGCACTCTCTCTTGTGGTTGGAGAGCAGCAGCTCAAGCGTTGTTCTTCTGCTTTCAATAACCTTGGGTGTGTTTGTGAATATCTCCATGCCCTCATTGATGGGGTAAACGCAGGAAGCAACAAGGCTTCTTGCGCCCTTAACCTCAACCACGCAGATACGGCAGGCGCCGATAGCGTTGATATCCTTGAGGTAGCACAGGGTAGGAATTCTGATACTGGCAAGACGGCAAGCCTCCAGAATGGTAGAACCGGCAGGAGCCTGGCAGTCAATACCGTTTATTTTAATATTAACCATAATTAACTGTTCCTTCCTTTCTTAAGCCTTAACAATCGCCTTGAACTTGCAGGTATCTATACATACGCCGCACTTTATGCACTTATCCTGGTCGATAGTAAAGGGGCTCTTAATCTGACCGCTGATAGCGCCAACGGGACACTTTCTGGAGCAGAGCGAGCAGCCCTTGCACAGGTCGGGCATAATCTGAACCTTCATCAGGTCCTTACATACATGTGCGGGACAGGTCTTGTCCTGAACGTGGGCGATGTACTCGTCCTTGAAGTAGCGAAGTGTGGAAAGAACGGGGTTTGGAGCAGTCTGACCAAGACCGCAAAGCGCGTTGTCCTTGATGTAGTAGCAAAGCTTTTCAAGCTTGTCAAGGTCTTCCATGGTAGCCTTGCCCTTGGTAATCTTGTCAAGCATTTCGTACATACGCTTTGTACCGATACGGCAAGGTGTGCACTTACCGCAGGACTCGTCAACCGTAAACTCAAGGAAGAACTTTGCAATATCAACCATGCAGTTATCCTCGTCCATTACGATAAGTCCGCCGGAACCCATCATGGAGCCGATGGCGATAAGGTTATCGTAATCAATCGGGATATCAAGATGCTCGGGAGGAATGCAGCCGCCGGAAGGTCCGCCTGTCTGGGCAGCCTTAAACTTCTTGCCGTTGGGGATACCGCCGCCGATTTCCTCGATAACGGTACGCAGGGTTGTACCCATAGGAACCTCAACAAGACCTGTGTTGTTGATCTTGCCGCCTACTGCGAACACCTTTGTACCCTTGGACTTCTCAGTACCCATTGCAGCGTGCCACTCGGCGCCGTTGAGGATAATCTGAGGGATATTTGCATATGTTTCAACGTTGTTGAGAACTGTGGGCTTCTCAAACAGACCCTTTACTGCGGGGAAAGGAGGACGGGGACGCGGCTCGCCTCTGTTGCCCTCGATAGAGGTCATCAGAGCTGTTTCCTCGCCGCATACGAATGCGCCTGCGCCAAGTCTTAAGCCAAGGCGGAAGCTGAAGCCTGTGCCGAAGATATTGTCGCCCAGCAGACCCTGCTCCTCAGCCTGGTCGATAGCCTTCTGAAGGCGTCTCACAGCGATGGGGTACTCTGCACGAACGTAAACATAACCCTGATTTGCGCCGATTGTGTAGCCTGCGATAGCCATAGCCTCGATAAGAGCATGGGGGTCGCCCTCAAGTACGGAACGATCCATAAATGCGCCGGGGTCGCCCTCATCGGCGTTGCAGCATACATACTTCTGGTCAGCGTCCTTAACAAGGTCCTTGGCAAGCTGCCACTTGCGTCCTGTGGGGAAGCCTGCGCCGCCTCTGCCCCTCAGACCGGAGTCAAGAATGCACTTTACAACTTCGTCCTGGCTCATGGTTGTAAGAACCTTGTAAAGAGCCTGATAGCCGTCGCGTGCTATGTATTCGTTGATGTTCTCGGGGTCGATAACGCCGCAGTTGCGCAGTGCAACACGGTGCTGCTTTGCATAGAAAGCGGTATCGTTGAGGGACTTGATAGTGTCGCCGTCAACGGTTTCATCATAGAGGTACTTCTTTACGGGGTTGCCGTTCTTGAGGTGTTCCTCAACGATTTCGGGTATTCTGTCAACGGAAGCGTGTGCATAGAAAGAACCCTCGGGGTAAACAATCATGATGGGGCCGCGCGCACACAGACCGAAGCAGCCTGTTGTAATTACATTAACCTTGTCCTGAAGACCTGCCTTGGCAATTTCGTCCTTCAGACATTCTACAATTTTCTTGGAGCCGCTGGAATCACAGCCTGTACCGCCGCAGATAAGCACGTCCTTTATGCCTGTATCCACGCAGTCAACACGGGTTTTAACAACCTCGGCAGCCGCTTCCTTGACAGCGTTAAGCTCCGCAATAGTCTTAATCATAGCTTAATCCTTCCTGTTTCGTTAATTGATACTGTAATATTCAGCGATTACTCGTACTTTGCGAGAATTTTGTCAACATCGTCAACTGTAAGATTTCCGTATACGTCCTCGTTTACGGTAAGTACGGGTGCGAGGCCGCAGGCGCCGATGCAGCGGCAGGCGTCAAGGGAGAACTTACCGTCGGGAGTAATCTCGCCGCCCTTTATGCCGAGCTTTTCAGCAAATGTATTGAAGATATCGCCGGAGCCTTTAACGTAGCAGGCAGTACCAAGACAGACGGAAATTCTGTACTTGCCCTTGGGGTTAAGGGAGAACTGCGCGTAGAACGTAACAACGCCGTAAACCTTCTCAAGCGGGATATCCATACCCTCTGCAATCATGGTCTGAACCTCGATAGGCAGATAGCCGTAGATATCCTGAGCCTTCTGAAGCACGGGCATAAGCGCACCGCGGTCGTCCTTGTGCTCAGCGATTACAGCCTTAAGCTGCGCTTCCTGTTCGGCAGTTCCGGCAAAAGGAACTGCGCACTTTTTAAAAGCCATTTTTTAGCCTCCTTAATATTATCACTGCCCGTGGGGGCAGTATTTTTAATTGTGCCTTGTATAGCACGGAAAAGCCGCCGGACGCTACCGAGCGACCGGCGCGGGTATATCAATCACAATATATACGGTATATCGCAATTGTATTACTTAAGATTATAACATATCTCCGTTAAAAAATCTACAAAATTCGCGTTAAATATTTTCAAGAAATCGTAGAATTTTCGGCAGAATAATTGTTGGTTATGCACAAAAATCGCAAAACATTCACGCTTCGTGCAGGATAGTCTGCACTAACCCTTCATGCCGAACGGCATCAAAAAGCTCTCCCCGCAGAAAATGCCGCAAGGAGAGCGCGTCTGCCATGTTCATGGCATAGGATTTTCAAGAGATTTCTGCAAGAATGCTTTAGTTTTCTCGCTTTTGGGATTTGTGAACACCTCATCGGGGGTTCCCATTTCCTCTATAACGCCGTCCGCCATAAAAATCACCTTATCGGCAACGCTGCGTGCGAAGTTCATCTCATGGGTCACCACAATCATGGTGCGGTCGCTGGATTTAAGCCCGCGTATAACGCGCAGAACCTCGCCGGTAAGCTCAGGGTCAAGCGCGGAGGTAGGCTCGTCAAAGCACAATATATCGGGGCTCATTGCAAGCGCGCGTGCAATTGCCACACGCTGCTGCTGACCGCCCGAAAGCTGACAGGGATAGTTTGCCGCCTTGTCGGTAAGCCCCACCATATCAAGCAGCCTGCGCGAATTTTCCTCTATATCCTTGCGGATTTCGTTCTTCTGCTGCTTTGTAAGCTTCTCAGCGCTGCCCTTAATGTGCATAAGCTCCTGCGCAAGCATTACATTTTTCAGCACCGTGTACTGCGGAAATAGGTTGAACTGCTGAAACACCATGCCGAAATGCAGACGCTTCCCGCGGATTTCCTTATCGGAATAATCACGGTCAAGGGCGTTGAAAATCTCCTTGCCATCTATCACAAAGCTGCCGATATCGGGGCGCTCAAGAAAGTTTATGCAGCGCAGCAGCGTTGTCTTTCCGCTTCCCGATGAACCGATTATGGCAAGCACCTCGCCCTTTTCAAGCGAGAAATCAATGCCCTTAAGCACCTTGGTTCTGCTAAAGCTTTTGTGTATGTTTTTTACTTCAAGAAATGCCATAACCGCTCCTTATCCGCTGTAATAATTAAGCTTCTTTTCTATTTTTCCAAGTATAATAGTCAGCAATCCGGAGAACAGCAGGTAGAACACCGCAATGTAGAACAGCGGCCATATAAGCGACTTCTGCGCGATAATGTTCTGCGCGGACTGAACAAGCTCAACCACCATGACAACTCTTGCAAGAGATGTATCCTTTACAAGCGTGATTATCTCGTTGCCCATAGGCGCAACAATACGCTTTACAACCTGAAACAGCACGATTTTGAAGAAAATCTGGCTTTTGGTCATGCCAAGCACCTGACCCGCCTCGTACTGACCTTTGGGAATACTCTCTATACCGCCACGGTAAATCTCGGAGAAATAGCAGGCGTAATTGATTATAAATGCGATAAGCACCGCGGTAATCCGTGGTATTGCAGGCAGACCGAAGATAAGACCAGGACCGTAGAACACAAGAATAATCTGAAGCATAAGCGGAGTGCCGCGTATAATCCAGACAAAGGTTCTGGTTATCCACTTGACTGGCTTTATTGCGGACATAGAGCCGAAAGTAATTACAAGACCCAGCGGCATTGCGCACAGAAGCGTTATCGCAAATATTTGCAGGGTGACAAGAAATCCCTCGGCAAGATTTAATGTAACTTCAATAAATGACATATAAAAATTCCTTTTATGTAGGGTTTTGGACGGCTTTCGCCGATATATCGGGCGGCGAATGCCGCCCGCTGCAATCCTGTTTACGGATTACTGAAATGCGTATACGTCTGCAAGGTCGTACTTTTCTGCAAGTTTAAGCAGTGTGCCGTCCTTTACAAGCTCGTCGATAGCGCCGTTGATTTTTTCAAGAAGCTCCTTATCCTCAAGGCGGATACCGATTGCGTACTCCTCGGGGGTAAGCTCAACGCTGTCAACAATCATAAGGTCAGAATAATCTGTGCCCTCGCCTACGGAAGCCTTAGCCATAACATAGTCGATAACGCCGATTTCTGTTGTGCCTGCCTTGATTTCAAGCAGAACGTCCTTCTGTGCGGCACAGCCTACAAATTTGTTTGTGCTGAGGGTCTGGTTTGTTTCAATAGCGGTCTGTCCTGCAGAGCCGGTTTCGGCAGCGATTGTAACACCCGTCATGGAAGCAAGGTCTGCATATTTTTCAGCATTGTCAGCCTTGATAACAACAACCTGCTTGTTTCTGATGTAGGGTGTGGAGAAATTGATCTGCTCCTTGAATTCTTCCTTTACCGTCATGCCGTTCCAGATTACGTCAATTGTCTTTGACTGAAGCTCAGTAATCTTCTGATTCCAGTCAATCTCCTGAAAATCAGCCTCAACGCCAAGCTTTTCGCAGACAGCCCTTGTAAACTCGGTTTCAAAGCCTGTAAGCTCGCTGTTCTCATCGTAATAGTTCATCGGCTCAAACAGGGTTATGCCGACAGTAAGCTTGCCCTTGTCCTCGATGTAGTCCCAGTCCTTCTTTGCGGAGGAACAGCCGCTTATGCCAAGCGCAAGCACAGCGGTCATAAATAATGCTGCAATTTTCTTCATTTGTCTTACCTTCCTTTTTCTGTGTTTTATGTTCTGATATCATGTTATTATGATACCACGTTAAAGCGGAATGGCAGCAGAAAGCACACCACACCGTGTATATCATATCACAAAAAACGCCGCTTGTCAACCCAAAGCGCAAACACTTTCGGTTTTTCAGCATATAATGAGAAAAAACGTAGAAATGAGCAAAACGCAGATTTTGCAAAACAACACCACAATATATTGAGTTTGAATTGCGCTTTTGCATTGATGTGTTGTTCTTGTCCTTGGATAAATTGGAGTTTTGCTCATCTCTAGAAAAAACGCTTTCGGGAGGTGGAATTTATGCCGCGCAAAATAACGCTCAGCGAGCTTGAAGCCGGAGAAAAAGGCATTGTTTCAGGACTGCTTGCGCATGGCGCAATGCGCCGCAGGCTGCTTGATATAGGACTTACGGAGGGTGCGGAGGTTGAATGTATAGGAAGAAGTCCCGCAGGCGACCCGTCAGCCTATCTGATACGCGGCGCGGTTATCGCAATACGCAGCGAGGACGCGCGCGAAATAGTAATAACGAGAGGAGCATAGCCATGGGACTTACCGCAAAATCAACAGGGCGAAATGCCGTAGACAGCGGGATATCCATAAAAAAGCACAGTCCCGATGACAGGATTATAGCCATTGCAGGCAACCCGAATGTCGGAAAAAGCACGCTTTTCAACGCGCTTACCGGCATGAATCAGCATACGGGAAACT
This sequence comes from uncultured Ruminococcus sp., assembly GCA_964557825.1. GTDB lineage: Bacteria > Bacillota > Clostridia > Oscillospirales > Ruminococcaceae > CAG-115. The sequence continues at coordinate 8,162 of CAZLBL010000050.1, forward strand.
GGACGGGAAAAACCGTTGCAGCGGCGCAGGGGCGGCTTGTCACCGAAAGCAACAGCTATATACTGGTGGATATTCCCGGGACATATTCGCTTGTGCCGCATTCCGCCGAGGAGGAAGTTGCGCGCAGCTTTATCTGCCTTGGCGGGCCTGACGCCGTTGTTGTGGTGTGTGACGCGGTACGCCTTGCCCGCAGCCTTGACCTTGTGCTGCAAATTTCGGAGCTTTGCCCGCGTACGGTGGTGTGCATAAATCTTATGGACGAGGCGCAGCGCGCAGGCATTAAAATAGACCTTGAGGCTCTGTCGCAGCGGCTTGGGCTTCCCGTATGCGGAGTTACCGCGCGCAGGAAACGCACGCTTTCGGCGCTTACAGCACTGCTTGACGGCACTAACAGTGACGCATTCCGCCCGCGCGAGATACGCTATCCTGCCGCCGTGGAAGCAGCCGTATCCGCAGTGGAAGCGGCGCTCCGCAGGGACTTGGGCAGCGCCGCGCCAACAAGGTTTTTAGCACTGCGGCTGCTTGAGGGCGACAACGCACCCGTGATAAAATACGCTCAGCAGCGCGGCTTTGAGGAACTTTCACAGCAACTTGTGCAGGCTGCGGAGCACGGCATGGATATGCTTGCGCGGACAGATATCACGCGGGACAGTCTGCGCGATATCGTTGTAAAAGCGATTTCGCACAACGCGGACGATATCTGCCGCGAGGCGGTAACGCAGACCTCAACGGGTCAGCGTGAGTTTGACCGCCGCATTGACCGCGTAGTAACAAGCCGCCTTTTCGGCTACCCTATAATGATACTTCTGCTGCTGTTTATATTCTGGCTGACGATAACGGGCGCAAATTATCCCTCGCAATGGCTTGCCGACGGTCTTTTTGCGCTTGGCGAGCTACTTTCGCGGCTGCTGATTTCGTGGGGCGTCCCCAAATGGCTGCATGGTGTACTGATTGACGGCGCTTACAAGGTGCTTGCATGGGTGGTATCCGTCATGCTGCCGCCTATGGCGATATTCTTCCCCATGTTTACCCTGCTTGAGGACTCCGGCTTTCTGCCAAGGATAGCATACAACCTTGACAAGCCGTTCAAGAAATGCAGCGCCTGCGGCAAACAGGCGCTTACAATGGCTATGGGCTTTGGCTGCAACGCGGCGGGCGTTGTCGGCTGCCGCATTATAGACTCAAAACGGGAGCGGCTTATCGCAATGCTTACAAACAGCTTTGTGCCGTGCAACGGAAGATTTCCCGCAATGATAACGCTTATTTCGCTGTTCTTTGTCTGCTCAGTGGGAGGCTTTTTCGGCTCGGCGCTGTCCGCTTTGCTGCTTACGGCGGTGATACTTCTTGGGATTGGTGCAACCTTTTTGCTGTCAAAGCTGCTTTCCGCTACAATTCTGAAAGGAGAACCGTCCTCCTTCACACTGGAGCTCCCCCCCTACCGCCGTCCGCAGTTCGGCAGGGTTATCGTCCGCTCAATGCTTGACCGCACGCTGTTTGTTCTTGGCAGAGCCGCAGCCGTTGCCGCTCCCGCGGGCGTGGTTATATGGCTTATGGCAAACCTGACCGTAGACGGCGCAACGCTGCTTGCGCACTGCACGCGGTTTCTTAACCCATTTGCACAGCTTCTGGGAATGGACGGAGTTATCCTCATGGCGTTTATCCTTGGACTTCCCGCAAACGAGATTGTCGTTCCCATAATAATAATGGCATACACCGCAGGCGGAACAATTACGGAGCTTTCCCCTGCCGCCATGCAGGCGCTTTTTACAGAAAACGGCTGGACGTGGGTAACGGCGGCGTGCGTTATTGTATTTTCGCTGATACACTGGCCATGCTCCACAACAATTCTCTCGGTTAAAAAGGAGGCAGGCTCGGTTAAATGGGCGGTGCTGTCGGCGGTTATTCCAACCGCTGTCGGAATGGCGCTGTGCTTTGTTCTGAACAACGTTTTGGGGCTGTTTGTCAATTAGCAGAAAGCGAATGAAAAAATCCCGCAAAAAACGCTTTTTTTCACATAAAATCTATTGACTTTTGATAAGCTTGGGATTATAATAAAATTTGGGGAAAAGATAAATATATAAATAGGTGGTTTCTTACCGTATTTTATAGGAATAACTATGCCCCGCTGCGCGCGGGGCTTTTTTATGGAGCTGATAAAATGATTTTTGCCGACCTTTTCTTTTTGTACATATTCATACCTGCCGCTGCAATATGCTATGCACTTGCGCGGTATCTTGACCTTGCGCTGTTTGCTCCGCAGACGGGCGGCAGGCATTTTTCTGCGCCAACGCGGCAGCACCCGCTTGAAAACGGCGTGCTTGTTATATTCTCGCTGATATTCTACGCATGGGGCGAGCCGATATATGTGCTGCTGATGATTGCAAGCGTGCTTGTAAACTATTTTATAGGTCTTGGCCTTGCAAAGGCGCGCTCAAAGGCGGTGCTGATTGTCGGCGTGGTGTTCAATATCGCGGTTATCGGCGTGTTCAAATATGCGGATTTTCTTGTGGAAACCATAAATATGCTGGGCTTTGGCATACCGCTGCCCAACATAAGGCTGCCCATAGGCATAAGCTTCTTTACATTCCAGACAATGTCCTACCTGTTTGATGTATACAGGGGCGAAACCGCCGTGCAGAAAAGCTATGTAAACCTGCTGCTGTATATTTCAATGTTCCCGCAGCTGATTGCGGGTCCTATCGTGCGGTACGATACCATTGCAGAAGAAATCGACAGCCGCAGCATAAGCTTTGACGATATCGCGGAAGGCTCGTTCAGATTTCTTATCGGTCTTGGCAAAAAGGTAATCCTTGCAAACCAGCTTTTCGAGCTTTCGGGGCAGTTTCTTGACGGTGACATAACCGCGCTTTCCGCAGGCGGCGCATGGCTTGGAATTATCGCCTACACGCTTCAGATTTATTTTGATTTCTCCGGCTACTCCGATATGGCAATTGGTATGGGGCGCTGCTTTGGCTTCCATTTTGACGAAAACTTCAACTATCCCTATATCTCCTCTACAATTACAGAGTTCTGGCGCAGATGGCATATCTCGCTTGGCTCGTTCTTCAGGGATTACGTCTATATCCCCATGGGCGGAAACCGCAGACATCAGCCGCTTAACATAATGGTTGTGTGGTTTCTGACGGGTCTGTGGCACGGCGCAAGCTGGAACTTTGTGCTGTGGGGCGTTTATTTCGGCATTATCATAATGCTTGAAAAGTACACAATTCTCAAAATCCGCGACAAAATACCATCGTTTATACTGCATATTTACAGCCTGCTGCTGATTATATTCGGCTGGGTGCTGTTCTACTATACGGATTTTTCAAAAATCGGGCAGTTCTTCAGGGTGCTGTTCGGCGCAGGCTCGGCGGGCGGCTGGGATTACCTTACGCAGAACGCCCTTACAAGCAACCTGTGGCTTCTTATCGCCGCGGTTATCTGCTGCGTTCCGTTCGGCAGATTTATCCGCAGCTTTTATGACGAGGCTGGCACGGTTCGTTCGGCGGGTCTTGCCACGCTTATGACGATAATGAAGATAGTGTGCGCGGCTGCGCTGCTTGCGGCAAGCACGCTGCTGCTTATCGGTGATACCAACAACCCGTTCCTGTATCTGAGATTTTAAGGGAGGCTGAAATATATGCGACCGCAATACGAAAAAAAATATAAAATCCCAAAGCCAACCCGCCGCAAAAAAGTGATGAATATGGCTTACCTTATCTCCATACTTCTGGCTTTTGAGGCGATAGGCATAATGATGATTGTGTTCCCGCGAAGCGAGGTATCGGAGCTTGAAAAGCGCGAGCTTGCAAAATTCCCCGAGCTTACCGCAGACAGCTATTTCAGCGGTGAATACACGGAAAATATCAGCAAGTGGTTCAGTGATACGGTACCGTTCCGCGATGACCTTATGGAGATGTCATACGCCCTGCAAGACCTTAAAGGCTTCAGCGGCGGCAGCGAAATAAAGCTGCACGGCGTAGGCGGCAAGGTTGACCAGCCTTCAAAGCCGGAGCAGACCTCCAAACCGTCTGTTGATGACAATGTATCACAGCCGACCGAAAGTTCGCAGCCGGATACCTCCACACCGGCAGAAAGCACCTCCTCCCCCACGGAAAGCACCTCCTCCGAAACAACGCAGCCGACCGAAAGCGGCAACACACCGATTGACGCACCCGACGATACAACCGATATCAACGATGTATTCAACATCAAGAACAACGGCATTGCGGTTGTTGGCAGCGGCGCAAATACCCGTGCGCTTATGCTGTACGGCGGCAGCTACAATATCAGCGAGGCTTATGCAAAGGTTGTAAACAAGTACAAAGAGGCTCTTGGCGAAAATGTAAACATCTATACAATGATAATCCCGACAGCGGTTGAGTTTTACAGTCCACCCGAGCTTAAAGCCTACTCCGCAAGCCAGCTTGACAACATAAACTACATGATTGCAAACCTGTCCAACGGCGTGAAGAACGTGGACGTATATACCACCCTGTCGCAGCACACCTCGGAATACATCTACACGCGCACCGACCACCACTGGGCGGCTCTTGGAGCGTACTATGCGGCGCAGGAATTTGCAAAGGCGGCAGGAGTTCCGTTTATGGATATCTCACAGTATGAGCAAAAGGTAATACACGACTATGTGGGAACCATGTACTCTTACAGCGACTACGACCCCGCAATCAAAAACAATCCCGAGGACTTTATTTACTACGTTCCCGATATAGAATATACCGCCACATATTATGAGTACACCCTTGGTGCGGACGGCTCTATAACCGGCATGGCAGAGCCTGACGAGGGCAGCTTCTTCTGGCGCTACAAGGACGGCAGCAGCATGGCATACTGCACCTATATGGGCGGCGACAGCAAGATAGTTCACGTCAAGACAAGCACCAATAACGGAAGAAAGCTTGCAATATTCAAGGACAGCTACGGCAATGCAATTCCGCCGTTCCTGTTCGGCTCGTTTGAGGAAATTACGGTTATCGATATGAGATATTTCACCTACAATGCGGTTGATTATCTAAAAGAAAACGGCATAACCGATGTGCTTTTTGCAAACAATGCGTTCCACGCGGCAACAGCCTCAACCGTAAGCTATTATGAGAAATTCCTTACGCAGTAAGCTAAAGTTCCCCCGAAGTCCAAAAAGCTTCGGGGGAATTTCTGCGCGATATTGACAAATACAGAATATTGCAGTATAATTTATGGGCATAATTTCACCAAAAGAGGCACCGGAATGGAAAAAATAAAACAACAGGTTGATTATTTCGGCACGGAAAAAATCAGCAGAATACTTCTAAAAATGGCGCCGCCTGTTATGCTTGCGCAGCTTATACAGGCGCTGTATAATATAATCGACAGCTTTTTTGTCGGCAAATACTCCGAGGAAGGACTTACCGCGCTTTCTATCATTTACCCGCTTCAGCTGCTGATGATTGCGCTGGCAGTCGGCACGGGCGTGGGAATAAATACCGTAATGGCGGCAAGGCTTGGCGCAGGCGAAAGCGAAAAGGCTGACGAATACGCAGGCGTGGGCACTCCGCTTGCCGCTGTGCTATGGATAATTTTCGCCGCAGTATGCTACGCAATAATGCCGCTGTACGCGCAGACGCAGACCTCGTCGCCCGTAGTTGCCGCAGAGGTTGTCACATACGGCAGAATTGTCTGCGTTTTCAGCTTTGGTCTGTTTTTTGAAAGCGTGTGGACTAAGGCGCTTCAGGCGCGCGGCGATATGAAAACTCCCATGATAGCGCAGATTGCGGGCGCTGTAACCAACATAATCCTTGACCCGCTGCTTATCTTTGGAATGGCAGGCTTCCCCGAAACCGGCATAGCAGGCGCGGCAATTGCAACCGTTGCAGGACAAGCGGTTGCCGCGCTGGTGGTAATGAAAAAGGGATTTAAAAAATCGCCATCAATAAAAAAATATCCCGCCTATATCGCAAATATATTCCGCCTTGGTCTGCCCAATATCCTTATGCAGTCGGCATATACCCTGTATATTTTCGGACTTAATACAATACTCGCGACCTTCTCGGACGACGCAGTCACGGTGCTTGGACTTTACTATAAATGGCAGACGTTTTTCTTTATCCCGCTTGGAGCAATGCAGACCTGCATAGTGCCGATAATCAGCTTCAATTACGCCGCAAGAAATATACAGCGCTGCAAAAAAACGCTTAACACAGCCATTATCTTCGGCGCGGGGCTTATGCTGCTTGGAACGCTTTGCTTCCTGCTTATCCCCGAACCCATGCTGCGCTTTTTCTCCTCCGAGGAAGAGGTTATCCGCATAGGGATTAACGCATTCCACATCATAGGAATGAGTTTTATTCCGCTTGCCGCCTCGCTTACATATCCCGTGCTGTTTCAGGCGGTCGGCGCAAGCCTTAAAAGCTCCCTGCTTACAATAATAAGAACCGTGGTTCTGTTTGTGCCGCTGGCATATATTTTCTCGCGCTTTGGGCTGGATTACTTCTGGCTGACCTACCCCGTAACAGATGGCATTGTAGCAATAACAGGCTTCTTTATGGCAAGGCAGTTTTTCCGCACTGCCGAAAGCCGCAGCTGAATACTGCCGCCGTTAAGCAATGTCCTTTTGACATTTCCGCTAATAACGGCGGCTATTTTTCTACCATGGCAAATACGCAATAGTAGTTGATTTTTCTGCCAAAATAGTGTATAATAAAATTGTATTTTTAGTTTTTGGCTATCAATCAGGAAAGGAGAATAACATGAACTATTCAGAAATCACACCATACATTGAGGAGCTTGCGCAGCTTTCATGCAGCAATAACCACATAACTCCGGAGCTGTACACAAAGCACAATGTGTTCAGAGGTCTGCGCGATATGAACGGCAACGGCGTTGTTACGGGACTTACCGAGGTTTCCCGCATAAAAGCAAAAGACCGCGACGCGGACGGAAACGAAATAACCTGCGACGGTCAGCTTTATTACCGCGGAATAAATGTGCGCGATATTGTGGCAGGCTTCCGCCGCGACAAGCGCTTCGGCTTTGAGGAGATTGCCTATCTTCTGTTGTTCTCTCAGCTTCCCAATGAGCAGCAGCTTTCCGATTTCAGAAATCAGCTTTCTGCCTACCGCACCCTGCCGCCCTCGTTTGTAAGAGATATGATACTTAAAGCGCCAAGCAAGGATATGATGAACAGCCTTTCCAGAAGCGTGCTTGCGCTGTATTCCTATGACGAAACCCCCGATGATATTTCCGTGCCGAATGTTCTCCGCCAAAGCCTTCAGCTTATCGCAATTTTCCCGCTGCTGGCGGTTTACAGTTATCATTCCTATCAGCATTACCACAACGGCAAAAGCCTGTTTATACATCACCCGAAGCCGGAATATTCCACTGCGGAAACCATTCTGGGTCTGCTGCGCGAAAACGGCGAGTATTCCCCGCTTGAGGCGGAAATTCTCGACCTTGCGCTTGTGCTTCATGCAGAGCATGGCGGCGGAAACAACTCCACCTTCACAACGCACGTTGTAACCTCGTCTGGAACGGATACCTATTCCTCTGTTGCGGCGGCGCTTGGCTCGCTTAAAGGTCCCCGCCACGGCGGCGCAAACATCAAGGTTGTGCGTATGTTTGAGGATATGAAGCAGAATATCAACGTCAAGGACAAGGACGCAATCCGCGATTATCTGAACAGGCTGCTTAACAAGGAAGCTTTTGACAGAGCGGGCCTTATCTACGGCATGGGTCACGCAATCTACTCAAAATCCGACCCCAGAAGCGATATACTCAAGGGCTGCGCAAAGGCGCTTGCGGTTGAAAAGGGCTTTGAGGAGGAGTTTGAGCTTTACGAAACCGTTGCCGGAATGGCACCCGGAATAATCGCAGAAAAGCGCAAAATGTACAAGGGCGTAAGCCCCAATGTGGATTTTTATTCGGGTCTTATTTACCGCCTGCTTGACCTTCCGTGCGAGCTGTTTACGCCAATATTTGCCGTTGCAAGAATTGCAGGCTGGAGCGCTCACCGTATTGAGGAAATACAGAACGCAGGCAAGATTATCCGCCCGCAGTACGTCAGCGTTATCCCCGAAAGAGGCTATACCGATATGTCGGAAAGATAAAAACACGGGCGCAGATTTTTTCTGCGCCTTAGTTGTAAATATGAGGTCAGCGGGCGAAGGCTGAACTTTGTTCACCCCTCCCCTGCCTCGGACTGAACGAAATTCAATAAGGGGCTTGCCCCGTTATTTAACGTGGCAGTACCGAACGAGTTCGGCACTGGGCGTATCGAACTTCGTTCGACACTATTGTATA
>CAZLBL010000051.1:0-16175 GCA_964557825.1 uncultured Ruminococcus sp.
CTTGTTCGATACGCCCTTAGCCACGTTAAATGACGGGGCAAGCCCCTTATTGAACAATGTGCTGAAATAATGTCAAAAAAGCGAGGTTATATTTATGGATCTTTGGTTCAGCGAAAAGCATACGCCTGATGTAAAGCTGAGCATACGCATTGAAAAGCAGCTTTTTTCAAAGCAGAGCGATTATCAGCGTATAGACGTTTTTGAAAGCTGCGAGTTTGGCAGGGTGCTGTCGCTTGATGGAAATATAATGCTTACGGAGCGCGACGAATTTATTTATAATGAGATGATAGTTCACGTTCCCATGGCGGTGCATAAAGGCGTTGAAAAGGTGCTGGTTATCGGTGCGGGCGACGGCGGCGTTGTAAAGGAGCTTACCCGCTATGACCGCGTAACGCATATAGACCTTGTAGAAATGGACGAGGTGGTTGTGGAAGCGTGCAGACAGTATATTCCCGCAAATGCGTGCAGGCTGGACGACGAGCGCGTACATATCCACTACGAAAACGCGCTGAAATATATCCGCTACCGCGAGGACGAGTACGATTTGATTATAGTTGATTCAAACGACCCATACGGACCGTCTGAGGGTCTGTTTACCAAGGAGTTTTACGGCAACGTATGCAAGGCGCTTAAAGAGGACGGCATAATGGTAAATCAGCAGGGAAGCCCGTTCTACGCGCAGGACGCCGAGGCTATGCAGCGCTCGCACAAGCGCATTGCAAATACTTTCCCCATAAGCCGTGTATATCAGGCGCATATTCCCACCTATGCGGCGGGCTACTGGCTGTTTGGCTTTGCAAGCAAGAAATATCACCCCATTGACGACCTTGACGCGGAGGCGTGGAACAAGCTGCATCTTCGCACGCGATATTACACCACAAGGCTTCACAAGGGCGCGTTTTATCTGCCTGCGTTTCTTGAGGAAATGCTTCAGGAGGTTGAATAATGGAATTTCAGAGAGATTGCTTTATCGGCTGTGACGCAGACTATGAAAATGCCAAAATCGTGCTGTTTGGCGCGCCGTTTGATTCAACCACAAGCTTCCGTCCCGGCGCAAGGTTTGGTCCTGCCGCAATGCGGCACGAAAGCTTCGGGATTGAAACATATTCCCCCTATCAGAACGCAGACCTTGCGGATTACGCCGTAATGGACAGCGGCGACCTTGAGCTTTGCTTCGGCTCGGCGGAGAGCGCGCTTTGTGATATCGAAAATAGAGCCGCAGAAATCCTTTCGGACGGCAAGCTGCCGCTGCTTATCGGCGGCGAACATCTGGTCACGCTGGGAGCGTTCCGCGCAGCGGCAAAGAAATACCCCGATATCCACATAATTCATTTTGACGCTCACGCGGATTTAAGAGATGATTACCTTGGCGCAGGGCTTTCTCATGCCTGCGTTATGCGCCGTTGTTATGATATCATAGGCGATGGCAGGATACACCAGTTCTGCATAAGAAGCGGCGAGCGGGAGGAATTTCGCTTTGCCGATAAGCATACGGATATGCACAAATTCGGCTTTGATGGTCTTGCGGAAACTATAACCGCCCTTGGCGATACGCCGATATATTTCACGATAGACCTTGACTGCCTTGACCCTGCGTATTTCTGCGGCACGGGAACGCCAGAAGCGGGCGGAACGGATTTTAACAGCCTGCTTAAGGCTATAATCACCGTTTGCGGCGGAAACGTTGTGGCGGCAGACCTTAATGAGCTTGCCCCCATGCTTGACGCAAGCGGCGCAAGCACAGCCATTGCCTGCAAAACGCTTAGAGAGTTTATTTTGGCGATATTGAAATAAAAGGAGATTTGATAAAATGGCAAAAGTTTTAATTATCGGCTGCGGCGGCGTAGCCAACGTTGCAATAAGAAAGTGCTGTCAGGTAAGCGAGGTGTTTACGGAAATCTGCATTGCAAGCCGCACAGTATCAAAGTGCGAAGCGCTTGCGGAAAAGCTTCGTCCCACAACCTCGACAGTGATAACAACGGCGCAGGTTAATGCAGACAGCGTTGACGAGCTTAAGGCGCTTATAAACGCCTACAAGCCGCAGCTTGTCATGAATATTGCCCTGCCGTATCAGGATTTGACGATTATGGACGCCTGCCTTGCCTGCGGCGTAAATTACATGGATACCGCAAATTATGAGCCTGAAAATATCGACGACCCCGAGTGGCGCGCGGTTTACGACAAGCGCTGCAAGGAAGCGGGCTTCTCCGCCTATTTTGATTACACATGGCAGTGGGCGTACAAGGAAAAATTTGAAAAGGCAGGACTTACCGCGCTGCTTGGCAGCGGTTTTGACCCCGGCGTTACACAGGCGTACTGCGCCTATGCGCTGAAGCATGAGTTTGACCGCATTGACACCATTGATATTCTGGATTGCAACGGCGGCGACCATGGTTATCCCTTCGCAACAAATTTCAATCCCGAAATAAATCTGCGCGAGGTTTCCGCGCCGGGAAGCTATTGGGAAAACGGCAGGTGGATTGAAATTCCCGCAATGAGCATAAAGCGCGAGTATGATTTTGAGGAAGTTGGCATGAAGGATATGTACCTGCTTCATCATGAGGAAATAGAGTCGCTTGCAAAGAATATTCCCGATGTAAAGCGCATACGCTTTTTCATGACCTTCGGTCAAAGCTATCTCACCCACATGAAATGTCTTGAAAACGTGGGAATGCTTTCCACTGCGCCGATAAATTACGAGGGCAGGGAGATAGTGCCTATACAGTTCCTTAAGGCGCTGCTGCCCGACCCTGCTTCGCTTGGTCCCAGAACAAAGGGGAAGACCAACATCGGCTGTATTTTCACGGGAATAAAGGACGGCATGGAAAAAACCTACTACATCTACAATATATGCGACCATCAGGAGTGCTATAAGGAGGTGGAAAGTCAGGCAATTTCCTACACCACGGGAGTTCCCACAATGTGCGGCGCGCTTATGCTTCTGACAGGAAAGTGGAACAAGGCGGGCGTTTACACCGTTGAGGAGTTTGACCCCGACCCATATATAGAGGCGCTTGACAAATACGGACTTCCTCACCGTGAAAGTCACAGCCCCGCATTGGTGGATTGATGACGGCGCAGGGAAGGCTGCTTTCGGCGCAGCTTCGCACGCCGTGCTATGTGCTTGATGAGGAAAAGCTGATTGCAAACGGGAAAATACTGCTTGGCATTCAGCAGCGCACAGGCTGCAAAATTCTGCTTGCGCAGAAAGCGTTTTCAAATTTTGATATGTATGATACGCTTGCGCCGTTTCTTGCGGGAACGGAAGCAAGCGGTCTGTATGAAGCGCGCCTTGGCGCGGAGGAAATGCCGCAGGGCGAGCGTCATGTTTTCTGCGCCGCTTACCGAGAGGACGAGTTTGATGAACTGCTGAAATATGCGGGGCATATCGTGTTTAATTCTCCATCGCAGCTTGAAAGGTTCGGCAAACGCGCAAAGGCGGCGGGAAAAAGCGTTGGTCTGCGCATAAATCCCGAATGTTCAACCCAGCAGGGGCATGAAATCTACGACCCGTGCGCCGCGGGAAGCAGGCTTGGCACAACTGCTTCGCAGTGGCAGGAGCAGATGACAGAGCAGCTTATCGGTCTGCTTGATGGACTGCATTTTCACACACTGTGTGAGCAGGACAGCGACGCGCTTGAGATAACTCTTGACGCGGTTGAGGAAAAATTCGGCGCTTATCTTGGCGGAATGAAGTGGCTTAACATGGGCGGCGGTCATCACATCACGCGCAGCGATTATGATATAGCGCGGCTTGAGCGCTGCATAATCCGTATGCGCGACAAGTACGGGCTTCAGATTTATCTTGAACCTGGTGAAGCGGCTGCGCTTAATGCAGGATATATGCTTACAACGGTGCTTGATACGCTGAAAAACGGAGATACGGATATCGCGATACTTGATATGTCGGCTGCCTGCCACACGCCCGATGTTATAGAAATGCCGTACCGTCCGCCGCTTTACGCTTCGGGCGAAGCGGGAGAAAAGCGGTTTACATACCGCCTTGGCTGCCCCACCTGCCTTGCGGGAGATATTGTGGGAGATTACAGCTTTGACAAGCCCCTTGCGGTGGGCGATAAGCTTGTTTTTGAGGATATGGCGATATACTCCACCTGCAAAAACAACACCTTTAACGGAATGCCGCTGCCCGATATATGGGCGCTGAAAGCAGACGGAGAATTTGAGCTTCTCAGGCGCTTCGGGTATGAGGATTTCAAATGCCGTCTTGGCGGCAAATCGGAATAAAACAAAACGCGCCCGCAGCAGAATTAAGCTGTGGGCGTGATTTATTGTGTTGTTCAGATGAGATGTGGTTCAGAGCTTATGCAACTGTATTTCCGTAGGCATATGAATCAATGCGCGACGTTACAATTTCATTGAACATGGAGTCAATATCGGTATACCAATCATTAACATCGTCAATCCAATCGTATTAGAATATATTGCACAACCCTTTCCGCACAAAAAAGCCGCGCCCAAAGCGCGGCTTTCATTTATTCAGCCATAATTCTCCGTATCTCCGTCACAAGCTCGTCAGACGCAATTTCATGCGTAGCCTCTGTCGGGTGCCAGTCTGCAGCATAACCCGTGCTGCCGTTCTGGGGCGTAAGGCGCAGATAAGATACATTTGTATCTCCCGTTTCCGCCGTGTAGCTTTCAACCGCCGCCTTCACCGAGGAAAACAGGCTGTCCCCCATCACGCCAAGCGCGCAGATTATATGCGCCTTGGGATTGTTCTCGCGGATTGTTTTCAGAAATTCCACATATTCTTCGGAGTATTCCGCCGCCTTTTCCTTGTCCGCGCCGCAGTAAGAAGCGTCGTTCGTTCCCAGATTTACAACCACAAAATCCGGCTGAAATCTCGAAAAATCCCACTCAACCGAGGATACATTGAATATGCCGTTGTAGCTGCCATAGCTTTTCGCAAATTTTGTGTAAACGCTCGGCACAAGCTGGCTTTTAACCTTCTTGCCGTCCCCGCTGTAGCCCGAAATAATTCCGTGCCCGCTGTAACTTACAAGGCTGTAATCCGCGTCAAGCTTAACCGCCGCCTTGTACGCCCATGCCTTTGTCGCGTCCTCTGTGGAGGTGGAGAAGTGGTTCTCCTTAACCTCATCGTCCACTCCGTAGCCGCAGGTGATAGAGTCGCCTATAAACTCAATCTTAAGCTCCTTTTCCGCCGTAGGCTGAACATCTGTACCCATAACGGTTATCTCCCCGATACCCATGGTGGATTCCGCCGCCTCCGACAGCTTAAGGATTTTAACCGTGGTAGGCTTCGCCTCGTCAGATGTGGTAAATTCGTACAGCTTCTGCGATTCCGTTACCTGTTCGTCAGATATCCTCTCGCCGTCAGCATACACCGCAAACCTTGCCTGCTTGTCCTTGCCCTGGGAAACCATGCTGTCGCCGATGATATTTACATTGAAGCCTGTGCCGTTGTATGTAAACTCAATTCCGCTCGCGGAAAGCGCAAGCCACAGTATTCCGTCTTCCTCCGCGGTGCGTCCGATAAGCTTTACATTATCCGCGTTTGGTCTGAATGTGCTGTCTGTCGTCATGTTTTCACTCTCCGTTGTTGATATTGTGCTGTCTGTCGATGATGACTGTCCGCCCGTTGAAGCGCCGCAGCCTGTTACCAGCATAGCCGCCGCCATAGCCGCCGCAGCCAGTGCTTTCCTTGCAATCCTCATAGCTTCCTCCATGTGCATATAGTGCGATATTATCTGTATAAGCCATTGTAAATTATAGCATATTATTTCCGCAAAGTCAACAATTGCGGTTGTATTTCTGCCCTTTTTGTGGTACAATAGTCATGCTGCTTTCAGCAATAAGGAGATGACCCGAATGTACGAGCTTAATCAGGTCGGCACGCACACCTATTATATAAGCTGCACAACCAACCTTGGAATTTACGTCTATAACGGCGGCAGCGTCTGCATGATTGACGCAGGCTGCGACAACGAAGCTGCGCAGAAAGCGCTTGACCACATCGCCGCAAACGGCTGGCGGCTGGAAATGGTACTCAACACCCACTGCCATGCCGACCACACCTATGCCAACGCCTATCTCAAAGAAAAAACAGGCTGCAAAATCTATTCCCCTGGCGCAGACGCCGCAATCAGCACCTATTCCTACCTCAACGCAACATATCTTTTCGGCGGCTTCCCCCCAAAGGAACTTGACAGCAAGTTCACCCTTGCCCCCGCCTGCGAGGTTCTCCCCGTCACCCCCGATATTCTGCCTGCGGGCATAAGCTGCATACACGTTGACGGACACAGCTTTGAGCAGCTTGCATACAGAACCCCCGATGATGTCTGGTTTGTCGCGGATTCCGTAATAGCCGCCGAAACCTTCCCCAAATACAAAATATCCTTCCTCTATGATATTGAGGAGCAGCTTAAAACCCTCCAACGCCTTGAAACACTTAAAGGCAAGCTTTTTATCCCCTCGCACCGCCCTCCGCTTGAGGATATAGCGTCCCTTGCAAGGCTTAACAGCCAAAATATTCTTGAGGTCGCCGAGGATATCAGGCGCTTCTGCGCCGAGGGCGTTACAATAGACGAGCTTCTTGAAAAAATATTCGCCGCATACGGTATCAGGCTGTACATTATGCAGTACGCGCTTGTCGGTTACACGGCGAAATCATATCTTTCATATCTTCAGCGCAAAGGTGAAATTGCCCCCGTCTTTGACGGAACAAAGCTGAAATGGAAAACCGTCATTCCAGAATAATGGTAAACGGTCCGTCATTCAGCAGCTCAACCTTCATATCCGCACCAAATATCCCCGTCTGCACGATGGGGATTTCCTTTTTGCATATATCGGTGAAATATTCGTAAAGCCGCTTTGCTTCATCGGGCGCGCCCGCCATAAGGAAATTAGGCCTGTTTCCTTTTCGGCAGTCCGCATAAAGCGTAAACTGCGAAATAATCAGCAAGCTGCCGCCAACGTCCCTCAGCGAAAGATTTGTCTTGCCGTTTTCGTCCGAAAATATGCGCAGGCCAAGCATTTTTGCGGCAAGCCGTTCACATTCCTTTTCCGTGTCCTCCTTGCCAACTCCCAGCAGCACCAGAAAACCCTTTCCAATTTCGCCGCAAACCTTGCCGTCAACCTTTACATTTGCGTGTTCCACACGCTGAATTACAATTTTCACATCAATTCTCCCCTGGTATCCATCAAAAATGCAGGGCGGAAAAATCCGCCCCTCTTAAAAAATCACCTGCTTCTGCCGCCGCCACCGCTACGGCCTCCGCCGCTTCTGCCGCCACCGCCGCCGTGACCTCCGCCACCGCCGCTGCTGGAGCTTATGCGCACACGGGTGGTAGTTTCGCGCAGATAAATGTCGCTGCGCTGCGTAAATTTTGTCCGCGAGCCGTCCATATATCTTGCGGCGCTGACCAGCGCTTTTTTAGAGTATCCCTTTACAACGCAGGAGGTTATCACCGCCGCCAGTATCAGCGCGATTATAACAGGAGCCGCAAACATAATAATGCCGTCCGATTCGTCATAATCATCATAATCGTAATAATAATCCTCGCCGTGGTTGTAGCCCCAGCCGCTTTCCTTATAGCTGCGCAGATATGTGCAGAAATACTGTATTCCTTGGTAATAGTTATCGCCGCCGTCAAGGTCGAAGCCCACATACATATAGTCCAGTATGCTGTCTATGCGCCCGCCGTACTTCTCCGTGGCAAGGCCCATCGCCGAAATCCAGTCCTTGTGGTCGGGCGAAACCTTGTCGTTATCAAACAGTAGAACTATATTATCACTGCCATAACCGAAATTCTCGTCCGCAAAATTGTCTGCATATTTTTGGGGAGTAAGCCCGCCCCTGTCGGAGGTTATCACAACGCCAACGTTGCACTCTATCTCGTCTGCGGTATCCTGCATCACTGAAAGCAGATAGACCAGCTCGCTGTCCTCCAGAACGCCGTCACGGTCCGAAATCAGCGCCTTGCAGCCCGCCGGGTCATAGCCGCCCGTAAAAAAGCCGCAGAAGCCTTTCACGCCGCCCGCATAGCCGCCGCTTGCCTTTCCCGTATAGTACGCGTCGAAAATCTCGTCAAGCCATGTGTAATATTTACTGTACGCTTTGCCCGACATCTCTATGTAGTCATAGGCGTTCTCGTTGTCAAAATCCGTCTGAATAAGCAGAACCATAGAGTCGCTCTCGCCGCCAAACAGCGCGTTAAGCGTCTGCCTTGCGTAAGTTCCCGGAGTTGTGTCGGAAAAATCGTCCTTTGTTACAACCGCGATATTTATGCCCGCGCGGTCTGCCGCCTTTTCAAGCAGCGGATACAGCTCCTTTTCTTCTTCGGCAGTAAGGCAATCCGCGCCATCGTTTATTATAGTCTGATATTCCCGCGCCGCAAAGCCCGTCACGGTCAGACATACCATCACGGCAGTCATCGCCGCAAGCACAGTCAGCAATGATAAAATCCTTTTCATAGTCTTACCTCCCCGCACTTACGACATAAAAAACCAAAACGCGCCAAGCAGCACCGCCGCCGCTGCCGCAAATACAGCCGTGCCGAAAAGAAACGCCTTAAGCTTACTTATGGGCAGCTTGCCAAAGCTTACGCCTGTCTGTCCGTTCATTACAAACGGATAGTCCTTGCCATTGTATTGATAATTCAGAAACCACACAGGAAGCATAGCATACACCGCCGCGCTTGACTTGAATGCCATTCCCGATTCGTCTATTTTTATTGTGGTATAATTCTGCGCCGCAGCGTCAGCCTTCAGTGCTGCCGTAACCGCCGCGTTTATGCGCGCGTCAATGCGGTGTTCCGCGTCCTCAAAAACAACATCGTATCTCTCTGCCGCGCAGCCCGAAAGATATGACATGGAAAACGGCTTTACTCCGTTGTAGTTAAACGGCTCTATGCTCTCCATAAGCGCGTCATCAATGCGCCTTGAGCCATCGCACGGCACGCGGATAAACACAAACTCCGCCGCACGCTCGGAGGTATAGTATTTGGTATTGGTATAGCGCGTATCGCCAACTCTCCATGTGCGCACCTTGGTGCAGCTTGCCTTGATATGCCCGTTCACAACGCCGCTTTTCAGCCAGTACGGCACATAAAGCGCCGATATATCCACAACCTTTGCGTTACTCTTAAAGCCGCGCGGCAGCAGAAATTTTCCCTTTATGTAGTCATAGAACGATTTCTTCGCGTGTTCCTTCGTCGTGCAGAATGGTATGATAAGGTCGGGCTTGTACTCGCCCGAAAGCCTGCCCGAAAGAATAACCGGCGTATGGCAGAAATGGCAGCGCACAGAGGCCTCCAGTTCACTGCAAATAACGCCTGCGCCGCAGTTTGGACAGGTATACAGCGCCGACGCGCCTGTAAATTTTTCAATCTCCTGCTGTTCCTCGGTCAGCTTTTCGGGGTCTGCCGCGTCAAGCTTCATCTGTTCGTTTTCGGCAAAATGGCGCTTTATCTCGTCCTCGTCAAACACACTGTCGCAGAAAAGGCAGCGGTGCTTGCCCTGCGCGTTATCATATTCAAGCGCAGCGCCGCAGTTGGGGCACTGATAGGTTACAGACTGCATCTGCATGGTTGCACCTCCGTTACTCTTGTTAAGGTGTGCCTATTGATTTTTTCACAGCACAACCGACACTATTTATTATAAAACCTGAACACACCGTTGTCAAGCAAATTTTTCAATATTTTGCCACTTTTGCGCAGAAAATTAAAAAATCTGCAAAAAACACTTTATTTATCCGAAAAAGTATGTTATACTTAATGTATATACGGTTTTGCATAGTTCTCCGCAGATACGGAGAATGTTTTGACGACAGGGCGGCTTTCCCGCCCGGAAACAGGACGGTGCGCAATGGCTTTTTACGATTTGAAACCTGTTCGCGTTTTTGACGAGGCTTCGGGCTGCACTTATATTGTCGGAGATACCTTCGCGGTATATTCGTTCGGAACAGAACGCCCGACAGTGTACAGCTGGGAGATGATAAAAAGCGTCAGCGACGACAGCAGAAAAGGTATCACCTTTCAGACGGATAATACACAATACAAGCTTCCCATGTCATGCTTCAAAATAAGGGAGGATTATTTCAGGCTTATTGCCATTACGGAAAGTATGCACAGAAAATACAGCTTTTCGTATCAGCACGGTGCGCGTGTGCTTCCTACCAAGGATATGTATATAGAAGCAGGCGCGGGCGATGAGGCATATGTCGGCGAGGGTCATATTGACGAAAACGACACCGCCGCCGCCTTTGTAATGCTGATGAATCTGCGCCTTGTAAAGGTGCTGTGGCTGATTGCCATGCTGGTAATGCTGTTGGTTTTCGCCGCGCTGCACATAACCATAGGCGTTACGCGCGAAAATATTCTTTACTTTATCCCGATATCCATAGCCGTTGGCGGAATACTTACGCTGATTGTATACATAATCTGCCATGCGGTGGCGCGCAGCCGCTTCACCCGCATAGCGGGCAGCGACCCTGCTGTTGAGGAACCGCTTACCTTCGTGATTTCCCCCTACGGCTTTGCCGCCTGCGAAAGCTGCGCATATGACCGTCAGGACCTTATCCCGTGGAACAAGCTTGATTATTTTATCGAAACGGATAAGATATACATACTCTACAAGGATGGGAATGCAGTGACATATATTCCCAAAAAGGCGTTTGACAAAAAACACATCAACGGAATTTCGGATATGATGGCGATACATCTTGAACAGAAATAAGGAGGCGGCACAATGGGCGTTGATATAAAAAGCGAGCATATCGACCTTGGCGGCAATAATGTGCTTGTTGTATCGGTAAAGGGCGGAAAGGGACTTCTCGGCGTATGCTCAACAGGACATAATCTGAGGCGCGGCGACCTGTCTGCGCTGCATAAGGTTTTCTACATCGGCACAGAGCCTGCGCTCAGCATAATGTCGCCAAACAACGGCGATAAGCGCACCGACCTTGTTATCTCGCAGTGTCAGGGTTTCGGCGGCATATCTCATGAGCTTAGCGAAGCCATCACGGACTCGTTCAACAAAATAAACCGTGGGGATTCGCTGGAAAACGGTATGCGCGAACTTTTCATGCTGCTGTCCGATGGCGTTTATACCGTATATTCCTCGGAATATTATCCAACCGATGGCAGCGGCGCTTTCTTCTGGGGTGCGTACAATATCCCGCGCGAGGTTCACGGCACTGCCGCCTACAACCGCATTATAGGCAAGGATAAGACGTATCTGCCATGCTTCCTTATCCCCGGAAATACGCTTGACAACTACACGCCCAAGCGCCGCGGAATTGCGGACGAGGCGGTTAAATCCCGCAAATATCAGGGCATTGTATATCATCTTTCGGGGCTTCATTCTGTCCTGCTTAAGGGACATATGGGTGCTGCCGCCTGCGCCTCCGCTGAAATACCGTACAGGTGCGCGGTTATTGAGCGAATTGACGATGTGTATACCGCCGCTGCCGCGCCCATAATAAAAAAGCAGCCCGAACCCGTTGCCGAGAGTGCAGGAGAGTCAGCCACCGAAAACGCCGCCGAAAATCAGCTGCAGCCTGAGCCAAACGAGCCTGTGGTTCAGCCGCACGAGGGTATTACAGGCTTCCGCAGCGCATCAGTGAAAATTCCGCTTGAACTGCTGCCTGGGGATATGCTGAGAAATCTGCTTGAAAACCGTGCAGAAGCAAAGCCGCTGTATTATCTCAATATTGTAAAAAAGCTTGAAACCGTGCGTCACAAGGCGCTGACAAACAACGCCGTACCGCGCGATATCCACGAAAAATGCGAACTTATGCCCGACTGCGAAATGATTGAATCTGCGTTTGCGATAAATTCTCTTTCGGAGGGGCAGCTGTCCGCGCTGCTTTCGGGCGATACGGAGTACGAGGGCGAGATTATAATTTCACCTAACTTCTATTCAAGCATTGTTGCGGCGTGCAATTATCTGCGCTTTCACGATGAAAAGCGGTATATTGACTTCAGCATTCAGATAATGGAAAATCCGGAGCTTTACGCAACGCATGAATATATTGCAAAACGGCTCAGCAGGCTTAATTCCAGAAGGGTATACCAGTTTTTCAAATCCGTTGTGGCAAACGACGACCCGAAATATGACAAGATAGTTCCCACAGCAGACCGCTACGTAAAGGAATACAACCTGAAAAACAGCTGATTAAAATTCTCCGCAGCACACAAGCTGCGGAGTTTTTTATTGCAGACGGACGGTGGGGGCGCTGAAAAAAAGCTGGCGCTCAAAGCGCTCCAAAGCATATTCAAAGGCGTCAAGACTGTCGATGTTGGTGCTTCCGTTGTCGAGGCGGGTATCGTTGTGGATATCGCGCGTATCCCATACGGCGGTCTGTATGGCTCCGATAAGATGGGTGCATTCCGCAGAAACATGAAATCTGCCCGCCGCGATAAGTCGGCAGAGCATATTTATGCGCGTATTGACGGGGTGCTTAAGCGCGTTGCGCACGGGAAGCCTTACGGCATTGCGGAAGCTTTTTACCAGAAGCTGCTCGGCGCTGTCGCAGTATGCGGCGCAAAGGGTGGGGTGAAGCTCCCTCTCGCGGGAGATATACTCCGAAAAGGCATTTATCAGACTTTCTGCGGAACGGTTGCGCTTGTCGTAATACTCCGACAGGACATAGACGTTTCTGAAGCCCTTATCAAACGCTACATGGCAGAATGCGCTTGCGCTGCCGTTGCCGCCGTAATCCACACCGACAACCGAGGTTATAAGCTTATTCTGTTTTATGCGCTGATTTAGCTCCTCGTGTGTGATGATACATTTATCCGAGAAGCCGTCATATATTCTGCCCTCGGCTACTGCCCAGTTGCCGAGAATGAAGCGGTCATAAAATACGCCTGTAAACTCGGATTTTAGTGCGCGGACGTATTCTTCGGGCAGGGCGGGATTGTCGTCCAGCGTAAAACGCATGGAAAGCAGGTCAGGCAGGTCGCGGTCGAGATAGCCGCGTTTGAGCCAGTGCTGCGGGGAATCGGGGTTTGTTGTGGCAAGAAGCTTTGCCCCATGCTCCGAAAGCCTTGAAAGCAGCATTGCAAAAAAATCCTCCGGAAACAGCGAAAGTTCGTCACAATACGCGCCGCCAAGCGTCATGCCGCGCAGCTTGCTTTCCGCGCTGCTGTTTGCCGCGCCCTCAAGATATATGCGATGACCGAAAAGCGTTGCTTCCTTTTTGGTTATGCTGTATGTAAAAGCTGTCCCGAACAGCTCCTGCATTGGCTCAAGCACGTTTCTTTTCAGTGTGGTGAGGGTTTTTCCCGCCATAAGAAACCTTTGATTTTTAGGGCGCAGGGATACCCAGAAGCCCCACATTATCATGGAGATATAGGTCTTGCCGCTTCTTACGCTGCCCTCAAAGATGTTAATTCTTTTCAAGCCGTTATCCTTTAACAATGCAAGCGCCTCGCGCTGTTTTTCAGAAAGCTTAGTCATCGCTGCTCACCTCCGTATATGCCTTTATAAGCGCGGCAAGGCGCTCGTTTTCATCGCCCGCCGTGTTCTGCTGAACCATGTCAAACACCAGTCTGAACACCTTTGCAAGCTTTTCAAGGTCCTTTTCGGCAAGCGCCGAAATAAGCTGCTCATCGGTTATCTTCTGTGCGAACAGCTCGCCGAATTTCATGAAAGAGCCGTTGTATTTTTTGAAAAAATCAACAGCTGTAAGCTTTTTTGCCATTATATTTTCTCCCTTCAAGTGAAACGGTTGTGTTTTTATTTCAAAATAAAA
Source organism: uncultured Ruminococcus sp. (assembly GCA_964557825.1). Lineage (GTDB taxonomy): Bacteria > Bacillota > Clostridia > Oscillospirales > Ruminococcaceae > CAG-115. Next base: position 13,736 of record CAZLBL010000051.1, read on the forward strand.
GTACCACGGGCAAAGGTGTAATTTTCTGCACGGCGGCACTTGACATATCGCGGCGGCGGTGTTATACTGAAAACTGAACATTATGTCGAAAAGGAGTATATAATGATGAAAAACAGGATTAAAATTATGGCGGCAATTTTAGCCGCAGCAATGCTTACCGCGTGCAGCGGCGGGGCGCAGTCCTCCGAAAGCATTGCAGAGGTATCCGTGCCGCAGAGTACAACAGGCGAGAATACAACCACCACAACGACCGAGTCAATTCCCGAACCTGAACCCGACCCTGAGCCGTATTATACATCTGTAAGACTGCTGTGCGCGGGCGATAACCTTATCCACTCGCCTATATACAACCAAGCTGCAAAGCGCGCGGGAGAGGGCGAAAACTATGATTTCAGCTATGCGTATCAATATGTTGCGGATATAATTGCTGCGGCAGACCTTGCTATACTAAACCAAGAAACAATTGTAACGGACGAATATGCGCCAGATACATATCCCTGCTTCTGCACGCCGGCGGAAATGGGCGATGAGATGGTGGAAATTGGATTTGACGCGATTTCCATAGGCAACAACCATGTGCTTGACAAGGGCGAGGGCGGCCTTATTGCTACGCTGGACTACTGGAAGCAGGACCACCCCGAAATCCCCGTATACGGCGCTTACAGAAACGAGGAGGATATGAACAATATCCGCACGCTTACGGTAAACGATATTACATTTGCATTTTTAAGCTATATGGAGCATACCAACGGTCTTTCGCTGCCTGCGGACTCCGAGTGCGAGCTTGTGTATCTTTCTGAAACAGACCTTATCGAAAAGCAGGTGAAAGAGGCTGCCGAGAAGTATGACTGCGTTATTGTAAGCGCGCATTTCGGCATTGAAACCACAAACGAAATATCACAGAGTCAGTACGACACCGCGCAGCAGCTTGCAGACTGGGGCGCGGACATAATAATTGGCACACAGCCGCATACTATCCAATCAATGGAATATCTTGAAAAGGCTGACGGCGGACAGGCGTTTGTATTCTACTGCCTGGGAAATTTCCTTTCGGCGCAGAGCAATCCCTACTGCATGGTGGAAATGTTGGGCGAGATTACGGTAACCAAGGAGCATCTTTCAGGCGAGGTTACGATATCTGACGCGGGCGCTATGCCGCTGATAAATCACTATGGCTACGGCTACTCCGATATCCGCGTTTATCCGTATTCCATGTACACGGAGGAGCTTATGGCTTCGCACGGCTGTGAGGGAATGAGCTACTATTTTGTAGATACGCTTATTAAGGAAAATATACCATCGGAATTTCTTATACTGTAATTTTATGCAACCTTTTTCTGCGCGGAAATGTTTTACTCACAACAGCGCCGCACAAAACGGCTTTTGAATTTTGCGCGGCATTGATTTAATCATATGCCGCGTTTTTATAGCGGCAGGAAGGAAGCGACAGCATGGGAAACAATCTTTTCAGGGGTATTCTGGCGGGCGCGCTGGCGTTTGCAATTTCGGGCGGTCTGGCAAGCTGCAATATATTCGATGGCGGCTGCGATGATGATTATGGCAATTACCATTATGACGACTATTATGCCATTGCTGAGAAGCCTGTAATATACCTTTATCCGCAGGAGAAGTGTGAAATTTCCGTGGGGCTTGAATTTAACGGCAGGCTTACCGTTACCGACCCGCCGTATACGGACGGCTGGCAGGTTACTGCGGACGCAGACGGAACGCTTACCACAGCGGACGGCGATGTGTATCCCTATCTTTTCTGGGAGGGTGAGCAGTACTTTGGGCTTGCGCACGAGGAGGGTTTCTGCGTAAGCGGTGCTGATACGGAGGAATTTCTTAAGGAAAAGCTGGCGCTGCTGGGTCTTTCGGAGAGTGAGAGCGCGGAGTTTTGCGAATACTGGCTGCCGCGCATGGAAAGCAACGCGTACAATATTATTTCGTTTCACGGAAAGGACTACACCGACAACGCGCGGCTGGATATTTCCCCTGCGCCGGATACGGTTATCCGCGTGTTTATGAGTTTTTCCGCAAGCGAGGAATATGTTAATCTCCCTGCGCAGGACTTGCAGGCTGCGCCGAAACGCGATGGCTTTACTGTTGTGGAATGGGGCGGCGCGGAAATACGCTGAAAATCATCTTTTTAATCAGAAATGCGGCAGTCCACAATGAACTGCCGCATAATTTATTTGGTTTTACTGCCTGCTTAACGGGAATTAAGCTTCAATCAAAGTCGGCAGATTTTCAAGGCTTGCGTCCTTGATATTGAATGTGAGCGTTGTTTCCTCAAAGGACTGCGGCTCACTATCTATGCCGTCAGGGTAAACATCACCGCTGAAGGTAACTGTCAATATATCCTTGGCATCGGATATATCCACCTTATAACTTAGGCAAGATGTCCCCCTGCCTCCGAACCGAACTTCGTTCGGCTCTA
>CAZLBL010000052.1:0-15874 GCA_964557825.1 uncultured Ruminococcus sp.
GCAAAGTGCTGTTTATCTGTGGGAAATGGGAATCTGTCTTTTTATCGACAGACTTTTTCCATGCTTAATATTTCTGGTTCTGTAAATTCAACCATTTCTCCGCTAAGAGTTTTCAAAACAATTGAGTTGTGACCATCATCATTATCGTCTTTGTCATGAAAAGAAAAGACCTGACCTTTCCATTCTTTTTTGTCTATATCTGTTAAAATGACATCATGAAATAAGAAAATTTGCAAATCAGTCATTATTTTTCTCCTTCCTCGGAACTAAATGTGTTCCAGCTTTTGAGTAATGTATGGTTGCCTTGTCGGTTGGGGTTTCTTTGTGCGAAACAGGGTCTATATCTACGCCTATCTTCTTGCCACAATCTATCAATTCTTTGTGTTTCCAATTACCTTTGCGGTCTTTCACTAGTGTTCCAGTTCCGCTTTTTGCGTTGATAATATTCTGTGCTTCTTTTTCAGAAATAGTAATATAGCTTCTTCCGTCAACATACCTCGATGACCCTTGTATGTGCCGCTCTTGTTTTTCGGTGTTGATTTCAAGCTTTATATTTCCGTTTGCTATCTCCACCCCTATTATACCACTATCCCCGCTGTCTGTCAAGCGCAGCTGCGCATTGTCAAACGCCCTCTGCCTGCGCGTAACCGCGCCTGTCCTGCCGCTCAGATGTCTGTTATAGCCGCCGACAAACGTCCGCTCATATTGCGTATAGCTGTCGGCTGCCTTGCAGAAATCCTCGTAGATGTCTTTCTGGCGGCGCAGCTTTATGCTTGCCGTGGTAAAGGCTTCATCATCTCCCGAAGCGTCCGCGACAACGCAGCGGTTTTTCTGCTTGCGCATGGCGCGTTCCATTTTGCGCATTTGCTGCTGCGCTTCGTAGGCTGTGTAGCGCCTGCCCTCATAGGTAAAGGGCGGAGGGTCTATGTTCTGAAGCTCCTGCTCGGTGTAGACAGGCTCGCTCACCCCAAGGATAACGGGGTAGACATCATGGCGGCAGCCGTAATCATTCAGCAAGCCGCGTATCTTCCGCTCGTATTCCTCTTGCGTGTACTGCCTGCCCTGATAGACAGCGTGCGAGGGTCGCGCGCCGCTGTGCGCAGACATTTCCCAACCGTCCGCGCCGAGCTCCTCGGCGTTCTGCTCGGAAATCTTGTTGGTTATCTGAGATATAGAGGTCATCAGCGCGTTTCGGGTCGCAGCCTCCACCGTGCGGGAGCAGCCGCTTTCATAGTCAATCGTTCGCACGCCGGAAGCTGCAAGCTTGCTTACCGCCTGCCGCAGCGCCGTGGTGTAGTCGGTTACGCCGTTTGCAACCTTAAGCTGCGCCATATCCATCTGCCTGCGGTACATATCTGTCAGCGAGCGGTAACACACCGTGCCGTCCGCATTATGGTCTGCAAAGCCAAGAGTATTGGTGAGGTTTTCACACTCGTTTTGGGTGTAGGCTACCTGTGCTTTCATAAGCTTGTACAAGGGTTCGTTGTCTGCGTCCACGGAATCGCTTATGCCAAGGTGTTCGCGGTCATTTTGGTCAGCCGTATCAGCAGCGGAGTGTATAAGCTGCTCTATGGTTTCGGCGGCTTCGCCGTTTATTTCGGCTATCTTTGCGGCTATCGCCTTTTCGGAAAGCCCAAGAGCCTTTGCCCGATACAGCAGATATTCTGCGGTATCGGTAAGCCGTGCGCCCTCTGCAATACGGCTGGCAATGTCCCGCAGGATAAATTCCGTAAGCTCCGCATATTTGTCAGTCAGAGCGGTGGGAATATTGCGCTTTTGTTCGGGCGTGAGCATTATTCCTCACCCCCGAACGCCTGCGACATCTCTGGCATAAGCGCACGCGCTTTGTCAAGCGGCAGACCGAAATACCAAGCGTTAAATTCCTCGGCGCGAAGCAATCCCGCCTGCACAAGCTGCAAGCGGCGGTTAAATTCCGTGCCTGTGTCCTCAAACACGCTGTCGCCAAACTCGATAGCGCACTCGCCGTCAGCGCAGCTTATGCCGTAGAACCGCGCAAGGGTGACTACAATCCTGCTTAGCGCTTCCAGTACGGGGCGAAGCTGTCGCTGTATCTGGCATACCGTGTTGTAGGTTGTCCTGTCCTCGGAAAGCACCTGCGTTGCGGTTACAAGACCTTTTTGCGCGTCAAAGGAAAACGTGCCGCCCGATACGCCTATCTGTACCTCATATAATCTTAGCTCCGCGTTAATCGCCGCGCGGTGCGCGTCCTCGCGTATCTGCGGAGCGTAAACCATTATTTGTTGGTCGATTGCGCTCTTGCCATCGCCGTCCACAGTGACAAAATAATCATCGGGAATACCGACATTCCTGCGCATGACCGTTTCGTCGGCGAACACCTTTGCGCTCATCTTGCGGAACTCCGAAAGATACTCGCTGTGTGCCGCGTCAATCGCGTGCAGCGTGTCAAGAGAGTTTGCATAAAGCGATATCGGCAGCTCGCTGTCAAGGTCTATATTGTTTGCGTAGGGCGTGCGGAAAGTGGCAATCATCGGGATATCCGAGGGAATATGTCCCTCCGGCAGCAGCACTGCCCAGCGCGGAATATCCGTCAGCGGTATAACATGACGGGTGCCGTAAATCAGGGCGGTATTGTGTACGCTGTGTACGCCGTTTGCGTGAGCGTGATGCTCGCGGCGCTCATAGATTTTGCCCTTATAGCGTATCCGCTCAAAAAATACTCCCTCGGTTATGTGACCGTTCTCGTCAAGCGCAAGCGGCAGGAAATCCCGCGAAGTACCCACGTCAAAGAATATCTCGCCTGTCTGCACAATGTACGGCTTAATCACCGTATACCCGCCGACAAGCGTCTGCTGTGTTATCCTGTCAAGGTTGGGCAGCAGATTTTTCTGCACATAGGCATTAAGATTTTCGTCTGCTATTTCGTACTTTATTTCGCTTGTCACCAGCTGCGCAAGGTAAGCGGTGGATATGTAAGCAGTCGGCAGCGGCTTAAAGCATGTATGCGACTGCGGAAAGGGCAGCGCGCCGCGAAACACGTCCCACCACACCTTTGTCGCGGACTGCATTTCCGCGCTTACCGCAGATTCGGATAATCTGTATTCCGTTATATCCTCCATGCCGCCGTTCTCCTTCCTAAAAAGGCTTTTTACCTTGTGTATAATATTCATTTCTCGCTCCTTAAAAGCTTTGGTATGTAGCGCTCAAAGCTATACTCAAACGCGTCAAGCGTATCTATATCCGATGTGCCGTTGTCGAGCCGAACCTCTGTGCCTATAACCTTATCGTCCCATACAGCGCCCTGAAATGCCTCCGCAAGGCTCTCGCACTCGGCTGTTAAAAAGAACCGTCCTCCGCCCATAAGCATAGTTGTAGCGCGGATACGGTCATTTATGGGACGCTTGAGCGCATTTTTCACCACGATATCCAACGGACGCAGCACTTCACGCAGACCCGCTATAAGCGTTTGCTCCGCGCTGTCGGCGTAAACCGTGCGCACCTCTCCATATCGTGTGTATCGCGTGCGGATATCTACGCAAAAGTCATATACGCGCTTGTATATTTGCTGTGGGGTCATACCCGCAGCGGGAATACACTCTGTGCGCAGAGCGTAAATTGCCCCAGCACTGTCTGCTATACCGGTCGCTGCAAGCGCGTGCGCCGAGCCGTTGCCGCCCCAGTCAAGACCTATGCAAATGCGGTCGAAGCGCGGAATCTGCTGTGCCGCATACTTTGATGGCGTATCCGAGAACACCCTGTACACAGCGCCGTTTGCCACTACCCAAAGCCCGAGAATAAAGCGGTCATAATATACGCCTGTGTACTCGCGCTTTAGGCTAGCCACATAGTCCGCAGGGAGCGTGGTATTATCGTCAATGCCAAAAAACACGCTTAACAAATCGTCCGCAAGTCGGCTATTATCCAGATATTGCTTTTTGAGCCAATGCGTAGGGACATCGGGATTGGTTGTCGCAATAAGCTTAGCGCCCTCAGCAGATAGTCGTGACAGCAACATTGTGAAAAAGTCCTCTGGGAACAGAGTCAGCTCATCACAATACGCTCCGCCAAGAGTAATACCGCGTATTTTGCCCTCTGAGCGCGCGTCATTTGCACCCTCCAGCATTATTTTTCGCCCAAACAAAACGCCCTCCTTGGCGGAGAGCGAAAAACTGAAATTATTCTCACCGACAAGTTCCTGAAGCGGCAGCAGGCAATTGCGTTTTAGCGTCTGTAAGGATTTCGCACACATCATATACAGATAATCGCGTGGACGGCTTGCCACCCAAAACGCCCATATTATAAGGGATATCCACGTTTTGCCCGAACGTACCGAGCCTTGCAGGATATTAAGCCTTTTAAGCTTGCCCGCCTTGACCGTGCGGACAAGCGCGTTTTGTTTGGCTGTAAATTTGACCTTATCCATTACGGAACGCCTCCATTATCTCGGCAATCATGCCATCGCCATTTGCGGCGCTGCCGCCCGAACGGGAATAATTTTCAGGACGCTTATTTGTCAAATAGAACTCAATCGCCGCTTGTGACGGCGATATGTGCTTTTCTACGGTTTCCACGGTTTTTACGCCATTTACAAGCCTTGTTTTGCGCTCTGTAACTGTGTAACCCGTTGCCGCTCTTAGCAGAGCCTGCTCAACCTCGGCAGTTAACAGCTCGCTGTTGCTTGTGAGGATGGAGTTAATACCTTCGCAGCGTTGTTTGATTTCCGCGATACGCTTAGCGCGTTTTGCGGGATTGTTGGTAGACAGATACGCTTCCACTAACTGTTGCACCGCAGAGGATGGCGCTACGTCCGTCTGTTTTTCATATTGTGCAATTGCCGCCCCTAAAGCAGCGATTGATTTTTTCTTTTTGTTGTTCACGTTATCGCCTCCTAACACACTGTGCCTTTTTACGCTTTATACGCCCTTTTTAGCCGCGCCGTGCGCAAAAGGCAGGGAAATTACCCTCTCAAAATCTGACCGCCCTTAAAATGGCTTGTAGGCGCGTATTTTGAGAGGGTATGCTCCGCCCTTTGCGCACGATGCAGTATCGGGCGTTCGCGGTCATATTTTTCCACTGTCGGGGAGCGTATCACCCGCAGCGGGCGGAGGTTCAAATATAACGGAGATAGTAACCCTACATCTCTCGCCGTATATTGTAACCTCTGCTGTGGCGCGTCTGCCGCGCCTGTTGTATTTGATAATTTTGTGTTCCAGCTGTTTCGCAAAGCCCTCTGTGATATGCAGCACGCCATCGCGCACATAACCGCGTGATACACCTATGCGCTCCTGCGAGCATAGCAGCCGTATGTATCCGTCCTCGCTTGGAGCAAGAGGATAACGGCTAAGCAGCCGCAGAAATCCACTGCACGCCGCTACCCTGTGCCAGTCTGTCGGCGTTATTTCGCCCTCCGGCAAATCCAGAAATACATAGCCGCAGAACATTACTCGCTGCACGCGTTCCCAATGACCTTTGCGCCGCTCATCGCGCATCTGCAACGGACAGTAGGCAGAGTAACCGAGTTGCCGCAGTTGCTCCGTTATCGCTATTTCTTTGCCATACTGCACATATATAACATACAGCATTATCCATTCTCCTTTTTAGAGGAAATAAATTTTACAAGCTGCGTATACAATTCAGGCGCTTCCGCTGCCATCGCTTCAAAAATTTCTTCTTTGAAGCTTTCAAAAGCCATGTCCTTTATGTTCCTCGTCTTGGTGTCGGCGTCATTTTTGTACGCCACCGCCCTGATAAGACCTGTGCATCTGTCAATAAGCTTAAGCGGGTCTGAGGTTTTCAGTGCCTCGTCATCAAGCTCGCGCACCGCTTGAAGCACCTTGTGAGAAATAAGACGGGCAATGCCCTCGGTGGTATCCAATTGCGGATACTTTGCCATCTCCTCGGTAAGCGCCCTCATGTTTTCGCTTGCAAGCCTTAAATCCTGCACCGTGGCGTTAAGTCCCTTGGCATAGTTGCACACTGCCGTCTGGGACAAGGTAACATTTGCGGTATCGCGCACAAAATCACAGACCTCGCGATAGGTATAATTGCCAAGTATCATCTGCTCAACAGCCTCTTTGATGTCTGATGGCAGCGCGTCAATCTTGCTGTGCTTGCGGTTGCCCATATCCTCACCGCCTTATACAAGGGTCGTCAAGCTTGCCGTTAAGAAGTACAATACCTTTTACCGTCAGCTTAGCCTCCAGCTGCATTAACTCTGCGTCCGCAAGGTCTGTCACCTCGGTGTGATACTCCACATCGCGCAGCCTTATATACCCGCCCTCGTGCAGATAATTGACGCTGTCGGATATCTCCACAGAGGTTATTTCAGGCGTAAGCGCATACTCCAGTTCTCGTATTTTAACATATTTTGTACGCAGCGTATTTATCGCCCGCAGCACGCGAGCGTTGTCATCGCAGAATTTTTCACGACGTACTTTTGCCATATCCATATCACAGCCCCCTCTTTAGGTCGTCTATTTTACTCTCAAGCCTTGTCATAGTGCGCACAAAGTCTTCTGAGCGCACGGTATTCTCTTTCAAAAAATCTATATTGTTTTCGATTTTTTCGATAGATTTTTTGAGTTCGTTAAGTTCCGTTTTGCTGGCATATTTTTCGTCAGCGCGTTCCAACCGCGTTTTTATGTCTGCAACTTCTGCCTTACTCGCTCGGCTGTCGAGGCGGTCAAAGCTGCGCTTCAGGAAAAACGTAATAATTCCCATGCCCGCCGTAAGGATACAATTATATACCGTCGAAAAATCCATTTCTTCACCCGCCTTTTTAATGCTTTTCAAACCGCTTTATATTCAGCAATTCCATTATACTATTAAAAATGTATTTTGTAAAAAGTGAAATCGCCCTGTTATGCGGCAGAGTGAAATAACAAAAAAACCAACGCCACAAGGCATTGGTGGCGTATGCATAAATGCGGCAGAAGCGATAATGCTTGACAAAAAACCTCTTTGTGCTATAATTTGGCACAAGGAGGGGTGATTTTTATGGATACTTGGTTAATAGTAGTTATGACTATTGTGGTAATAATAATTAGCGTTTCGCTTATTACCTTGCTGATTATTGGCATTCGCAAGTTCATAAAGCGAAAACCCAAAACACCGACGGTACCAAGTGGGCATTATTCCAAATCAGAGGACGATATGCTTTCTATGGCTCGCCTTGCTATGGTATTCAGCTTTCTTGCCTATGGAGTTGCTGCGCTGATAATTTCGGCAAACTTTGGTTGGCAGTATATTTTGGCGTTCGTTTTTGGTGCGCTTGTGTATATCCCCGTTGTATGCTTGCTGTATTATTGCATTAAGGTATTTGCTGATATGTCGCGCAATACAAGGTCAACTGCCGAAGATTTGCAGGAAATACGCAAAACGCTGAACCGTGACAGCAAACCAGAAGCCGCAGAGGAAGCCGCACAGCAAGAACAGGCAAATACTTGATTTAATATCACCCTTTATTCAACTGTTGAAATGGACGGTGACGCCGTAGGAGAAGCAGTATCTCAATACAATGATAGACAGGCGTATGTTACCAATGGTGGCAGAAGCCGATAGAACTTGACAAAACCCCCTCTTTGTGCTATAATTTGGCACAGAGAGGGGGCTTTTTATGAAAAAGAGTTTTGCCGCTTTGACTATTGCTTTTTGCATAGCATTGACAGGTTGTTATGGCGTTTCACAAGATGAATACAATTCAATTGTTTCTCAAAACATTGAATTGCAGAGCCAAAATGAGCAGTTGCAAGCGGAACTAAAAGCAGACGAAACAAAGGAAACCGAAATCAAGGAAACGGAAGATACGGAGAACTACATACAATATGTGACACCAAACGGGCAGATTTGGCTCATTGACGGTGATACTATCAGAGAATGTTTCACCGCAATAGACATAAACCAGTTTGTGGGAAAGACCGATAAAGATATTATTAACGCTGTCTATGACATAGTTGAAGATTTTGCTTTTTCATATATGACAAACGAAGATTCTGCATTGTTGTCATATCTCTATGTTCTCAATTTTGACGGAGAAGCCATAGGGTATGCGACCACGCAATTTAACAGTCCTTCGGAAAATGGTGTAACATGGCTTGGGAAATATGAAAATTATAACGAACACAGTGAAAATATTTCTTGCGCAAAAGATTTTATGAATTTCGGCGGGAGCAAAAGCGACATAACACTTAATAATTATAGCATTCATTTTTCGGGTGAATATGATTTCGTGGGTATTGAAACTGCTGGAGATTGGATAAATTCTTATTTATCTCTCTCGGATTCTAAGGCATCTGAATTTATTGCTCTTAATGTAGAAGTTGCAAATAACGCCTTTTCCGAAAGAAGCTTTGATGTTGCCCTTATTATAACTGCTCCCAGTGGGAAAACTTTATACGATTGCAGTCCTTGCTTTGACGATGGAATACATGATTCTATTGCTAAGATACCCTCTAACGAACGCGTCAGCAAAAGATTTTATGTGCCGTATGAAGGAGATGGGGAGTATAAATTGGAGTTTGGAGACCCTTTTGACGCTGTGAAGCAAGTCTACATTATAGAAATAAACAAGCCGTAACGGATTGCGAACACCAAACAGCATTTTGTGCATAACGGGTGCTTCACAGATTTAGCAGAAGAAAAGCACGCTGATTTCCTGGCGTGCTTTTTGTGTAAAGGTGGTTACAATTTCATAAAAATTTCGCCTGCGTTTTACCGCAGGCGAAATCACTATCTGACCTTTTTAACCTCTGCAAGCGGCAATTCCAGCTCACGGGCTATTTGCAGCAGACTATCGCCGCGCTGCCGCCGCGTCCGTATCTCAGTTGCTATTTCCGCTGCAGGAACAAGCGAGGACGGCTTTGGTATCCATATCTGCGTACCGCCGAAATACTCCATCAGAGCGCGGTATGCGCCAATCCCGATGATATCCACTATCTCCTGTTGACCCTCATTAAGGTGGCTCTGTCTTACAAGCTGTGCAAGTCCCATTGTTATCACCTCTTTTCGCGCGTTTTTGAGCAGCTCTGCGGTGGCATACCATACGCCTCAGGCAGTCAATGACTTCAGCGGCTTCCGTTTGCGTAATGTCGTAAAATATATCTCTGTCTACATCTATATCCTTGCCTGTGACCTTGGATATCACGCCGCCAAGCCTTACGCGCGGCTCATTAGCAGATGGGTCTAACTTAGCAAGCTGATACATCAGCCGGAAGCACAATCCGCGCTGTTCTTCCGTGGACATATCACCGCGCCGTGCCGATGAGCGACATTGAGCCTTAAGTTCTGCAATAATCTTGTCTGCCTGCGCGTCTGTAAGCGCGGATATATGCTCAACTCCTGTGCGCTGCCATACGATAAGGTGCAGGGCATCACCGACCAACAGCCCGCATTTGCTGGCAAGCGCGTAAATGCGTTTTATCTTGTCTTTGTCTGGCATATCAGGTCACCGTTATTTTGGTGGTATCTCCCACCGTAAGTGCCAGCGATATATCCCGCTGCAGCTGCGCGTGTGATATCCCGCTCATATCGCAGATATTGCAAAATGTACGCCAAACAACTGCCTCAGCATACAGATACGCATAATCGGACGCGTCTGTAGTCTTAAACCCGCCAAGCTTGATCAGATTGTCGCGGTCGGACTCAAAATTTTTGCCCTTAAGCTTTTTAGCAAGCGCAGCCTTAGCTTTATCCGCACACGGCAATTGTTCAATAACTTGTTCGGGCGTAAGCTGCGCGAACTCTCCCGTAAACATACCTACAAGCATACGTTCGATTTCCTTAGTGCGCGGCTTAATTTCCGTGGTTGTTTTAACCTCAAAAATGTCTGCAAAGACCTCTCCAAGCGATTTTTGCAGATAATTGGGTGCTGCAACACTAAGGCTGCGCGCCTCCGTGTATGTAACAGACGCTTGGCTGTCAGGGTCGACATATACTGCGGATTTGTACTTGGTGTTTTCGACATCTTCGCCGCCCCGCGATAAAAAGTACGCCTCCAGTTCACGCTTGTGTTCCGTGAGCGCCGCAATCTTAGCTTTAACCTCGCTTAATGCGCGGACTTTTGCGATAACATCTTTAGTCATTGTGGCACACCTCCTCATACAGCTTAGTCGCACACATATGGCAGCAGTAAATATCCCTGTACTGCTTAACATAGTCCGCGCCTCCGCAGAAGCGGCAAGTGGGCGAGTGACGGCTTATAATAAGCCTGCCATCGTCTGTTGCGGTTAAATCTACTCCTGCACCCGCCTCAAACCCGAGATATGCCGCGACATCTTGCGGGATTGTTACGCTACGGCTTTTTGTGAGCCGCCTGTACCTTTTGTTTTTCATGGTTAATCCTCCTTCAGTTTTGTCCACTCTGCATTATGTGCGGGCTTGTGACCGCCGTTGGCTGCATTAGACAGGGGCAAGCGCCCCTTGCAATTCCAGATTACCATTTTGCAGTAACCAGAGTTAAGTTATTGTTATTTTTTTGCAAATGAGATTTCAGCCGCGCAAAGCTGCCCCAATAGGGAAGGTACACGTCATATCCGTTTTTTCTGCCCGTGATTTTTTCGTATTGTTTTTCGGTCATGCCTATTTTCTTCAGTTCAGCTTTGCTGATAACTCGGCGCGTAGATTTGCGGTAAAATTTACGGCTTATCTCGCATTCGCCTTTTGCCCATTCGATTTTTATGGTATTGTCAACATATACAGCAAGGCAATACTTCATGGCTTGTTCGCGGGCAAATGTTATCGTCAGCTTATAACCATCAGCTTCTATTCTGGCATATCCAAATGGCGGGTATTTCAGCGCTTCTTCAACCTTTCTCCATTCTTCTTCAGTCATTTTTCACACCTCCAACAATTTCTTCATTTCCTCAAATCCTCGCCGTGCCTCGCGTTTGCGGCGACTAGTTCCGCGAAATTCAACTGGAAAGCATCGTTCAAGCACACGGTCATATACCCTTGCTGTGCGTATATCCGCACTGTGCTTAAGTTCCTCAAGCGTAAGATTTGTGGTGTAGATGACAGGCTTGCCGCTGCGATAACGTGCGTCTGTCACAGCATATACCCGTTCATATCCATAATCGGTGCTGCGTTCCGCACCAAGGTCGTCAAGTATAAGCAGGTCAACATTGCCTACGCGCCCAGAGATATCATCATTAACAACATCTATCAGCGACGTCATCAGTACCGTGTATCCGTTGCCTATAAGCGCATTTGCGATACAAGCGGCAGCGTATGTTTTGCCAGTCCCCACGCCGCCAAAAAGCAATAACCCTCTGTTGTCCTGTAACATAGCGTCAAACTTATCAGCATAGCGGCGGCAAACGCAAAGCGAGTGTGCGTTGTCACCGTCCTCCGCCGCTGCAAAAGTACAACCGACAAGCTTATTGTCTATCAGTGACAGACGCGCTGCACGCATTGCAGCTTCGCTTTGTTTTTCAAGCCTGCGTTCTTCTTCCAACGCCTGTTTTGCGCAGTCGCACAGTACAGGGAGCAGTAACGTTTCGCCGTGGAATTCCATCTTGCAGCGTTTTGCGGTGTGGCATTTGCCGCACATCAGTATACCATCCTCCATGTAATCGCCGTCAATAGATGAATTGGCATTTGCAATCGGTGCTGCAAATGCTTTTACCAATTCTACCGCGTCATTCATATTCTTCAAACGGATTTCCCGTCATGGGTGCAGCGACCGCAACAGGTGATGGCGGTGCGTAATTCCCCTCAAGCACTTTGACTGCATTGGACGGTATAAGCAGCCAGTCAAGCGAGGCACGCCATTTCTGCGAATTTTTCCCACCGAGGAACGCACTTTCAGCTGCCTTCGCGAAAAGTTCATCGAGGTTAATCTGCTCCTTTTGCAGTCTGGCTATCGCCCGCTTGCGTTTATCAGTCAGCCGTGTTGCGGGCGGAAGATTGCGGCAGGTCGCATTAAAATGCTCCAGCACAAGCTTGTAATCCATCTGAGGTGGGTTTTTTAACGCCTTCAAAAAGCCTTTTAACTCTCCAAACTGCGAGGGAGTAAGGTCAAACTCATACGCTTTGTCATGCTCGAAGTCATACAGTTTATACTTGCCCATCAAAATCCTCTCCTTTCCGATTTGTCCCACTCTGCATTACACGCGGGCTTGTGACCGCCGTTGGCTGCATTAGGACGGGTGCGGCTGCACCCGTAAGCTTAATCCGATAATTGCTTATGCTCAAGCCTGCGCGCAATTTCTCTGCCACGCTGTACGCCCTTGCTGTATGCCGTTATCGCCGTCATAACAACCGCGATTATAGCCATCACCGCCACTAAGATAATGCGCGGCGCGCCCAAGGCATAAATCATTGCCGATGTTACCATTGTAAGCAATACGCCTGCTGTCAGGGCAAGCAGCAAATCAAACGAATCAAATATTTTATTCATGTTTATACAGTCCTTTCGGTATTAGTTTCCTCGTTGCGATATATCGGTTGACAAGGTGCATTTCAGTTGCCGTATCCTTGCACACAAGCCAGTCTGCGGGATTTTTCCCGCTTGCAGCTATGAGCCGCTTCTGGCGGACGGTAGGATTCTTGCCATGTTTCATGTCCGCACCGCCTTGTCCGCGCCCTTAAGGTCAAGGTGCATAAGCTTAGCCATACGGACCATACCCGCGAAGTCCCATTCTCCTGTATCGTAAGCGTTGGCAAACAGCCTTACCGCGCCGCGTATTCCCTCTGCCGTTTTAGCTATGCAATAGAGCAGATTGAGTTCTTCCGTGCGCCCGTCAAGTGCAGGGAATAACATTGCTATATCCGCAGGCTGCACATCTGCGGTGCGCAGCTGCTGGCGCTGCCATGCACGGTTAGCGACCTGTCTGTACTGCTCGCGCGAGCGCCCCTCTATCTTCTCGCGGATACCATCATTGCCGATTAGCACCACGCCAAGCGACTGCCCACGCTGCTCAAAAAAGTCCGCGAACGCTCGCAGCGTTTCTATACTGCCGTAGGTCAGCAGCTGCGCTTCGTCCACGCCAACCACCATACCGTCATGCAGCTTAGCAGCAATGCTCATCCACAAATCATCACGCGACTGCGAGAGCGGCACGCCTATTTCCATTGCCAGCAGCTTAAGCACCGCTTTAGTGCTTTTGGTGCAGGGATTGATGGTTATCATCACGCTGTTGAGCGGGTTATCTGCTATGTACTTACGCAGCGCTTTTGTCTTGCCAATGCCCGCGTCCCCTGTCACAAACGCAAATCCACCCTTTATCTTTGCGTTCTCCATCGTCTTATACACTACCTGCGAGATTGATGTAGGCGCGTATTCCACCTCGGTGTAAGTCGCCGCCGCTGCGCTTTTGGTGGAAAAATACGCGCAGAGCTTATCAAACTGCTTGTCCACATCTCCGCGATATGTGCCGCTGCGCAGCTGTGAGATTATTGACGAGGATACTCCGATACGGTCGCCCGCTTTTTTCTCACTGCCAAGCTGTGCTGCAAGCGCTTCAAAGTCGCTTATTGCTTTTTGCTGTTTCTCTGTCATTTTTTATCCTTTCCGGCTGTGCGCCATTATTATTTTGTCGAGCATAATTGACACTTCTTGTATATTGGATAGCTCTGGTCGCTGTTCGAGTTCCTCCTCGGAGAAAACAGGCGTAAAGGTCGCAGGCTTTTTAATGCAAAACTCCTCTTTGCCCTTTGTACCCTTGCGTACCATTTCCGCAAAGACATCAATCTGTTTATCGGGGTCTGTTGCTTCAATAATGCCTTTTGCAAACTGCTTTATAATCCGCTTATTCTCAGCAATTACGCGCTCAGCGTCTGCTATCTGCTCGCGGTTTTCCGTCAGATACGGTATCATCAGTTCGTTTGCAAGCTCCCAAGTCCACAGATATTTGTCGTCTGCCATGCTGTATATCCGCACCGAAGTGGGATTTGCAGGGTCATATCGCACATAAACCTGCTCGCCGATGTGGAGTATTGTTTCCTTGCCATAATACCACAGCTTTTCTCCTGCAATGCGAACGGAAACACCGTTTCGGCTGATTTTCTGCGGACGGCTTACGCGCTTTAACAGCATATCCAGATTAGCCTCGTCAATCGTCCTGAACACGGGCGCGTCCTTAATGCTTTCATTCCACACATCAATGCGCCGCTTGCCCTTGTAGCACACTTCCTTGCCGCCGTAGGGAGCGACATTGTAATCGCCGTCAATGTACATATCCAGTGCCGCTTTGATTTGCAGGTCTGTCGGCAGCTTGCCGTGTTTCAGCGTCCACTTTAAGCTTTCGGGACGTTCTAGCACCGTACCGCCGCAGAATGTTTCAATTGCCCTTGAAAAATGGTTTTTGAACGTGCAAAAAGTTCTTTCAATCGGCTTTGCTTTTGCATTTCGCACGATAGCGTTGTGCATTTCGATTTGCAGGAAGTCCAGTATTGTAGGCGGCAGCGGGTCTTTGTTCCAGTCCTTTTTGCGCCTGTGTCCGCGCCCGCCGATATCCGAAACAAGGAACTCCGAGCCGTTATCCACATAAATCGCGCGTGGAACTCCAAAGCGAAGTATACCGTGCCGCAAAGCAAGCAGTGTGCTGTCCGAGGACGGGTTTTCTGTTAAATTCCACCCGACCATAACGCCGCTTTTCGCGTCCGTAAATGCCGTGAGATACAAACGATGCTGTTTCCCGTTCTCACCCACAGTGAAGAAGTCGAACGTGTGGTTGTCGGCTATCCATACATCATTAGCGTACAAATCATCGTAAAGCCGCTCTATGTATGGCAGGCATTTATCCGAAAATGCCTTATCGCCGCAGCGCATATACATCATAACCGCATACGGCACTTTCTCCGCAATGCGGCGGAACGTCCGCTCTGACGGCATATCCGCGTAAGCTTCGGGGTAATAGTCCTGCACCCATGTTTGCAGCAGCGCGTAGCAGCGGCTGATGGGCAGCTGATTATCGTGCAGATAGAGCGCCAAGAACGCGTCTGTCATGTATTGCGGTGCGCTCGAATGCCCCTTATTATGCCCGCCGCGATTATCCACAAGACCGCCGACATCTCCCGCACGGTATGCCTTAAGTTTGCGGTAGAGTATTGCAGGCGATATGTTAATTTCGGGGTATTGCAGCTTAATTGCCGCGCAGTACATTTCGTCTGCTTTGCTCTTGCCGCCAAGCGCCTTGCCTTTATCTTCGCGCACGCGCTGCCATTCGTCCAATATCTTAACCCATAGTGCCGCGTCACGCCGCTGCGCGCCTGTAAGGTCTTGCAGCGTAATCTGTCGCGGGTCTTGCTTTGGCGCAGGCTTTGCGGGAACGGGGACAGGCTCTAAGCCCAGTTCGCGGCGCTTTTTGTTTTCCCAGCGGATTTGTTCCTTTGCGGTCAGTGCCGACAGCGGCACGCTATATTCCAGCCTGTTGTTAGCAGCTTTGCGCGATGTTGTAGCGGCAATCTTTCCGTCTTTAATGCGCTTTTGTACATATTGCAAACTGCACCCTTTTATCTCCGCCACTTCCGCTGTTGATAGATAAGTCAAAATATCTCTCCTTCCTGTCAGATTTTTACTTGACAAAAGCCCTTGGCTCTGATATACTTTAATCAGAGTCCTTGAGGTCGCATTCCAGTGCGTCCCCGATGTCATGCAGGAGCGATTGTGCTGTTGAGATGAGCTGTCGCTTCTGCAGGGGCTCTAATTTTTTTGTCCCTAAATCGTCTTCAGCGATGTATTTAAACATCTCCATAAACCAATCCACCAAAAGTGCGCGTGTAATCGCTGCAAACTCCTTTTCGGTCATTTTATTCACCTTCTTTCCGACCTGCCATCATCAGCGCGGGGCGGTCATTCCCCACGGACAGGCAGCCTTGCGGTTGCCTGTTTCGGCTAATTGTGATATAACTTAGGCAAGATGTCCCCCGCCTCTTAGGCGGCGGGTTACATTTACCA
>CAZLBL010000053.1:0-15862 GCA_964557825.1 uncultured Ruminococcus sp.
CCAGTTCAACGCTATACAATAGTGTCGAACGAAGTTCGATACGCCTACTGAATGGTAGGTTGGCAAAGCAGTGCCGAACTCGTTCGGTACGGCCATGTTAAATGACGGGGCAAGCCCCTTATTGAACGGGAGGTTTTTTGCTGTGGACGAACTTCTTAGCGCAAGAAACGATGGCACATACGGCAAGTCCGAGGCGGACAGGCTTCCGCTGATACGGCACGGCTCATTCAAGCTTGCGTATAACCATGAGATGATTTTTCTGATTATTGCGGCAGGGATTGCAGCGGCGGCGCTGATTGCGCTTTTCCCTGTGATGAAGTTTGCGTTTGAAATGGAATCTAGCGCGCTTTTGGAAGCAATATTGGCTGCGGTGTGCGGCTTTTTTGGCATAATGTGCGCGGTTATATTTATGGGCAGGGGCTGCGAATTCAGCGCAGAGCAGAACGAATTTACAGTGAAAGGTCCAGGCAGAAAGACGGAGTATTTCTATTATTCGGACGTAAGCGATATCACCTTTGAGCCGTTCAGCCTTTTCGGCAGACACCGCGGATATATCGTTGCCGTAACCACAAGCATCAGAACAACGCAGTATCGTGTGATTTTCGGTGAAAACAAGGTGATTAAGGACGTTACCGCAACTCCGTTTTACTATCTTGGGGTAAACAGCGGCATTATCACAACCGAAAATCCGCAGCTTGACAGCGATGAAGTAGACAGTGTGTTTGAGTCGGCGCTGATTGAGCAGATAACAGCCAAAGCTTACAGGGAAACGGAGAACGATGGAAAATCCTTTGGAGATAAAAGATGGAACAGATAAATGAAAACATAGTAAGAAAAGGCACATTCCGCTGTTACAACAAGGCGCAGAATGTTTGCGGCACATTTTTTGCGGCAGGACTGCTTATGCTGGCAGCGGTTACGGTGCTGTGTATTTTTGATTTTGGCGAGTTAAGCGGATATATTTCGCGGCTGTTCTGGGTTGTGGCGTTGCTTGAAGCGATTGCCGCCGTAACGTGGATTGTGGTATCAATGCGCGGTGATTACAGCTATGAGATAAGGGAGAACGAGTTCTCCGTAACCGCCCCCAACGGAGAAACGGAATACTTCTTTTACAGCGACATACAAAGCGTGGATTATCAGCCGCTTAAAAAGGGCAGGGATAAGGGTTACACGGTTGTAATAACCACAAGTGTGCGCACGGTTAAATATCAGTTTGTGTTCGGTTACAATGCAGAAAACACCGATACATCTGACACGCCGTTTTACTATTTAGAGATAAGGGCGGGACTTCGCGAGGAGATTGCTGACGAAATAGACAAGGACGGCATAATGGCGCAGTTTGAGCGTATGACGCGGGAGCAGAGCATTTCCCGCGTGCCGAAAGCGGAGCGCGAGGCGCGGTTTTTCGATTCCATAACACAGGAAAAGCAGAAGCAGAAAGCGGCAAGCCCGGCTGAGCAAGAGGGTGAGCAGCCCGCCGATGGAAACACCGAAAAATAACGATATCCCCGCAGGAAATCCTGCGGGGATTGCTTTGTATTTTCATACTTGTTTAGTCGCGCTGCGGCTGCGCAATGCCGACCGCAGCGCGGATTTTTGTCGGTATATATTTATGCCGCTTATGCCTTCATGCGGGATTTGTAATCCTTCTTGATTTCCTCAAGAGCAATTGCGTCCTGCTTTCTCTTTTCGCGCGCCTGGTCCTGTATAGCCTGAACCTCGTCAATGCCGTTGACAATGGTCTGCCATGTCTGCTGAAGCGTTTCCACCTTGATGGAAGAGCCTGCCGACATTGCCGCAATGGTCTTGGACTGGTTGACGGTATTCTGTGCGTTTTTAATCAGCATTTCGTTGGTCTTTTCGTCAAGCGCGGCGAGTGACTCTGCCTGAATACGCTGTCTTTTCAGCATAATCGCCTGAGAAAGCGCCTGCTTGAATACGGGCATGGTTATGATAAACGCGGAGTTTATCTTTCTTATAAGATTGAGGTTGGAGTACTCCATGGTTTTCAGCATGGGAACGGTCTGGATTGCAACGTTTTCCGCAACCTTAAGGTCCATAACGCGCTGGTCAAGGATTTCTCTCATCTGCTGAAGATTGGAAAGATCCATGCGGATTGTGCCGTCGTTGGGGTCGGCTTCAGCCTTTGCCTTGTATTCCTCGATAAATGCGTCAAGCTCCTTCACGCCCTGCTCGCCTGCCATGATGTATTTTACAAGCTGCTGATAATAGCCAAGGTTTGCCTCATACATATTGTCAAGCTTGTCGTTGGCGGCTTCTATTTCGGACTCGTAACCCTTAAGCTGAACATAGATATCGTCAATTTCATGACCCATTGTCTGGTACTTGTTGAGGATTTTGTCTATTTTCTTCTTAAGGCTGCCGAAAAATCCGGGCTTTTCATCTTTGATTTCGTCAATATCAAACTGATCCATAACAGCGGCAAGCTTTTTCAGCATAACGCCGGTATCGTTTATCTGGTCGATAGTCATGGAGTTAAGCACCTGGTCGGAAGCCTTGGAGATTTCTTCTGCCGCTTCCGCGCCGAATTTTACAATGGTGTTTGCGTCGTTTACGTTGATGGTGCTTACCAGCGCGTCAATTTCCTTGCTTGTTGCAAGCTGCTGCTTGATTTCCTCAGCTTTTACAACAATGTTGAAATTCTGTGCTTCCTCGATTTTGCTTTCAAGTGCAGCGTCTGAAACGGGAGCAGATTTAACCTCCACTGCCTGCGCTTCGATTACCTCTGCGTTTGCTGCCTTAGAGCCGGGTGTGAACTGTAATCCCATAGTGTTTACCTTATCCTTTCTTGAACAGCCTTCCGAAAAATCCGCTGTTTTTGTCATCAGAGGGAATTTTAAGCTTCGGAACCTCTATATTGTACAAAAATTCGTCCATGGTGTGTTCCTCAAAGGCGCGGCTGTCAACATAGGTTTCCAGATTTTTATAGCCTGTGGGGGTATACACCAGTATATCAAAGCCGAAAAGATTGCAAAGCACCGTGTGGATACATTCCTCCACGGTGAAGGTTGCCTCAACGGCGTCAATATATATAAGCTTTGGCAGCTGCTTTGTAAAATCAAAGCGCTGCAATATTTTCAGCAGCTCCTTATCAAGGTTAAGCCCATAGTGCAGTATCGCGCACATAAGCTCATCGCCCGAAAGCTTGATAAAGCCGCTGTCTGCCGCCTCCTGAAACTTGTAGAAGATAAAATCCTGCGTTCTGTCGGGCAGGTAACTGTATCTGTTAAGCGGGGAAGCCTTAAGCTTTTCAATGTCAAGCTTATTGTTGCGGAAGAAGCTGCGGTATGCCGAAAGGTCAAGCGTTCCATTCGGGACGGGGGAGTTCTGTTTAATCCGCAGGATTGTGTCGGGGGTAAGGCGGCTTCGCACCTCGTCCCAGTAGTTGCCGACATCGCCGCGCTTTACGCCGCTGATTTTTGCAAATATGTTTGGCACGCTTACAAGATTTCCCGATACGGCAAAGCCTGTCCTGAACTTTGCCTCCTGCTTCCACAGAATACCGATTTCCTCAAATGTGGTTTTAAGCGTAACCGCCTGAGAGTTTGGAAACTGAAAATCACGGAATATTCCCGCGTCGCCGTTGTACAGCATTTCGTCAAGCTCGCGCTCGGCGTTGTAGGCGACAGTTGCCATGCTCATTTTAACGGGCTTGTCGGGATATTTGCCGCTTTCCTTGGTCAGCGGAAGCTGAAATATCTGCATACGGTTTTCTGTGTTTTTCTCCACAGTCATATCAAGCATTTTTTTGTTTGGCGTGATATATGCGACGTCAAAGCCGCAGCGCGACATAAAATGCAGGAAAAACAGCTCTGCCTGCGATATATCGCCGTAATACAGCAGCACGGGGATATCCTCATAGCTTACGGAATATTTCCGCGCCTGTGTGCAGCGGTACAGCCATGTAACCAGCTTTGAGGCGTAATTCATAACAACCGTTTGATTTCCTGTGTCCTCAAAAAGCTTTTGAAGCATTTCTCTAAGCGTGCTTTGCGCAAGCGCGGTGCGCATGGGGTCGCCGCTTAGTCTTATCAGCAGCGCGTATGCGTCAATCATTGCGGCTGTGCTGCTTCTAGTTATACTGCCAAGCGCCTTTGTTTCCTCAACATCGGGATTGGATAAAGGGGTTTCTATAAAGATAAGCTGCTTTTTAAGTCCCGCAAAGCTTTCCTTGAATTTAAGCAGCATATTAGTGTAAACCGCTTCCTCGTCATAGCCTATAAGCGCGGCAAAGTACACGGGAACCTCGCAGCCATCGCCGTAAACGCCGCCGTTTGAGATAACGCGCTTCCGGTGGGGGGTTACAAAATCCTCAAAAAAGCCTGCCGCCGATGTAGCGGCGCGCGTGACAAGTTCGCTGTATTTTTCAGCCGCTGCGCGCATATCGCTTAGCTGTCCTTCGCGGCTGAGGTCTATGCTGTCAAAATCAATCTCAAGCGGGGCGCTGATATCGCCGCCAAGCGTTGTTACATCGTCCTTGCGGGCAAACTGCTGAAACTCGCCGTCCTCGCCGTAGCTGACGTATATTATCTCGCTGCCGACAGTCTGAAGTATGCTGAGAAAATACAGCTCGCGCAGCGTTGCCGCGCCGATATACAGTATTGTATCATGCTTTTGGGGAAGATATTTCATCAGCCAGCACAGCAGCACAAAATAGGTGTTGCGCTTGCCCTCGCCGCAGGCTTCAATCGCCTCCGCGATAAGCGCGCAGACCGCTTTGCTGTCGCATTTTACTTTGGCATGCTTAAGCCATGCGTCAAAGCCTTGGCGTATGGCTTCCGCGTCCTCAAACTGTGCCGCGGTGTAGGCGGTGGCAGCTGAAATTTCATCTATCGAAGCAAGCGGCAGGCTGCCGTTAAAGAACAAGCCGTTTTTGCTTGCCGCAAGATAGCCGTCCAGCAGCAATCCCTTGAAAGCGTCTGCGTTGTCGTAGCCTATATATCTTTTGAATGAACCGTTTTCCGCCATTTCGGGGTAATTCCTTTCCTTATGGGTTATTCGGCAACCGCTATGCCGAAGCTTTCGCACAGTGCTGCAAGACCCGAGCGAAAGCCGCGCCCTGCGGCAGCCGCTTTCCATTCGCCGTTGCAGCAGTAAAATTCAAGCGCGATAACGGTAGCGCAGTCCGAAAGTCCGTATATGTTGTAGCTTATGCGCTTTTCCCCGCCCGAGAATATGGTGCAGCAGGGGGATTTTATTTCGGCGAAGCTTTGCGCCTGACTATCCTCATATATCGAGTATGCGACAAGTATCCTGTCCACGCGGTAGTCGATTTTGTCAAAATCAATTTCAATGCTGCCATCGTCCGCACGATAACGCACCGCGCCGTCATCTGACGCTTCACAGCCGAAAAATACCATGCCCGTGCTGCCGAACGCCCTTGTTTCCTTATCCAGAATAAACACATACGGGTCGATTTCCGCAGGCTGCCGCGGCGCATATGAAAACCGCAGCACACAGTTCCCGTCCGTATAGTGGGTCATTGAAATACGCTGCCCCTTTCTGATATCGGCGGGTGGAAGCTCCTGCCTTGGCGCGGCGGAAAGCATTGAAAAAACATCGCTTTGCTGAGCCGCTTCGCCGCATTGAAACAGCTTTTTCACGCATATCGGCGCGATATCTGCAAGCGGTCTGCCGCTGACGAATATGCGGCGCAAAAACAGCGATTTAAGCAGAACCTCGGCATAAAGCAGCATACCTGCGGAAAAGCCCTCTGCGGTGATTGTCACCGCGTTTTCTCCCGCCTGAAGCTTGCTTGGGGTGAAAGAAAGTCCCGCCGTGCTGCATTCTATGCTGCACGCTGTCGGCACATTTATATTTATAACAAAGGTGTTTCTGGCTTCTGCCGCAAACTCGCCGAGATAAAGGCTTCTGGGGATATCAAAGTAGCCGTCCTCGACACCGAAGCCCTCCGTGCCGCCGAATATTTCAACATTGCTTACCGAAGTATCGCCGTGCGCGATTATAACGCTTGCGGAGCTGTCCGCCTCGGTAAGCTCTGCGCGGATATTTTCTATCGCAGCGCCTGCGCAGGTTATTTCAATCACGCTGCCGCGCCTTGCCCACAGGGTGGTATTGTTTCCCACAAGCCGCACAGGCTTTGTGATGTACACAGGACCTTCAAACTCGCCCTGCGGCAGCAGCACTGTGCCGCCGCTTTCGGCGCGGGAAATCATATCGTTTATGCTTTGGGACATAAAGTTCTCCTTGTTTCGGATATACATTCAGCAATTTTTCAGGTTATGCAGACTTCCGCTGAAAGCGCATTTTCGCCGCCGCCCATCTTCAGCACCATGCGGTTATGAAGCTCCACAGCGCTGCCCTTTGGGATAAGTCTGCCGCCGTCTGAGCGCATACCCTCTGCGCCGTTGTTTACAAGCAGCCATCTGCCGTTGTGTCGGCAGATGTACGCGAGCATATCGCTGTCCGCTTTTTCATCATTATGTATATTGCTGAAAATATGCCAGCCGAAAAGCGGCATATTCTCGTAGATAAATACCTCGCTGTTGTCGCGGTATACTCCGTTTTTGCCGCGCAGCAGGCTTTTAAGCCTGAGCTTTGCTGTGCTGCTGCCGCTTTTTGCGCCGCAGAAAGGGCATACGGGGTTGTTTTCATCGCGCAGAATATACCAGCGTTTCTGGCAATCGGGATTGCTGCATGGCTGAAGCCTGTCCCATGCGCGCAGCAGTTCAGTTTCCCACTCTATAGCGGCGGGGCGCTCCGAGGGGTGATGAAGTCCGTCTACAAACGCCCTTATAAACAGCTTTTCCAGTCCTCTTGACAGAGATGAAACGGTAACATCAAGGTCGGGCGGACGGTTTGAGGTATCGGCGGGATTTTCTATAAAGGTCGCAAGCGGACCCATAGCAAGAAAATCGTCCTTTTCCGCGGATTCATGGCTGTATATTTTAGGACCTGTCAGCGGGTGGCGCAGAAAAAGATATTCATATATCAGCACGGGCAGCGCGTGCAGGTCAGTCTGCACACAGGGCAGGCAGCGGTGCGGGTCGTGATAATCGCGCTCCATGGTGGCAAGCACCTCGGGTGCAATATAGCCGCGCGTACCGCACACCTCGGGCGCAAATTTATCCGGCACCACAAGCGAGTCTATATCAATAACCACGGACGAGCCTGTGCGCGGGTCTATAAGCACGTTGTTGCAGGAGAGGTCGGAGTGCGCAAGACCCGCCTGGTGCATACGTCTTATGCTGCGCGCAAGGCTTATGGCGGCTTTCAGCATCATGCGGAAATCGCCAAGCTCTGAGGGATTGATGTATTTTCGGTTTCTGCCCGTAAACCAGTTGCTTTTTTTATCTCTGCCCTTAAGCTTAAGCAGCGCGGAAGCGCCCTCGCCAAAAAAGAAGTTATCGGGATAGGTTGGGCAGACTATGCCAAACTCCGGACTTTTTACTATCGCCACAGGCCAGCAGAACCTTGCACGGAAATAGTCTGCGGTTTTGTCGGTGTTTCCAAGTGCGCCGCCGTTTTTCTCCGAAACGGTGGGGTTGTATTTGCTGACAATTGTGCGTATGCGGTCCTGTATATTGGGATCGGCGGCGTCGCGCGGGTTGTTGAAGAACTGCACGGCATATTTCCTGTCGGGCGTGAAAAAGGTATGCTTCATTCCGCCGCGTGGCGCGTTTATATCAAACACATATTCTATTGTACTGCCGTTTTCAAGAGTGGCAAGGCAGATATCGCCGCTGTTCATATTGCGTCAGTCCTTTAATCGGTTAGAATAATTACAAGCGTCCTGTCGTCAAAGCTGCCACGCTCGTTATAGCCGTCAAGCCACGCAAGCAGGCGCCGCTCTGCGGTTTCCCCAAGGGAAATTCCGTTTGCCGAAAGGGAGTATTTTTTAAGCGTGTGCCGGCGCTGCCACAGCTCGTCCACGGGCTGCGGGAGGTCTGACAGAAGCTGCTTTGCATATTGCAGCGAAACGCTGTGCGAATTTTCGCTTACGGTGGGGAATGCAATGGGCGCGGGCTGCTGGGGCTTTGGTATAATGCCGCGCATTGGCAGCACGCCGTTAAGGCAAAGGTCGAGATACAGGCGCTTCATCATAGGGTCGGAGGGGAAATAATCGTCCGCCACGCCGTCCGTCATAAGAATTATCGCGTTTGATTTGCCGCGGCTTATTCTGGTTTTTGAGGCAAGGCTTGAAGCGCTGAGTGCGCTGTCGGAAAGAAACTGCGTTTCGCCGGAGTATTTTCCGCTGTCCGCTTCGCCCAGAAGCTTAAGACAGCCATTGCAATCGGCATTGGCGTTTATCGCGCATATACAGCCGTCGCCAATCTGCACCGACGCAACAAAGCTTTCCCTGCCGTTTTCCGTTTCAAGCGGAATTACAACCGCTGCAAGATAGGTACAGGATAAATCCGAAAGCTCAGGCGCACGCCCAAGCGCCGCAATATAGCGGCTGTCTGCATAAATCCCGCGCAGGTGGTTGATTATGTTGTCAAACGCATATTTCGCGGCGTTCTGCACGAGCGGTGCAATTCTGCCGCACGCGGTCATAAATTCCATGCCGTGCATATCACCTGCAAGCGCCTGCTTAAGCCCTTTTTCGGCGTTAAGCAGCGCGGAAAGTTCCCGCTTGAGGTAGGCGGCGGCGCCATCGCAGCACATCTTAGCGCCTGTACGCGAAAGCTGCTTTGAGCCTGCGCCGTCCGAAACAACGGCTATAAAACAATCGTCCGTAACGGCGGTTTCAAACCAATCATCGCAGTTTGTGCCGTCATGCTTGTGCTTTTTGCCGCGCACTCTGGCGGCGATGATTTCGCCGTTTTCAGTAAGCGTGTGCTTGGTGTGAAATTCGTCATGCTTTTCAAGACCATCGTCCTTGATGGGGCGATATTTCCAGATGGCGGCGGTGTGCTCCATGACATCGCGGTCGGTAAGCTGCTCCTGCCCGTCTGCATTAGCAGACAGCGTTTCGGAATGTAGTTCTTCGTTCATATGTGGCAGACCTTACGGCACGATAACAAAGCCCTGCGGCGGAGGCGGAAGCTGAACCGCGTCGCCCGGCTTTGCGTCAATGCTTTTGGAGGAAGCCTTTACGGAGCTTGAAACCCACGCAAAGAACTGTGCCATATCGCCCGCTGTAAGATTGTTCATCATAAGTACGTTGTTGGTGATTTTTTTAAGGGTGGCAGTGTTGGCGTTTGCGCCTGCCGCACAGGCAATTATATTGCCTGCATTGACGGATTTAAGCGCGTCAAGACCATCATCAAGGTTATCTGTAGGCGCGCCGTCTGACAGGATAAACACCAGCGGCTTCCAGTCGCCCTTTTGGGTAGGGGAGGCGGTGCGCACCTCGGATTTTATGCATTGCGCCAGAACTTGAAGCGCCGCGCCAAGCGCGGTTGCGCCGCCCGCGGCAAGCGGTGGCTCTCTGAACAGCATAAGCTCCGTCAGCGGGGTAATCTGCCGCGCGCTGCTGTCAAACGTGATGACGGAAAGGCAGGCAGTTTCAAGTGCCTGCGGGTCGCCCTTAAGCTCGGATACCAGCGCTTTAATTCCCTGCTTTACGGCCTCGATAGGCTCGCCCGCCATAGAACCTGAGCAATCCAGCAGCAGGTAAACGGGGAGGCGTCTTATATAATCGGACATAGTGTTAAACCTCCGTGATTTCGGTATATATACATTCATTATATATCAAAATCTTGTATCTGTCAATGGAATTTCCCGAAATCAGTGTTGTTTTCACTGAAATTGCGGGGCGGGAATAAAATGTAATGATATCCGTACCTTGCTGAATAACCTTGCCCTGTGCGGCAATAATATTCATGACGGACAGGTACGGAAATCGGGATTATTCAGAAAGGAATGATTAAAATGTTAGTAAAACGCGGGGAAATATACTATGCGGACTTAAGTCCTGTTGTAGGCTCGGAGCAGGGCGGGGTAAGACCTGTGCTGATAGTGCAGAACGATGTCGGCAACAAGCACAGTCCTACCGTAATCGCCGCTGCAATAACAAGCCAGAAGGAGAAAAACAAGCTGCCCACGCATATTGAGCTTAATGCCGCCGACTGCGGACTTTCCAAGGACTCGGTTGTGCTGCTGGAGCAGGTGCGTACATTGGACAAAAGGCGGCTTAAGGAGCGCATGGGCGAGCTTGACAGCAGCGCCATGTCGCAGGTGAACAACGCGCTTTCCGTAAGCTTTGGACTTTAAGGAGATTAAGCACAAAACAGGGCAGAGCCGCAATACGGTTTCTGCCCCGTTATTTATTTGCTTTTGCGCATATATGCCCACAACGCCCACTGTGCGCCTGCAAGCGCTGTTACAAGCGTCACAATAAGTATCTGCGCCACGCCCCACTCGCGCATACATACCGTTATCAGCACGGCTGCAGCAGTGAGAATTATCGCGTTTTTCAAAAATGGCTTAGCCTGATTTTTCATTTTGACTGTATCCGCTTTGCCATTACGGTATTTTTCATCAGCATGGCAATTGTCATAGGCCCAACGCCGCCCGGTACGGGGGTGATAAAGGAAGCCTTTTTCTTAACCTCGTCATATGCCACATCGCCGCACAGCTTTCCGTCTGCATTGCGGTTTATGCCAACGTCTATAACAACCGCGCCGTCCTTTACCATATCGGCGGTTACAAAGCCCGCTCTGCCCACTGCGGCAATCAGTATATCCGCGCGGCGGCATACCTCTTTAAGATTTTTGGTGCGGGAGTGGCAGATAGTTACAGTGCCGTTTTCGTGCAGCAGAAGCATAGCCATAGGCTTGCCTACTATATTTGAGCGGCCGATAACCACGCACTCCTTGCCGCTTACATCTATGCCGGTGCTGTGGATAAGTTCCATACAGCCTGCGGGAGTGCAGGGGAGAAAGGCATAGTTTCCAATCATGATTTTGCCTACGTTTGAAGCGTGGAACGCGTCAACGTCCTTCATGGGGGAAATGCGCTCTATAACCTTTTCCTCGTTGAGGTGCTTCGGCAGCGGAAGCTGAACCAGTATTCCGTTTACTTTATCGTCCTTGTTAAGCGTATCCACAAGCTCCAGAAGCTGTTCCTCGGTGGTTTCTGCGGGAAGCGCATACTCATAGCTTTTTATGCCGCAGACCTCGCACGCTTTTTTCTTGTTGTTTACATAAACGCGGCTGGCGGGGTCGTCGCCGACTATAACCACGGCAAGACCGATTTCAAGCCCATCGCGCTCGATTTCCTGCCTTACTTCCTCTTTTACCCTTGCGGATACTGCTTTTCCGTCAATAATCTGTGCTGCCATGTTATTCGTCCTCGCTTTCATTGTCGTTTTCTTCGCTGATTTCTTCTGCTGCGGCTTCGCTTTCTGCTTCGTCGGCAGATTCCGCTTGTGTTTCGGTATCGGCTTCGGCTGCTTCATCGGCTTCGTCCGCAAGAATACTTTCTGCTATGCCCTCTTTTTTCGCTTTTTTTGCCGCTTTGGCTTCTGCTTCAGCTTTGTACTGCTCCTGCTGCACCGTCCAACTCTCGGAGTTGACCCAAAGCGGGATTTTCTTCTTCTCGGTGATTACCTTGAATGTGATGAACAGTATAAGTCCCACGATAAACGCTGCTGCCGCAACAAGCTGTGAAACCCTTATTCCCGTATTGCCGAGGTAAAGACTGTCAGTGCGCAGACCCTCTATGAAAAATCTGCCAAGACCATACCATGTGCAGTAAAGCAGGAACATTTCGCCGTCAAACGTGCGCAGCTTCTTTGAGTAGAAGTGCAGCAGGATAAAGCCAAGCAGACACCAAAGGCTTTCGTAGATAAAGCAGGGGTGTACAAGCACTTCAGGCTCAACCTGTCCGCTGATTATCGTGCCTGTCATGCCGAAAAGATAGTCGGGGTCGGCTGCTGCACCGAATGCTTCCTGATTTACAAAATTGCCCCATCTGCCTATACACTGACCGATAAGAAATCCCATGGAAGCTATATCGAACATCGGCAGAACCTTTACCTTGCGGATTTTGCACATGACAAGACCCACGGCAAGCGCGCCGATTATGCCGCCGTAGATGGCAAGACCGCCGTTTCTGATATCGGTGAAGAAGGTGACAAAGTTATAGCCGCCCTTGAATATGCAGTAGTACAGGCGCGCGCCGAAGAAGCCGCCTATCAGCGCAACAAACACCACGTCAAACATTCTCTCGCCGTCAATGCCATACTGCTTTCTATGGAAATACGCGTAGAAATACGCAAGCATAACGCCCAGTGCTATCAGCACGCCGTACCAGTATATCGGTATGCCGAAAAGCTCAAAGCCTCTGAAATAAGTGATTGTCAGACCATCAAAAAGATTAGGGAACTGAAGCTCTATCTCCTCCGTAACCGCGGAAGCGATAAGGTTTAATGCTGTCATTTGATTTATCCTCCGTTAATCAGGGTTAATTATTGCTATGCAGGAATTTTCCTCGTCTATGGAGCGAAGCCGCCTGCACATTTCTTTGTAAGAGGCGTCCGCAATGCCCTCAGCTACGGCGTATGGCTCTGTGCCGAGAAGCGCCGCGTCCAGCATATACTGCGCCACGGATTCCGTGTTGTTGTAGGCGCGCACAACATAGCCGTAGTTCATTTTCTTTATGCGCTCAAAAAGGTCTTTGGGCGGCGGGTTTTGTTTGAAGCGGCGAAGCTCCTCTTTGGTCTGTGCAAAAACTTCATCGGGGACGTTTGATTCTCCCGTAAGCAGCGGAAGCGAGTAATTGCGTCCCGAAAAAACCGACACCTTAAAGGCGTCATTAAGCGCGCCGTTATTGCGCAGGCGCTTGTAAAACTCGGAAGCGTCACCAAATATCATATCCATAATCATGTTGAGGTAGATATATTCATCAAGCGATTGCTGACCGTCTGCGTCGGGGCGCTTGAAGCCTATGGCAAACTGCGGCTTTGCAACGGGCATACTAAACTCTACCCGCCGCTGCGCCACTTCGTAAGGCTCTGTGGGGGCGATGCTTTCCACGCGCTTTGCGGGGCGGTTTTTAAGACAGCGCTCGCATATTTCAATGGCTTTATCGGGGCTGAAGTTTCCCGCTATGCTGATGTACATATTTGACGGCGTATAAAATGCGTCATATACATCGTACAGAATTTTATCGGTTATCTGCGCAATACTTTCTACCGAGCCTGCTATATCCGTTTTTATGGGATTTTCACGGTAAACTCCCTTGAAAAGCTCCATGATAACGCGCCATGATGGACTGTCAAGATACATGGTTATCTCCTGCGAGATTATTCCGCGCTCCTTTTCAACGTTTTCGGGAGTAAAGTGCGGACTTTGCACAAAATCCAGCAGGATTTCAAGGTTTCTTTCAAAGTTATCCGCGCAGCTGAAATAATAGCTTGTAACATCATAAGAGGTGGTAGCATTGCAGGAAGCGCCCGTCTGCGCAAACAGTGCGAATGCGTCTTTTTCGGGGCTTTCAAACAGCTTATGCTCAAGATAATGCGCCGTGCCATCGGGGATTGTTACGGTATCGCCGCCGTTTATGCGGTATCGGCAGTCCTCCGAGCCGAATTTTACGGCAAACTGCGCGTTTACGGTTGAATATCCCTCCATAGGGCAAAGGCAGATTGTAACGCCGCTGCTGTGGATATATTTATAGCATTTTTCTCCTATACGGGAGCTTTTTATCTCCTGCATCATTGGCTATCCTCCTGCGGCATAAGCGCGTAGAACGTATCGGGCGAATATGCGGCGCAGGCTTCGCGGATACGCTGCGGCGTAACCTGCATTATGCCGTCTATAAATTCCTCGGGGGTAAGCGGCTTTTCGTCAAGAATTTGCGCGCTGTACCACGAAGCTATTGCGTTTACGCTGTCGTAGACCGATTTTGCATCATTTATCACTTCAAGCTTTGCCCTTTCAAGCTCGTCCTCGGTAACGCCGTTCCGGCGTATATCCTCAAACTCTGCCAAAATGGCGTCGCGTGTTTTTTCCGCATTGTGCGGGTCAACTCCCGCATAAGCTGTGATAACGCGCTTGAAGCGGTTTGAAAAGCAGCTGCAATAATAGCAAAGCGACTGCTGCTCCCTTATCTTTGAGAAAAAGCGGGAGGTTGTCATTCCGCCAAGTATCATTGAAAGCAGGCTTCCCGCAAAGCGGTCGTCTATATCGGGCGCTTTGAAGTACATACGAAGCACTGCCTGCTGCATGGACATGGTTTCCACAACGCTTTCGGGCGCGGCTTTAAGCGCGCTTGGCTGGACGGACGGGGTGTATATATCGCCTCTAGGGAGCGCTGAAAACGCCTCTGTAAACATTTTTTTGCTCTCGGCAAAATCGCTGCACCCAACGGCTGTGATTTCAATTCTGCCATGGGTAAGCATGGACTGATACGCGCTGTATGCGGAAGCTGCCGTGATTTTTTCCGCCTCCTCACGCGTGCCTTGTATGGAATATTCCCACGTTTCGCCTTTGTATGCGAACTCTGCGCCGCGCTGGGCGGCATAAGCGCGCTTGTCATTTATAACGCTGTCAATGCTGTCAAGCAGCTCGCCGCGCATAAGGTCGGCGGTCTGTGCTGAAAACATACCGTTCTCCTTAAGCGGGTAAAGCAGGCACTCAAGCAGAAGCTCGCAGCAGTCATGTTCAACGCTTTCGCCGTCAAGCGCGAAGCGGTCGTCTATTGAAGCCACCGCAAGGCAGGAGCATCTGCTGTCGCCCATAAGGGTGGTGCTGTCGGACATTGACGCGCCGTAAAGCTCCGAAAAGCGCAGGCTTAGCAGGGAATAGTCGGGGTATTTTTCGCAGCTGTCAACAAGAATATAGGGAACTACGGCGTAGTCCGCGCGGGAGTGTGCGGGGTCGTTGATATCCGTGTAGAAGCTTACCGCAATTCTGTTGACCTTAAAGCGCGGGTCGGTCAGCCTGCTGAAGCAGACGCCCTCGCCGATAATTTCAGTTTTGTAAATTTTAATGCACCTCACAGGTTCTTATTATTGAATAAAGCATACTATCATACAGTATAGCATATTTCGTGATACATTTCCAGTGGTTTATGTGAAAATTAGCAAAAAAAAAGAGCCAGGCGGCTCGGGGCGAAAACTTCGCAAATGAAATAATAATTATGTGTAGAACAAAAGAAAGGAGACAACTAAACAAATGAACGGAGAAATATATCTCAGACCATTTATTTGTCTATATTATAGCGTGTTTTGTTGGTTTTGTCAATAAGTTTTTTTGATACATAAAAAAAATATCCATTTTGCACAAAAACGGGCAACTCCTTTTGGCAGGCACTTGAAAATCAACTACCAAAAATGGATTATAATGGGATTATTATGCGCTTTGGCAGCGCTTTTTGTAAAAATGTGCCGCGCCGGTTAAAAGAGCGGCGCGGCACATGGCGTTACATTTCTTCGGCAGTTACTGCGTTTTTCCTGAACAGCAGAGATATGCACCATGCCGCTGACAGGGCAACAAGTATATACACAATTCTGCTTATCGCAGCGCCCTGTCCGCCGAAAGCCCACGCTACAAGGTCAAAGCTGAATATGCCCACAAGACCCCAGTTAAGACCGCCGATTATCAAAAGACAAAGAGCTATTCTATCAAGCATTTTTTATCCTCCTTTGCCGCGTCCTGCATTTCTTACCGCTGCGGCATTTATATTATATGTATTTTCGGCAATATTACTTTTAGTAAGTTTTGGATTTTGTTTGTTAAAAATGCAAATATTAACCTATAATATATGCTGATGTTTTGTGAAAAATGCTATTTTTGCGAAAAGCTATTGACAAAACGGTGGGTTTGGTGTAAAATAGAGAAGTCGTCAAGGGAAAGCATGATGACACGGAATTGAATGGGAGTTTAGCTCAGCTGGGAGAGCATCTGCCTTACAAGCAGAGGGTCACAGG
>CAZLBL010000054.1:0-15814 GCA_964557825.1 uncultured Ruminococcus sp.
GGTTGGAACAGCGGGAATCGAACCCACAATGACAGAGTCAAAGTCTGTTGCCTTACCGTTTGGCTATGTTCCAATAGGCATAAAAAAAAGACATTAGTTTCCCTAACGCCTTTGAAATTATGAAATTGTTACAATTACCGTGTGCAAATGAGCTTGCGCCTTGTCTATTCTGTTGGGATTTGAAAATATCCTTATGGAGATTTACCTATATATATATAAAGTCAAGAGTTTTTGTCGCAAAAACCAAAACCGAACCGAAAATTTATCTAAAATTGCCACCAAAAAGCCAAATGCCACTCGAATAATTATGCAAAATAACCATTTCTCGTTCTGCTTGCCAAGGCGGTTAAAATCCTCCGCAAACAGACAGTTGATTTTTGCGCGGCTATCTGTTATAATCTAAGTGGACATAAAAACGAGAGGAGGCGGCGCTGTGCGCGATTTTTTCCATTGCGACACCACTATATATAAAAAGCGGCTTAAAACTGTGCTTGCGGCGCTGCTTGCCCCGCTTGCGGCGGCGTGCGTTTTTTGCTCAGCAAATATAGTGTTCAATATGCGCGCGGACGGCGACAGCGGCTTTGCGCTTCTTATGGTTTATATCGCGCTTGGCTGTGTTGCGGCGGGAATGATATTCTGCTTTGCGGGCGCGTATATTGCGGACAGAAAAGCGCGCTTTCATGCCAGATATACCTATTTCGACATACTGCCCAAGGGAATTATATACAGCCGCTATGCGGGACAGCACCATCTTTATGGCGAGCGCACGATTTACCGGCGGCTGTATTATATCCCGTTTGACGGCGTAAAGCAGATTATCCGCGCCCCTAAGCAGCCTTTTTCAATTG
The DNA here is from genome assembly GCA_964557825.1 of uncultured Ruminococcus sp. Lineage (GTDB taxonomy): Bacteria > Bacillota > Clostridia > Oscillospirales > Ruminococcaceae > CAG-115. Next base: position 849 of record CAZLBL010000054.1, read on the forward strand.
TGATAACAGGCGATATACGCGAGTATTTCCTGCCCACAGACAGACTTGGTTATCATATTGACGAGGAGGGCGACCTGCTGTTTGACAGCCCCGAGCTTATGCAGCGGCATTTTGTCTGCCGCGAAAGGCTTGAAATATCACACGATTTTGGCAGAACAAAGCAGCTTGATATATCCATCAGGCATTATATGGAGCTGTACAGGAACGCGCCCAAGAAAAAAGAGTTCAACATATCAGACCATATAACGGCAAGACCTCGAAAGCCAATGCGCACCTCAAATCCCATGCTTGACGCCCCCAGCTTCAACAGAAAATGGTAAACGCCCCGATTTTTCGGGGCGTTCGGCATTGCGTTTTGCAGACCATCTGCCCAGCCGTTCACAGCAGCACCGCCTTTCTCCTTGACTGTAATTACAGTATACCATGCCCCGCGCATTTCTGCCCGACTTTCTGTGCTTTCCGCTGCATGGTTAAAGCCCCGTGCAGTCGCAGCGGGGCTTTGGGTTATATTTATCAATGAGAGGGACGCTTTGAAACGGCGTCGATCGCAGCGGTGACCGCGATGTTTATATCAACGGCATTCTGCCTTATGGAAGCGTCAAGCTTTGAAAACAACTCTCCGTTGTGGGAGCTTACATATTTTGCAGGGAGTTTGTTAAGCGCTATTGCTTTCATATCGTCAATGCAGCGCTCACATTTGCAGCAGGCTTCGTTTGCAAGCCTTTCCTCTATTCTCTCGGAAACAAAAGCTTCCATAACATTGATTATTGACATGATTATTCCTCCCTATGTGATGGCGCAGCCTTATTTTTTATGATATTTTTATTTTATCGCAAAAGTGTTGATTTGTCAATACTTTAGCATGATAATATCAAAAATTTTTTGAAAATATGAGTATTTGCGCGCAAAATCGGCACAATATGATAAAAACAAAATACTTGAAAAGGAGCATTGCTTATGAATATATCCAACCGCGAGTACGGCGAGCTTGCCAAGAAACGCTCTCCAAACTCCAAAATGTACAAAACGCTGCCAAAGGCGTTTGTTATCGGCGGCATTATCTGCACCATAGGCGAGGGCTTGCTTAATCTTTACGCTTATCTGGGGTTAAGCGAGGAACACGCGGCTGCGGTAACCTCTATGACGCTGATTTTTCTAAGCGCGCTGCTGACAGGCTTTGAGCTGTACGACAGGATAGCGCAGCATGGCGGCGCGGGAACGCTTGTGCCGATAACAGGCTTTGCAAACGCGGTGGTTTCGCCTGCGATTGATTTCAAATCCGAGGGGTATGTTCTGGGTCTTGGCGCGAAAATGTTTGTAATCGCAGGACCCGTCATTGTATACGGCATATCCGCTTCGGTTCTGTACGGAATAATTTATTATATTGTGGGATTGTTTATTAAATAGGGGGATTTTATGGCACATTGCAAAGGCGGAAAAACCTTCAGATATAACAAAGCCTCCGTAGTCAGCTATGCGGCGGTTGTAGGCAAAGCGGAAAACGAAGGTCCATACGGCGGCGAGTTTGACGAGGTGATTGATGATAACAAGGGTGGCACTGACACATGGGAGCAGGCGGAAGCAATGTTTCAGCAAAAGGCTGTCGGTCATGCTATGAAAAAAGCGGGCGCAGCGCCGGAAGATATCGACCTGATTTTTGCGGGGGATTTGCTTAACCAGTGTGTAAGCTCGTCCTACGGCTTAAAGGATTACTATATACCGTTTCTTGGAATTTACGGCGCTTGTTCAACCTTTGCGGAGGGCTTGCTGCTTGCGGGGGCAATGGTAAACGCAGGCTATGCCAATAAAGCGCTAGCAGTTACTTCCTCGCATTTCAGTTCGGCGGAGCGGCAGTTCAGATTTCCGCTTAATTACGGCGGAGTAAGACCTCCCACAGCGCAGTGGACTGCAACCGCAGCGGGCGCTGCACTTATAGCGGACGCAGGCAGACCGCCGTTTATCCGTGCGGCTACGGTTGGCAAGATTGAGGATATGGGCATAAATGACCTGAACAATATGGGCGCGGCAATGGCGGGCGCGGCTTATGACACGCTTTCAAGGCATTTTACGCACATGGCAAGCCACCCGCAGGATTATGACCTTATTATTACGGGAGATTTGGGATATGTCGGCAGCCAGCTTCTGCATGACCTGTTCAGGCGCGACGGCGTGGATATTGAAAAATATCACAAGGACTGCGGACTTATGCTTTTTGACCGTAAAACGCAGGACGTTCATGCAGGCGGTTCGGGCTGCGGGTGCAGCGCTTCAATGATGTGCGGACATTTTATGAAGCGCATTGAAAGCGGAGAGCTTGACAGGGTGCTTTTCTGCGCAACAGGCGCGCTTATGTCAACAACTATGGTGCAGCAGGGCGGTTCAATTCCGGGAATTGCGCACGCTGTGGAACTTACCTCGTACTAAGGGAGAACTGATATGGATATGTTTATGGAGTATGTTTGGGCGTTTGTTGTCGGCGGCGCGTTCTGCGTTGTGGGTCAGCTGCTTATCGACCTTACAAAGCTTACACCTGCCAGAATACTTGTATCATACGTTGTGGCAGGGGTTATCCTCGGCGCGGTGGGGGTATATCAGCCGCTGATTGATTTTGCGGGCGGCGGCGCAACCGTGCCGCTGACAGGCTTTGGCAATCTGCTTGCCAAGGGCGTAAAGGAAGCGGTGGACAAGGACGGACTTATAGGCGCGCTTACGGGCGGGCTTACCTCGGCAGCGGCAGGAATTACTGCCGCGATAGTTGCGGGATTGCTTGCGGGACTTATTTTCAAGAGCGGAAGCAAGATTAACGAGAAATAGAACATTCCCCCGTTTCTGCAATCAGAAGCGGGGGAATGTAATTAAGGCAACAGATTTTTATTCAGCAAGCTCATAGGCTCTCTTGGTGCAGGCTTCACAGGCGCGCTTTACATCACCCGTGATATCGCCGTCATACAGCTTTTCAAGACCCGCAATGGTCGTGCCGCCGGGAGAGGAAACCTGTTTTATAAGCTCGTCCACGGTCATTCCACTGTCGGTAAGCATTTTAGCCGAGCCTACCAGCGTCTGCGCAAACAGCTTAAGCGCGGCGTCCTTGTCAATTCCAACCTCGGCTGCGTAGTCAACAAAGCCTTTGGCGTAAAGGTAGATGAAAGCAGGGGAGCTGCCGTTTATTGCGATAACCTCTTTCATTTTGTTGCTGGGGACAACCTCGGTTATGCCGCAGCTTCCTATAATACTGCGCGCAAACGCAAATTCTTCGTCCGAAACGCCATCGGCGCGGCTTACTGCAGAAGCGCCAACTCCCAGCATCATGGGGGTGTTGGGCATTACCAAAACTACCTTAGCCGCGGGTATGGTGTGCTTACGGATAAACTCTGCGGAAATACCCGCGCAGATTGAGATGAAAACAGTATCTGGGGTCACCTCCTGCGCAAGCGCTTCAAGCGCAGCGGCAAGCACCTGCGGCTTAACGGCAAGCAGGACATATTTGCACTGTTTTACAACTTCCTTTTCGCTGCTGCATACCGTAACGGGCAGCGAAGCCAGCTTTTCACCAAGCTTATCGTAGGCGAAAACCTGGATATCCATGCCGCTTTTTTTAATTCCGTTGATTATTGCGGCGCCCATATTTCCCGCACCGATAACTCCCAGTCTGTTCATAAATCACACCTCGTTTTATGTTTTTGCGCCGCTGTCTGTTTTCGCGGCGGCGGAGTCTTTGAAAATTCTCTTATATGCCGCCATTATAGGGAACAGTATAAGCGTAAGTATAATGATATCCACTGGGACTTGAATTGCATTTTTTACAAGCCTTATCGGGATTTTTTCGTTAAGCGCAAGCTCTGGCGACCATGTACCCATAATCACCATAACGGCGGGGGTCATGACTATATTGCACACAAATGCAACGGACAGCTTTGCCCCGACAATGCGCAGAAGCTGCTTCCACGGCAGTGCGGCAAGCTTGTGCAGGAAAATTCCATACACAAACGCGATTATTATCACATAAACCACAAAAAGCTCGTTGAAATGATAGATTTCATACAAAACAAACGCCGTAATTACCATAAGCACCGAGAGAAGCTTTGCGTTTATTCCGCTTAACAATGCTGTGCTGCGGTCGGCGGCAGACTTGAAGCTTTCCTTGCCGAGGTTAATCGGCTGAAGCTTGTATAAAAACAGCCCGTACAGCATTCCACCAGTTGCTTCAACCAGTGTATACAGCGGGTTGAACGCGCTCATCATCTGCTGCACCAGCAGCCCAAGAATATCGGTTACTGTACCCGCAAGAAAGCCCACGGTAGGACCAAACAGCATACCTATCGTTGCAAGTGCAAGATAGGAAAAGCTTATCTTCAGGTCGGCTGTTATGTAGATTGTTACCGATTTAAGCGCAAGATTAAGCGCTATCAGCATTGCCGTGACTGTTATGCAGCGCAGGCTTTTGAGTTCCTTTGCCGAGTTTGCAAACATTTTCAAAATTGCCATAAATTATCCTCCTTTATGCCGATACATAAATTACGGATAAGTTATGGCAACTCATGAGTTTTATGTATAAGCAGCGAGATGCGACTTCCGCACCGCAAAGCCATACAAAGCTTTTTCGTCCCGTTGGCAACTCTCCGTCCAATGGGCACTTAACGCGCGAAAACCTACTCTGTTAATACTTTTCCGTCCTTTAAGCCGACAGAAGCTGCTTTGCCGAACCTGTTATCACAGGCTGATTTCGTTTGCGATTTTGTACAGACGCTCGTTAAACGGCTTCTTCATGCTGAGCGCTTCCTGAATATCAACATCGTAAACCTTGCCGTCCTTAAGACCTACAACGCGGTTGCCAATGCCCTTTTCAAGCAGTTCTACGGCATAATATCCCATTTCGCTTGCCATTACTCTGTCGCGTACTGTGGGCGAGCCGCCTCTCTGTACATGACCCAGAATAGTTGCTCTGGACTCAACGCCTGTTGCAGCTTCAATCTTCTTTGCAATTTCCTCTGTGCCGCCGATTCCCTCGGCAACAATAACTATAAACTGCTCCTTGCCGGCAGCCTGACCTGCCTTGATTTTTGCGATAACGTCCTTTTCAATGTCGTACTGAACTTCGGGAACAAGTATGGCAGTTGCGCCGCAGGCGATACCTGTGTTAAGCGCAATGTGACCTGCATTTCTGCCCATTACCTCAACAACGGCGCAGCGCTCGTGCGAGTGGGAGGTATCACGCAGCTTGTCAACAAGCTCCATAACGGTGTTCATGGCTGTATCATAGCCGATTGTGTACTCTGTGCACTGGATATCGTTATCGATAGTGCCAGGAACGCCTACGCAGGGAATACCTGCCCTTGAAAGGTCAGCCGCGCCTCTGAACGAGCCGTCGCCGCCGATTACAACTATACCAGCAATACCAAGCTCCTCGCACTTTTCCTTTGCCTTAAGAACATATTCCCAATCCTTGAACTCCTTGCAGCGTGCGGTGAAAATCTCCGTGCCGCCTCTCTGGATAATGTCGGATACGGCGCGGGCATTCATCTCGAAAACGTCGCCGTTAAGCAGACCGTTGTAGCCGCGGCGGATACCCATTACCTTAAAGCCCTTTGCGATTGCGGTTCTTGTTACAGCGCGAACTGCGGCATTCATGCCGGGGGCGTCGCCGCCGCTTGTTAAAACACCGATTGTCTTTTGCATCTTAAAAATCTCCGTTTCTGTATGATGATACTTGCCAATGGCAGGCTATTTTATTCAACCTATATTTTACTACAAAATGCCCTTTATAGTCAAGTGATTTTTTCGGTTTAACATTATCACTTGACAATAATGTTGCTTTTTCCACAAATTTGTTCAAGTTTTGCGGTTAAATATGTGCATATTCTGACACCGTTTATGTGGTTTGGTTTCATTACGGAGCGCGTATCCATATAGCATAGGCGTATTTCCGATACTCCCCTGTATTGCAGCAGCAGCGCGTTTACCGCGTTAAGTGCCGCGCTGTCGTCTGCGCGCAGATTGATATAAAGCGTGCGGCGCTTTTTGGCGGGCAGTGTATCGGCGCGCGCGGCGCTTTCCGCGATAAGCTTTGCGACGCCGTCCTTGCGGGATATTTTTCCGCGCAGCAGCACAACCTCGCCGCGCTTGAAAATCCGTATATTGCTTTCGTAAAGCTTGGGGAAGGCAATTGCCTCCATGGCGGCGGTGCTGTCCTCAAGTGCAAGAAATCCCATTGTTCTGCCGTTTTTTGTGGTGTGGCTCCGGATATCCGTTATTATTCCAAGGATTACGGCACTGCTGCCCTCGCGAAGTTCTGCGGAGTCTGCGATATACAAGCAATCTTCTGGTGCGTTCGGGATATATTCCTGCGCGGGGTGTCCTGAAAGATACAGCCCTACCATTTCCTTTTCCATGGCGAGAAGCTGGCCGCGGGGATATTCCTCCATCTGCGGATAAACAAAGTTCTGCGGGCTGCTTTCATCTTCACCGAAAAGGTCAAGCTGACCGCTTGCGGCGCGGCTGTATTCTGCCTGCGCCATGTCAAGCAGCTTGTCTATTGAGGATATCATCTGCCTGCGGTTCTGCGGAAAGCTGTCAAATGCGCCGCATTTGATAAGCGCTTCCATATATCGGCGGTTGTTGTCAAAGCCCGCCATTCTTATGCAGAAATCGGCAAGAGATGTATACTCTCCGTTATTTCTCTCGTTGATTATACAATTTATAAAGTTTCTGCCAAGATTTTTTACGGCAAGAAGTCCGTATCTGACCTGCTTTCCCTCCACGGAAAACTCTGCCATACTGCTGTTTATATCGGGCGGGAGAAGCTTAACACCGTTATCTGTGAGGTCATTGATGTATTCCACCATTTTATCCGTCCAATCCAGCACGCTGGATATCAGCGCGGTCATGTATACGGTATAGTGGTGCTTTCGGAGATATGCCGTGCGGTAAGCCACTGTGGCATATGCCGCCGCATGGGATTTGTTGAAGGCATACGAGGCAAAGCTGCTCATTTCATCAAAAACGGTGTTTGCTATATCTGCGGGAACGCCGTTCTTTACCGCGCCGCAGTTTGAGTCTGTGCCGTAAACAAACGCGCTGCGCTCTTTTTCCATAACATCGTGCTTTTTCTTTGCCATTGCGCGGCGCACAAGGTCGGCTCTGCCGTAGGAATACCCGCCCATAACGCGGCAAATTTGCATAACCTGTTCCTGATACACAATGCAGCCGTAGGTTACGGAAAGTATATCCTTCAGCAGCGGGTGAAGATACGTTATCTCTTCGGGCTTTTTGTGCTTGTTTTCTATATAGGTCGGGATAGACGCCATAGGTCCGGGGCGGTAAAGGGAAAGCGCAGCAGTAAGGTCTTCTATCGATTCGGGGTGCAGCCGCTTCAGCACGCTTGTCATGCCCGCACTTTCAAACTGGAACACGCCTGTTGTATACCCGTCCGACAGCATATCAAACACCGCGCTGTCATGCTCGTCTATATTACTCATGCTGAAATCAGGCTGAGATTTTTTTATCATATCCTCGGCGCGCTTTATTACGGTAAGGTTACGCAGTCCTAGAAAATCCATCTTAAGCAGACCAAGCTTTTCAAGCGCGCCCATGGTGTACTGAGTTACGGTTTCGCCGTCCTCTGTCTTAAGTGGGACGTATTCGCTTGTTTTGTCACGGGTGATTACTATTCCTGCGGCATGGGTTGTGGCATGGCGGGGCATACCCTCAATTCCCTTTGCGGCTTCGACAAGCGCGCGGATTTCGGGCTGTGATTGGCAAAGCTTTGCAAGCTCTCCATTTTCGGCTTCCTCTGCCAGCGTTGCTTTGAAATGAGGTATCAGCTTTGCTGCCGCGTCGGCTGCGGAATAAGAAATCCCAAGCACTCTTGCAGCGTCGCGCAGCGCGCCCCTTGCTTTCATGGTATCAAACGCGATTATCTGCGCCACATGGTCTGCCCCATAGCGGCGGCGGACATATTCTATAACCTCCTGCCTGCGCTCGTTGCAGAAATCTATATCAAAATCGGGCATACTTACGCGCTCGGGGTTAAGAAAGCGCTCAAAAAGCAGGTTATAACGCAGCGGGTCTATATCCGTAATTCCCATGCAGTAGGCGCAAAGGCTTCCTGCACCCGAGCCGCGCCCTGGCCCTACGGGGATATCCTGCTTTTTGGCATAGCGTATAAAATCCCATACAATAAGGAAATAATCCACAAAGCCCATTTTTTCTATAACGGAAAGCTCATACTCCAGCCGCGAGGAAATCTCCGTGGAAATTTTGCCGTAGCGTTTTTTGGCACCGTTATGCACAAGCCTGCGGAAATAGGCGCAGTTGTCCTCAATTCCATCGGCTGTAAAGCGCGGGAGTCGGGTAACGCCGTACTCAAATTCCACATTGCATTTATCGGCGATAGCGGCGGTATTGGCAAGCTCGGCTTCGGCGAAGTACAGGCGCATCTCGTTTTCATCTTTAAGATAATATTCGTCATTTGGCAGCGCCTGCGGGTTTTCGTCTGAAAGGCGCTTGTTTGCGCCTATGCAGCAAAGCAGCTTCTGTGTGCGGCTGTCTGAGTGCAGTATATAATGCACATCGTTTGTGGGACACAGCGGTATGCCGCAGCTTTCCGCAAGCTGCCTTAGCAGCGCGGCAAGACGGATATCGGTATCCGTTCCGTGATTTTGCAGCTCTATATAAAAATCATCTCCGAAAATTTGGCGCATATCGTTGGCGGCTTCCTTGGCATGGGCAAGCTTTCCCTGCAAGAGCAGGCGCGGAATTTCACCCTGCGGACAGCCTGACAGTGCTATTATTCCCGCGCTGTATTTTTTCAGCATTTCGCGGCTGCATATCGGCGTGCCGTTATTGCTGTTGAAAGAGGATTCCGAAACAAGCCGGCAGAGGTTTTGGTAGCCCTCGTTGCTTTTGCACAGCAGCGTAAGGTGGTATTCCGTGCGGCGGCGCACATCGGAAAGTCCGCCGTTGCCGCAAACGTATATCTCACAGCCGATTATCGGCTTTATACCTGCCGCTTTGCATTTGTCATAAAATTCAATTGCGCCGTACAGTACGCCGTGGTCGGTTATAGCAAGGGCGGTCTGGGAAAGCTGCTTTGCGCGCTCGACAAGCCTGTCTATACGGCACGCGCCGTCAAGCAGACTGTACTCGGTATGAACATGAAGATGAACAAACCCCGGCATATCTCTTTCCCTCCCATAATCATTCTGAAAAACCTCGCTGATAGTTATTATACGATATTTTTTCCGCAATATCAATACATAAAAAGGCTGTTTTGGAAAACAGCCGCAAAAAATAAAATTCCCCGCCGATTGACGGGGAATGGCTTTGTAAAATTACTCAGCGGTGTAGGGGATAAGAGCAACCTGTCTTGCTCTCTTGATTGCTGTTGTAAGCGCTCTCTGGTGGAATGCGCAGCAGCCTGTAACTCTTCTGGGAAGAATCTTAGCACGCTCTGTCATGCACTTTCTCAGCTTAGCAACGTCCTTGTAATCAATGAACTCAGCCTTTTCAGCGCAGAACTGGCAAACCTTTTTTCTAGGACGCTTAATGGGGTGAGCGGATCTCTCAAACTTTTCAGCCATGGTACTTAACCTCCTTATTGATATAGGTAAAACGGTAATTTTTGTTCAATTAGAACGGGTAGTCGTCATCAGACTCCGATGCAGAGAAGCTGCTTGCAGGCGCTGCCGCAGGCGCGGGGGCGGGAGCAGCAGAATACTGCGGGGGAGCGGACGGTGCAGGCGCGCCGTAGGAGTCGCTGTAAGAGCCACTCTGTGCCTTTTCGCCTGTGAAGCTTACGCGGTCGGCAACTATCTCATACCATGTATTAGGATTGCCGTTTTTGTCGGTGTAGTTTCTGGTGTTAAGTTCACCTTCAATCATTATCATGCGACCCTTGGAGAAATAGCGGTTTACAAATTCCGCCTGCTGCCGCCATACAACAATGTTGAAAAAGTCGGACTTCCTTTCTTCTCCCTTGGTTTGATAGCGCCTGTCAACCGCAATGCGGAAAGAGGCTACGTTTACGCCTGTGGGCGTTGTCTTGAAGTCGATATCGTTTACGATGCGACCCATCATGATAACCTTGTTAAACATAGATACACCTCCCGATTATAAGCTTTTGCTTACGCACCCTGCTTGAGGACTACGATGGAACGCAGAACGCCATCTGTGATGTTGATGATACGCTCCAGCTCTGCGGGGAAATCAGGCTTGGACTCGAAGTTGTACAGAACGTAGTAACCCTCGGTCTCGTAGTTGATTTCGTATGCGAGCTTTCTCTTGCCCCACTCGTCAATTTCGCCGAGTGTGCCGTTTTCCTTGATAAGGTCAGCGAACTTTGCTGTCAGAGCCTTGATCTGCTCCTCGTCCTTCTTAAGAGAGAAAACGATGATTGCTTCATACTTTTCTGTAATCTTTGCCATTTATAAGCACCTCCTTCTGGATTATATCCCGCACCCTATGTGCGAGAAAGGAGTTAAGGTAGTGGATAAGCCTTAACCATGTCATTATATCAGATTAAAAATAATTTGTCAAGCATTTTTTGAAACTTTTACCTTGCTTCTTCAAATCTCTACATTATAACTTAGGCAAGATGTCCCCCGCCTCTTAGGCGGCGGGTTCCATTTACCATTCAGTAGGGGATACAATCCCCTACTGAATGGCAGGTTGGCAAAGCCAACCCTTGCCACGTTAAATGACGGGGCAAGCCCCTTATTGAAATAAGGATATTTCGGGACTTTGCGGGATATCTTTCTGCCAGTGTGCATATGATTTGGCAGGTTCGCCTTGTATGCGACATTGTAAATTGCCATTTGGACTGTTATTTTGAACAACGAAAACGTTTACTTGGTTAATTTGCACATAAGCGGGGCAAGAATTTCTACACGAAATTATCCTTTAATTTGCCGCGATTGCAATAAAATGTAAACAGAACGCTTGAAATAAAGGCGAAATTATGGTATAATTTATATACTAAAAACAGCAACGGGCGAGTTGCGCCTTTTTGCGGTTTTAATTCATGCAATAGATATTGCAGGGGGAATGGGAGGTTATCCGGTGAAAAAATTCTCATACGTTGCCACTGACGTGTCCGGTAAGTTGGTCAGAGGCGTCGAAACAGCAGAGGATTATCAGGAACTTCAGGCAAAGCTGAAGGAGAGAAATCTGTACTGCACAAAGTACCGCGAGAAAGACCTTAACGCGGCGGTCGATGTAAAGTACAAGTTCAAAACAAAAGAGGTATCGTTTTTGGCGCGACAGCTTGCGTCTATGACTTCGGCGGGTTTATCGCTTGTAAGGGCGCTGCATATTTTGCAGGAACAGCAGGAGAACAAAAGGGCAAAGGCGGTTCTTCTCGATATTTACGAGGAAGTACAGAAAGGTAAATCTTTCTCGGACGTTCTTTACTCAAAGCCCGGCGTTTTTCCGGAGATGTTTGTCAGCATGGTTGCTGCCGGTGAGGCCTCTGGTACGCTTGACCAGATACTTAACCGAGTGTCCGACCACTTTGCAAACGCCAACAAGACGGCAAACAAGGTTAAAAGCGCAATGATTTATCCGTTGGTGCTGTTGGTGCTTATTATCGCGGTTGTTATACTGATGTTTACCATGATTCTGCCGCAGTTCGGCTCCATGATGGACCCTGAGGATATGAGCCCGCTTAGCGCGGCTATGATGGCGATATCCGACTCCATGATAAACCATTGGTATGTTTATCTTATCGTAATCGGCGTTATCGTTGCTTTAATCTGGATAATGATGCGTATACCAAAGGCAAAGCTGAAGTTTGATGAAATGCTGCTCAAAATACCCAAGGTAGGCAAGCTGATGTCAACCATTTATACGGGTCGTTTTGCGCGAAATATGGCGAACCTTTACGGTGCAGGTCTTCAGCTTGTTGACTGTATAGAAAAATCCGTTGCGGTTATTTCCAATACATATGTAAGAAAGCGCTTTGAAGAAGCTATCGACAATATAAAGCTTGGCGAGAGTATGTCAAAGGCTATCGAAAAAACAGAAATATTCGAGGGTATGTTCACCTCGATAATTTACGTCGGCGAGGAGTCCGGTACGCTTGATACTATTCTCAATAAGGCTGCTGACTACTACGACGAAGAAGCCGATTCCGCTATCGGTAAGCTGGTTGGACTTATGGAACCTCTGATGATTATCATCATGGGCGTTATGATTGGTCTTGTACTGGCCGCACTGTTCCCCATGCTGTACGGTGGCATGACAGATATTTCCTGATGCGGAAAAGCAGCGCGCTGCGGCTTCGTAAAAAACAACATATTATATTTTGAGGTGAAAATATGCTTTCTATTGATATTACCGACAGACAAATAAAGCTTGTTATCGGCGTTCACAGCGGTAGCAAGGTAAGAGTGCAGGACGCCGATATCCGTGAGCTTACTCTCGGCTCGGTTTCCAATGGCTACATTACCGATGTCCCCATGGTTGCCGCCGAGCTTAACGACATAATCAAAACCAAGGGCATCAAGGAAAAGGACGCCATCGTGTCCATTACTTCTAGCTCCATTGTTTACAAGGAACTGCTGCTGCCCAAGCCCAAGAGCCTGAAGAACACCGTTGCTATTGAGGCAATGATTCAGTCCAACATGGGCGTAAATTCTGAGTACAACATCTCCTACACCATCGCAGGCGAGGTTGAGGACGAGGAAAAGAACAAGATGATAAAGGTTATCGCTTCTGCCTGCCCGCAGCGTCTTGTTGACGGCTATGTAAGACTGTTCTCACATATCGGTCTTTCGCTGAGAGCCGTTAATATTTCCAACAACTCCGTAACCCGTCTTATCGTAAACACTCCAAAGATGGCGGACAGAATGCCCCTGCTTCTTATACAGATTGATAAGAACTTCCTTAACATGAACCTGTATGAGGATAACCAAATTGTATTCTCGCGTTTCTTCAATATAGACCCCGCAGATTATGACAACGCTCCCGACTATGTAACCAGAGCGGTTTATGACAACCTGTTCAGAATGATTCAGTTTATCAAGAGCCGCAAGGGTGCAAAGCCGCTTAAGGAAATAATGTTCTACGGCGATATTCAGAACTTTATCGAGCTTTCAAATGCGATTTCTTCGTTTAATGTTCCCGCTTATGTACTGGCTACTCCCAGCACCGTAATCACCATGGCGGAGATTGATTTCACAAAGTACGCAAACGCTATCGGCGCTATCTACCGCAGAAACAAGGACCTTGAGCATATCAACCTGCTGGAAGCAACCTCCGCTAAGGAATCCAAGGGCATGAACGGTTATCTGCTTGGACTTGTGGGCTGCTGTGCTGCTGCCGCTGCGCTGGTATTCGGCGTGGGAATGATCTTTGATATTCTCAACAATAATGCGCAGGAACAGATAAAAACAATCCAGACGAAGATAGACGATCCAGTCCTGCAAAACGATATTTCGATCGTCCGCAACAGGCAGTCAATGCTTGCAGGCTTTGAAAGCTATAATGACAGCATGGATCAGGTTAAGCTGCTGTTCAACTATATGCCGAAAGCAACCAAGTATGTTTATGACAAGGTTTGCGAGCCTCTTGGCGAGGACGCGGGAGTGCTTACGGGCGATGAGGAGCTGTTCATTACAAGCATTGATGTCAGCGATTATTCCGTCAGCGTTTCCTTCATAGGCAAATGCAAGGGCGACCCCTCCGCTATTCCTTCAAAGTATGCTGAGTACCTCACTGAAAAGGTGCTTAACAAGAACGGTGAGCCGTATTTCGTTAATGTAAATTACACCGGCTTCTCCAAGGAAAATTCCTCGGACGGCGTAATTTACAGCTACCTTAGGTCTGACAACAACAAATCTGTGTATGATACTATTTTTACGTTCTCAATTGATATGAATATGCAGGTTGGCAATGACGAGGAATACGCAGTATTTGAAACAGAATCCGAAGAACAGCAGGAGGTGGCTGAATAATGAAACTCAGCAAACAGGAAAGAATAGGCATACTTGTTGTTGCCATTATACTTATTCTCGGTCTTGGTATCTGGATGTTTATTGTTCCCAAGATTGAAAGTGTTAATAATTCCAACAAAACTCTGGCGTCTAAAGAGCTTGAGCTTCAGAACGCGCAGAGCGAAGCAGCAATGAAAGAATCCCTTAAAGACCAGATAATGGACGCTTACGAAGAAGGCGAGGATTACGCCAATATGTTCTTTGAGGAAATGACCACATATCAGGCTGATGCAGAGTTCAGGGCATTCCTTGAGCAGTGCGAAACCAATGTCCTGGTTGAGTCCATTACAGTAGGCGAGCCTACAACCGCAACGCTTGCTCCCCAGTATTTTGAGGAGGAAGAGGTTACATATGACCTTAAGACCTACGTTACACAGGATATTGAGAAAACCGATGAGGAAATTGCTTCTGAGGAGCGCTGGACAGAGCTTCAGAACGCACTTGGCGTTTCCCAGACTGTTGGTGCGATTACAGTTGATTTCACTGTAAATGCGCTTGACCCCGCAGACCTCCTTGCATTTGCTGATGAGGTAAACAATTATTTCAAGGTTGAGAATGGTGACAGCACTAGAAAGGCTGTAAAGCTTAATGGCTACTCCCTCTCCTATCCTCTCAATGAAAGTATGTACGAGGAGCTTATCGCAGAGATTGAAGCTGAGTCTATGGACGAGGCAATTGATCTGCTTTGCAAGCACCTCGGCGTAAGACGCAACGAAACTATTGAAACCGCAACAGAGGAGAAAACGGACGAGTCCGATCCTTCGCCCACGGAGTATATTTATCAGCTCAGCACTTCCGTAACATTCTACAGCGTAGAGCGTATGCAGGACCCTACGGAGCAGCTTAAGGCGCAGGAGCAGTAATTTGGAAGACTGACAGACTTGCCGCCATTGGCGGCGGGTCTGCCTTGCATATTAACTTAAGAATAACTTAGGCAAGATGTCCCCCGCCTCTTAGGCGGCGGGTTCCATTTACCAT
>CAZLBL010000055.1:0-15619 GCA_964557825.1 uncultured Ruminococcus sp.
ACCCACGACCTCCGCCGTGACAGGGCGGCGTTCTAACCAACTGAACTACCGGGCCATATGGTGGGAGTTACAGGGCTCGAACCTGTGACCCTCTGCTTGTAAGGCAGATGCTCTCCCAGCTGAGCTAAACTCCCATCAGCGCTGTCATTCTCTCGGGGTTTTGTTCCCTCGTTCCTGACGACTTTTATATTATACACGTTTGCAGCCGATTTGTCAAGTGTTTTTTCAAAAAAATTTAAAAATTATTTTTCTTTGAGCAAATCCAACATTTCCTGTGTTGAAAACTCATACTTCTTATTGCAAAAGTGACAAACAACCTCTGTCTTTTCGTCCTCTGCCGCCAGACGTTCTATTTCTTCCCTGCCCATACTTATCAGAACCCTTTCGGTTCTTTCTCTGGAGCAATCGCAATGATACACAGCCTCCCAGCTGTCCAGTACTTCCGCATTAAGTCCGTCAAGCGCCATCATAGCATACTCCTCGGGCTGTATGCCCTTTGCAAGCATACCGGATATTGACTCCATAGCGGAAAGATTGCGCTCAATCACATCGGCTGCAGAATCCACAAACGGCGGTACAAGCTGCACCATATATCCGCCTGCGCCTTTCACCTGCGCATTATCATCAAACACAATTCCAAGCGCGCATACGGTAGGAATCTGCTCGCTTATGGAATAGTATGCCGTAATATCCTCCGCAATATTCCCCGAAACCAGCGGAATTTGCCCCACATATGGCTCTTTAAGTCCCATATCCTTTACAACGGTGAGAAACCCGTCCCTGCCAACGCAGGCGGAAACGTCCAGTCCCCCATCGCTGTTAAGCGGGATATTTACGTTTGCGTTATCCGCGCAGCATTTTACATTGCCCCAGTTATCAGCAACTACCATAAGCGTTCCCGCAGGACCGCCGCCGTTTACACGCAGAGTAAGCGTATCTCCGTCGCTTTTAAGCATTGCGCCCATTATCGAGCCTGCCGTAACCATGCGTGCAAGCGCCGCCGTAACCACGGGCGTGCAGCTGTGCAGACGCTGAAGCTCCCTTACCATATCCGTTGAATCTATTGCCGAACACAGAACACTGCCGTCCTCCGACAGGGTTCTTACAATCTTGCCCATTGCTGTACCTCTATTATATGCTTGTTATTTATTTTTTGTGATTTCAAAGCTTGCGAGCCGCAAGCATCAGCTTTTCGCTGTTTTCCGCGGGCGGATTAAACGTGAGATATTCGTACACGCCAAGCACCTCAAACCCTGCCTGTACAAGCAGACGCTCATAATCCTCCTGTGCAAGCGCGATTTCCTTAAAGCTTTCATAGCCCCTGTCATAGCTGCCATCATCGTTTTCAAAAAACAGGTCAAGCTCTATCTCAACACTGTTATCCATGGGGGAATATTTATTCTGCCACGCGCAGTACACGCCGTCCACATCATAAATAAACGTATTTTCCGCAAGAACACAGCGGTGCTTATAGATGGTGTTTACATCAAAAAGGAACAGCCCTCCGCTGTTCATGTTGTCGGCAGTTCTTCTGAAGCAGCGCGCAATCTCGCCCGCGCTTTCAAGATGATTGATGCTGTCAAGGGTAGAAACCGCGATGTCCACCGCGCCGTAAAGGTCGGTTTCGGTCATGCTTTGGCAGATATAGCGTATGCTTCCGTCAGAAAGCTTCGAAGCCGCAATACTCAGCATTTCCGCAGACGCGTCAGACGCAATGATGTCATACCCAAGCGCGGCAAGCCGCGTCGTAAGGCTGCCTGTGCCGCAGCCCATATCAAGCAGCAGCCTGCCGGGTGCGCCGAAGCGCCCTATAATTCCGTCATAGTATTCTGCTATCTCATCATAAGGGACGTTGCAGGTAAGCAGGTCGTAAACCGAAGCAAATTCGCCGTAGCCTGCCATTACTCGTCTTTCTCCATGCGGTCAAATACTATTTGATAGCCGCCCGCTGCCTGATAATTGAGGGTTTTGTTCACGCGGCTGATAGTTGCGGTACTTGCGCCCGTTCTTCTGACGATTTCGTTATAAACGCAGTCCTCGGTCAGAAGCTTTGCCACATGAAGCCGCTGTGAGATTGCCTTAAGCTCCTGAGGGGTGCAAAGGTCCTCAAAAAAAGCGTAGCACTCATCAACGGAATTAAGGGTCAGAACCGCCTTAAACAGATAATCCATATTTTCATCTTTCATCATACCGTAGTACCTCCGTAATTTCAGACCCTGTCCCACCGCCCGGAAGCAGCCAAACGCAGTACGCTCTGCCGTAAACCGAACTATCATGGATATAAGAACAGTTTCTTACTGTTATGCTTTACACTATGATTACGCTGATTTAATTTTAACATAATAAAGCAAAAAAGTCAATAGGCAATTTTAATCGCAGAGGTCAAATGAAAATACAGAAAGGCGGCAAGAAATGCTGCAATAAGTCTTGCACAAACACCCAGCAAAAGACATACCGCGCAGACAAGCAGCGACCTTTGCACAGGCTTTCCTTATTTCTCCGCCATGCGGTAGCCGACCCCCGCAATTGTGATTATATATCTTGGGTGAGCGGTATCAGGCTCAATTTTTCTGCGGATATTTGCAATATTTACGCGCAGTATCTGGTTATCGCCCTGTGCATTCGGTCCCCACAATTCGGTTATCATGGTTTCATAAGTGATAACCTTTCCTGCGTTTTTGCCAAGCAGTGCAACAATCCTAAATTCATTCTGAGTAAGGTGTACATCAATTCCCGCGATAAGAACACAGTATTTGTCATAATCAATTATAAGGCTGCCGACCGAAAACCTGCTCTGCTTTATATTGCCGCCATCATGGGCGGAATTTCGCAGCGCCACTCTTACTCTTGACAGCAGCTCCTCCGCACCAAACGGCTTCAGTATAAAATCGTCCGCGCCATTCTCCAGTGCATAGGGCATACAGTTAAGCTGCTCAAGCGTTGCCATAACCACAACAGGAGTATGCGTCCACAGGTGAAACTCATGCAGAAATGCCGCGCATTCATTATACGGCAGCGCAAAATCCAGAAGCACAAGGTCGGGACAGTGTGACTGCGCCATTCTGCTTGCCTGCTCTCCTGTAACAGTAAAAAGTATATCATAGCCTTCGTTTTCCAGCTGTTCCCTGATATCCTCGTTTCCTGCACTCTGCCAATTAACCGTTAATATTTTCCTCTTAAAAGTCATATCTTTATTGTCCAATCATAGTTATTCGCCATGTATAACCCTATTTTAACACATTATTCAATCAAAATATAACATAAATTACATGAAATCAATACAATTTGTACAATTTTTTTGAACGCCGTATAACTTAAATAAATTCTGCTTCATTTGTGCATAATTCCGAAAAATGACGCGCCGCGGCAGTGTAATATTCCCGCGCGCCTGTCCATAAACTGTTAAAAGACAATGCCGCGCACAAACGCAGCGTCCGTTTTAACGGCAATAAACGGGAAGGACAAACATATGCAGATTATAGAGCAAATAAACAATATCATATGGGGCGCGCCCACGCTGCTGCTTATGCTTTCGGCGGGGGCGCTGTTCAGTATCGGCACAGGATTTTTTCAGCTGCGCCATATCGGGCACTGGCTGAAATGCACGATTTTTTCACGCGCAGGGCAAAAAAACAGCGGAAGCGGCACTATATCGCAGTTTCAGGCTATGTCCTCGGCGCTTGCGGCAACGCTTGGCACGGGAAATATCGCGGGCGTTTCTGCGGCGCTTGCGGCTGGCGGAGCGGGTGCGGTGCTGTGGATGTGGATTTCCGCCCTGCTTGGCACAATGACAGGCTTTGCCGAAAATGTACTTGGCATATACTACCGCCGCCGAACCGCAAGTGGAAGCTGGCAGGGCGGCGCAATGTGCTATATCAGCGGGGGACTTTCTCAGATTGGTTTTGCCAAAAGGCTTGCAAAGCCGCTTGCCGCCATATTTGCGGCGCTTTGCGTGCTTTCGGCGTTCGGCATGGGAAATATGGCGCAGATTAACTCAGCGGCGGACGTGCTGCAAAGCAGCTTCGGCATACCGCCGATTATATCTGGAATAGCGCTGTGTATCCCTACAATACTTATTATATTCGGCGGAATAAAGCGCGTTGGCAGCATAACGTCAAAGCTTGTCCCGTTTATGTCGGGGTTCTATATTATAGGCGCATTATGGATTGCTGTGAAATACGCAGGGCAGCTTCCCGCCGTGCTTGGCTCTGTTATTGAAGGTGCGTTTGGCATCGACGCAGTAAGCGGCGGCATAAGCGGCTACATAATAAAACAGGCGATATCCATGGGCTTTCGGCGTGGAGTTTTTTCCAACGAGGCAGGACTTGGCACCTCCGTTGCGGCTCACGCTTCATCAGATGTTGCAGAGCCGTGTATTCAGGGAATGTGGAGCATTTTCGAGGTATTCTTCGATACTATAATAATGTGTTCGCTAACCGCCGTTGTGCTGCTTGCAAGTCCCTGCACCGCACCGACAGCGGAGGAGGCGTTCAGCCGCATATCGCTTGAACCGCAGTATTTCCGCCTTACAGAGAGCGCACAGATTATCACGGGCGGCGCACCGCTGCTTAAAGCAGGCGCAGGCGCACAAACCGATTTCCGCACCATATACGGCACAGGCTTTACGGTTGAAATTACGCAAAGCGGACAGACCTTTTCCAACCTGATGACCGTAACAGGCGTGCAAAAGCTTTCAGACAGCGGCGAGCCGATATTTCTTGACAGCGTCAAAACAGTGCCGCTTATCAGCGAGGTAGTAATCTCCGAAGTGACAGGCGCGCAGCTGTCAACCTACGCCTTTTCGCAGACCTTTGGCAGCGCGGCGGGAAAGCTGCTTGCCATTGCGGTGCTGCTGTTTGCGTTTTCCACTGTAATCGGGTGGAGCTGCTTCGGCGCAGACGCGGCGGTTTACCTGTTTGGCGAACGCGCACGCAAGCCGTTCTGCGCAGTATTTGCGGCGCTGACAATTCCTGGCGCGGTTATGGATTTTTCCGCAGTGTGGGGACTTTGCGATATGTTCAACGGACTTATGTCGCTGCCAAACCTTGCCGCGCTGTTTCTGCTTTCGCCGCGGGTGTTTGAGATAACGCGCAACTACTGCCGCAGAACCTTTAAAAAGGAAAAAATTCCACCGCTGCTTTCCAATTGGAAGCAATAAAACAACATTTTGCCCGACATATCTGTTAAGATTTCGACAAGAATTACTTGATTTCGCCCTCAACAGCGCTGTTCAAAACTGCTATAAATGCGATTGTTATCGCATTTGTCGGCGTTTTGGCGGATTTACATGCATTTGGAAATTCTTTGAAATAATTTCCAAAAACCTCTTGAATTTTACACCATTTTATGGTAATATAAGATTGTAAAAAATAACCTGTGCCGGAACAAAAAGGTACAGCCGTACAACAATGGAGGTAAAAAAATGACAAATCAAATCAAAGTTCTTATCGGAAACGACACCGCAGACTGCGGCATGGCGTGGGCAGGCGCAATGAAAGCCATGGGAATGTACGCGATAACGCGCCGCTGTGATGGAAACTCCGTACTTAATTCAATCAAATCGGAAGCGCCCGATGTTGCGGTGCTTGAAGAAAAAATGCCGTTCTGTGACGCAATAGAGGTTATACGCAGGCTGAAAGCCGAGAAAAAATACGTTCCCACGGTGATAATTGTAGCAAATACAGCAAATCCCCGACTGGAGCGCGAAGCCATGAATGTCGGAGCAGCATGTGTTATGATAAAACCGGTAGACCCTTACTACCTTGCAACAAAAATATCGCAGCTTTGCGGCTTTGAAAGCGAGCCTACCGCCGTCCCCGATGAAACCGACCTTGAATGTGCCGTAACAGAAATTATCCATCAGGTGGGAATACCCGCGCACATCAAGGGTTATCACTACCTGCGCACGGCGATAATGCTGTCGGTGAACAACGATGAGATGATAAACTGCATTACAAAGCTGCTTTATCCCACGGTTGCAAAGCGCTATCAGACAACCTCCTCACGCGTTGAGCGCGCGATACGCCACGCCATCGAAATAGCATGGGACAGGGGCGATATAGATGTGCTGACAAGAATTTTCTCCTACACCGTACACACCTCGCGCGGAAAGCCGACAAACTCGGAGTTCATCGCGCTTATCGCAGACCATTTACGGCTGAAGTTCAAATCGAAAAACGCAGTTCCCGCGTACAGATAAAGCTTCTTCATAAAAAAAATTCGGAGCAGACGCTCCGAATTTTTTTATCCTGTTATGTGCTTTTCCTGTTATTGTAACGGAACATTGCAAAAGCCGCCGCTATTATCACTATATAGCCGACAACGCTTAGCAGGTCGGGAAGCTGACCCATAACGAAAAAGCCTATCGCAGCCGAAAAAATAATCTGCGAGTAATCATATATGGAAACCTCCTTTGCGGGCGCATAGGAATATGCTGCCGTTATGCAGAATTGTCCAACCGCCGCGCTTAAGCCCGCGCAGATAAGCATAACAAGCTGCTGCGCCGTCATAGGACTGTAGCTGAACAGCACAAACGGCAGCGAGGCAACGCAGGAAAACAGCGAAAAGCAGAACACAACGCAGCTTCCCTTTGCCCCGTGAAGCGAAGCCCTGCGCACAAAGGTATATGCGCAGCCCGCCGTCATTCCTCCCGCAAAGCCTATAAGCGAGGGGACAAGCTGTGCATTCTGAAACGACGGCTTGATAACCAGCAGCACGCCTGCAAAAGCAGTCAGGATAATCACCCACTGCACGCGGTTTGCCTTTTCCTTTAACAGGAAGATGGAGAAGATAATCGCAAAAAACGGCGACATTTTATTAAGCAGAGAAGCGTCCGAAATGTTAAGCTGCCCCAGTGCATAGAAATTGCACAGCACGCCCGCAAATCCTACCGCCGAGCGCAGCAGCACATCAAGCCGCGCACCCTTCGGCGGCACAACGCTTACCTTGTTTTTTATCATAACGCCGCTTGCAACCACAAGCGCAAACAAATTGCGGAAAAACGCCTTTTGTATCGTGGGAACATCTCCCGAAAGCTGCACAAACATATTCATCAGCGCAAAAAACAGCGCAGATATCACAAGCAATATAATAGCCTTGTGCAGCCGCTTCAGTTCAAAACCCGCCATTTGGTCAAATCTCCCCAAGCTTTTCAATATAATAAGGCAGTGCGGCTTCAAACTGCACGCCGTAAAAACGCCGTGCGGAGTCGTTTTCGGTTATGCGCACCGCCTCGTATGTAAAGCTTACAGCGATATCAAGCGCGCTGTCAAAATCTGCGCCGCGCATTACAGCGCCAAGAAACGCCGCCGAAAGTATATCCCCCGTGCCCGCGCATACTATGTTCTCATGCGGCATAAAGCAGCTGTGAAAGCTGCTTCCGTCAAAGCCTGCCGCGCCGATTTTTTCGCCCTCACGCACGCCTGTAATAAAGGCATATCTGCCGCAAAGACGGAAAAGCTGCTTCAGCATATCCTCTATTTCCGCGCGCGACAGGTCGGGCGAATATTCCCTGCCAAGCAGCAGGCACGCCTCCGTAATATTTGGGGAAAGTATATCCGCGCGGCGGCACAGCTTAAGCATATTTTCGGGATAATCCTGTGAAAGTCCCGAATAAATCCGTCCGTTATCGCCCATAACAGGGTCAACAAAAATAAGCGCATTTTCCCCGAACTCATCAATAAAATCCGATATCAGCTTCATTTGGTGGGTGGAAGCGATATATCCCGTATAAATTGCGTCAAAAGTTATTTTTTCGCGCTTAAGCTGCGCACCGATTGGGGGAAGCTCCTCCGTAAGGTCGCGCGAGTAGAAGCTGTCAAACCCTGTGTGATTTGACAGCAGCGCCGTGGGAATACCGCACGCCTCAACACCCGCCGCAGAAATAACGGGCAGCGCCGTTGTAAGCGAGCATTTTCCAACGCAGGAAAAATCCTGTATAGTTATTATTCTTTTCATTGTGCCGCTTCCTTATTCCCCAAACATTTCTGAGGAAAGATATCTTTCGCCAGTATCGGTAAGCACCATTGCAATACGCTTTCCCTCAAATCCGGGACGCTTTGCAAGCTTAACCGCCGCCGCAAGCACCGCACCGCTTGATATGCCGACCAGTACGCCCTCAGTTTTGGCAATATCCCTGCCGCACTGAAACGACTCCTCTGCGCCCGCCGTAACTACCTCGTCAATAAGCGACCTGTCAAGCACTGCGGGGATAAAATTTGCGCCTATGCCCTGTATCTTGTGCGGCGCAGCCTTTCCGCCCGATAGCAGCGGAGAGTCCGCAGGCTCAACCGCCACAATGCGGATATCAGGCTTCTGCTCCTTAAGATAACGCGCAGCGCCCGTAAGCGTGCCGCCCGTGCCGACGCTTGCAACAAACACATCAATATCGCCGCCAAGGTCGCGCCAGAGTTCGGGACCTGTGGTTTCATAATGCGCAAGCGCGTTTGCGGGATTGTCAAACTGCGCGGGAATAAATCCGTGAAGCGCCTCGGCAAGCTGCTCCGCCTTTGCGATTGCGCCGCTCATGCCGTCCTTTCCCGCCGTAAGCACTACCTCCGCGCCATAGGCTGCAATAAGCTTTCTGCGCTCCACCGACATGGTATCGGGCATGGTGAGTATAACGCGATAGCCGCGGCTTACGCCCACCGCCGCAAGACCTATTCCTGTGTTGCCGCTTGTCGGCTCGATAATAACGCCGCCCTTTTTCAGCAGACCGCGCTTTTCCGCGTCGTTTATCATATAAAGCGCAGCCCTGTCCTTTGCGCTGCCTGCGGGATTTTGCCGCTCAAGCTTTGCAAAAAGACGCGCCGCAACGCCGCTGTGCTGCTCAAAGCCGTTAAGCCGCAGCACGGGCGTGTTTCCTATAAGCTCTGTAATATTTTCAACCAGCATAGACAATTACTCCTGTAACCATTTTTCAAGTTCTGCAATCAGCCGCGGGATTTCAAGCGGCTTTGCGATATGACTGTTCATTCCGGCTTCCTTCGCCTTTTTAATATCCTCAGCAAAAGCGTTTGCCGTCATTGCAACTATTGGGATTTCCTCCGCGTCTGCTCTTGGCAGCGCGCGGATTTTTCTTGCCGCGCCGTAGCCGTCAAGCTCCGGCATCTGTATATCCATAAAAATCATGCTGTAATATCCCTGTGGCGCGGCGGCGAACATCTCCACCGCCTTTGCGCCGTTCTCCGCAACATCGGTAGTAAGCTTTGCCTGCGACAAAAACTCGCACGCTATTTCCGCATTGAACTGCAAATCCTCCGCAAGCAGTACGCGCTTTCCGCTGAAATCATAATCCGACAGGCGCGCCTTGTATGGCTCGTCCATGGAAATCTCGGCATATCTGTCGGCAATATGCTCATCGCCGCGCTTAAGGCACACGGTAATCTCAAATACAGAGCCTTTTCCAAGCTCGCTGCGCACCGTTATATTGCCGTTCATCATTCTGGCGATGTTAAGCGCAATGCTCATGCCAAGTCCCGTACCCTCAACCTTTGTGATACGTCTGTCGTCCGCGCGCACAAACGGGTCGAACATGGTATCCGCAAATGCCTTTGTCATGCCAATTCCGTTGTCCTCCACAGTAAACATATACCGCGCAACGTCCTGACGGTCAGGCTCAAGCTCCTCCGCAGAAAAACGGATAGTGCCGCCATCGGGGGTGTATTTCACCGCGTTGCCCAGAATGTTTGTCAGCACCTGCCTCAGCTTAAGCGGGTCGCCCTTTACACAGGCGTGCATAGGGTGGAAATCGCACACAAGCGTATGTCCGTGACTGTCTGCAACAGGCTTTATAAGCTTTACAGTGTCCTCAAGGAAATGCGTCATGTTGAAATCATCTGCCGCCAGCACGGTTTTTCCGCTCTCAATAGCGCTGAGGTCAAGAACATTATTGATAAGCTCCAACAGATGTCTGCCAGAATATTCAATCTTGTTCATACAGTCGATAACGCGCTCGCGCTCGTTTATATGCTCCTTTGCAATCTGCGCCATGCCAAGTATTGAATTAAGCGGCGTGCGGATATCATGGCTCATCTGCGACATAAACAGCGTTTTTGCACTGTTGGCGCGCTGCGCCTGATAAAATGCGTCACGGATAGTCTGCTCAACGCGCTTGTTTTCCTCCCTTTCGGCGGTGATGTTCTTTACATAGATAAGACCCCAAACCTCGCCGCTGCGGAAATCCTTTGTAAGAATTATACCCTCGCGGTAAACGCCCTTTATGCCCCTTGTAAGCAGCTCATATTCCGTATCGAAGCAGCAGCGGTTGCTGTCAAACATATCAAGCAGCGTCTGCGTACAGAAGGTCTTGCGGTAAATCTCTGCCTCGGTTTCGGAGGTAATTCTCTCGCTTTTGCGCCTTAAATACTCGTTGAAGGAGCAGGGGCAGGAAAGCCCAAGCTGCGGCACAAGCGGGCGGGCATAGTCGCCCTCGATAACCTCGTCATAAAGCGTGTCGGTGGTGACGTTGAATGTATACATGGCAAACGCGGTGGAAAGTATAGCCTGCTTGTACTGCCGCTCTGAACGCAGCGCGTCCTCAAGCATCTGGCGCTCCTTAATTTGGCGCTCCTTTTCGGCGTTGATTGCCTGTATGGTAACAAGCGCCATAAGCGGCTGTCCGTCCTCGTCATACGATGAAACAAAGCCCTGTATTCTTACCCATTCATGCTGACCTGTGTGCAGATTTTTACGGCGCACCTCGGTTTCAATATTCTTTTCGCCGGCGGCGAAGCGTTCTCTCATACGCTCCACGCGGAATTTGTCAAGAATTTCCTCACGCTTTTTATCGCTGCAATCGCACATATAGACGTATTTTGACAGCTCGTCATTATAATAGCCGCGCACATCAAAGTTTTCGGCATATTCGCCCTGACCCATACCCGAGGAATACATCTTGCCCGTTTTAAGATTTACAAGGTCTATATCCTGATATGGCAGCGTAAGTCCGTTTATAAGCTTTATGCGCAGCGCGTCCTTAAAGCTTGTGTGGCTGTTTTCCGTTATATCCTTAAGCACCAGCATTTCTGTGTACTGCGATGCAAACTCGCCCTTGAAGCGCACAACGCGCAGCCTTACCCACTTGTAGGTTCTGGTTTTAGGGTCAAGGCAGCGAAGCTCCTCAATGCGCTCATCGGTGGTTCTACTGAAATAGCGCAGCAGCATGCCCCTGAATGTTGCGTCATCAAACTTCTCGCAGTCCTCACGCGCAACCAGTGCGGAAAAGGTATCGCGCCATGTATCGTATGTATAGCTTTTTCCCAGAACACCGCCCATATTAAACACGTCCTTGACAAGACGTATGGTGTTGTTTTCAAGATTACACAGCGCACAAAGCGAAAGATTATCCATCATCACTTCTGTGAGCATATTTTTCAGTATTACAGTGTCATACTCGTTTTCTGCGGGGTCGTCCTCCATGTTAAGCTTGAAATAACCGCGTATGAAATAGCCGCCCTCGCTTTCCTCCGCATGGATACCAATGCAGCTTATGTCCAGTTCCTCGCCCGATGAATGCCGCCACTTAAAGCGCGCCTCCGCCTTAAGTCCCGACATACAGTTCTCTATGGTCTGCAAAACAATCGCCAAATCCTGCTGCTGTACGCTTGACAGAAATGCTCCAAGCTGCTGCTGCGGAGATAACGCAGTGTCAATGCCCATCATTCTGCCTGTTTCATTATCGATATAAAGCGCAACGGGCTTTTTATCAACAATCTCCAGCGCAAACAGGCCCATCATTGTGCGCATCTCTGTGGCTTCAGCAATATGCTGATCTGTACAATCCATAACAACACCTCCAAACAATGTCAGTCCCTGCCGTAAATATCGCGGGTATATACCTTGTCCGCAACGTCCGCAAGTTCCTTGCTGATACGGTTTGATACAATAATATCCGCGCCGCTCTTGAAGCTGTCAAGGTCTGTATACACCCTACAGCCGCAGAAGTATTCACTGCCGCAAAGCAGCGGCTCATACACTATCACGCTTATGTGCATTTCCATAAGCCGCCTTATAATTCCCAGAACCGAGGAATGCCTGAAATTATCCGCGCCGCTTTTCATCGCAAGCCGATAAATGCCGACAATACGCGGATTTTTCTGCGCAATCTGCTGTGCGATAAAGTCCTTGCGCGTACGGTTTGCGCTGACTACCGCACCGATTATATCGCTTGGCACGCCCCTGTAATTTGCCAGAAGCTGCTTTGCGTCCTTCGGCAGGCAATAGCCGCCATAGCCAAATGACGGATTATTGTAATGCGCGCCTATACGCGGGTCAAGGCATACCCCGTCTATAATCTGCCTTGCATTAAGCCCCTTTATCTCGCAGTAGGTGTCAAGCTCATTGAAATACGCCACGCGCAGCGCAAGATAGGTGTTGGAAAAAAGCTTCACCGCCTCCGCTTCGGCAGGTTCTGTAAAAAGCGTTGGTATATCGCCGCAAGCAGCACCCTGCTTAAGCAGCTCGGCTAGCCTTTTAGCAGCCTCTGTGGCGGCGGGGCAGTCCTGCGGCGCGCCTGCTATTATGCGCGAGGGATAAAGGCAGTCATAAAGCGCCCTGCCCTCCCGCAGAAATTCTGGCGCGAAGATAAGCCTTTGGCAGCCGTAACGCTTCCGCGCGCTGTCCGTAAAGCCAACCGGAACGGTAGAGCGTATCACGATATCCGCGCCGCCGTTTACGGCAAGCACCTGCCCTATCACGCTTTCAACCGCCGAGGTATCAAAATAATTCTTTCCGTGGTCATAGTCCGTTGGCACGGCAATAATCACAAGCTGCGCTTCGCGGTAGGCTTTTTGCGCGTCCGCTGAAGCTGAAAGCGACAAACCGCCCCGCCTAAGAAAACGCTCGATATCCTCATCGGCAACGGGCGATATTCCATTGTTAAGCAGGTTGACCTTTTCCTCGGATATATCAACCGCCGTAACCTCGTTATTCTGCGCAAGCAGCACCGCGTTTGCAAGACCGACATAGCCCATGCCCGCAACCGCTATTCTCACACTATCCCCCCTGACATGACGATTTATGCGCCTTATTTAAGTTCAACCACCGTAACGCCTGCTTCTCCCTCGCCGTAAACACCAAGGCGATAGCTTTTAACCGAGGGATTTCTTTTAAGCGACTGGTGTATTGCCGCACGCAGCGCGCCTGTTCCCTTGCCGTGGATTACGGTGATGGTTTTAAGTCCCGAAAGCATAGCGCCATCAATAAAGCGCTCGGTTTCCATCACGCCCTCCTCGGTCATCATGCCGCGTATGTCAAGCTCCATAGAGCCTTTGCGCTCCATATTGGAAGTCACCTGCTTCTTTACCTTGCCGCCCGTTGGCGCGGACTGCTTCTTTTTATTGTCGATAAGGCGCAGGTTCTTCTGGTTGGTCTTTATTTTCATCATGCCGACCTGAACATAGCACACGCCCGACATATTGGGAACGGTAAGCAGCGCGCCCTCCTTTTTGGTATCCGCAAGCATTACGCTGTCGCCCGCCTTAAGCGGACGCGGAAGGACATAATCGTCCGACTTGCGCTCGGTTACGGGATTGGCCTCATCATACATTTTATTAAGCGCGCCGCCTACCCTGCCCTTTGCCGCGCTGTATTTCTGCCTAAATTCTTCCTTATCCTTTACCTTTTTAAGCTCGTCCAGCTCGTTAAGCAGAATATTGGAGCGCATGCGGGTTTCCTCTATTATGCCCATTGCGCGCTGACGCGCGTTTTCCAGTTCCTTTTCCTTCTGCGCTTCCAGTTCGGACAGCTTCTGCTTCAATTCGCTTTCGGTAAGCTTTGCATTGCGCTCCGATACGGCTACGCTCTCCTTAAGTTCCTCCAGCTCCTGGCGGGATTTTTCCAGTGCGTCAACCACCTGCTCAAACCGCTTGTTCTCGCTGCTGACAAGACCCTGCGCACGTTCAATTACAAAATCGGGCATACCAAGCTTTGAGGAAATAGCAAACGCGTTTGATTTTCCCGGAACGCCGACTATAACGCGGTAGGTAGGCTTAAGCGTGTTTACGTCAAACTCACAGCAGGCATTTTCCACGCCGTCCGTTTCAAGCGCAAACATCTTGACCTCCTGATAGTGCGTTGTGGCAACAACCTTTGCGCTGTACTGCTTAAGCTGCGTAAGTATTGAAACTGCAAGCGCCGCGCCCTCAACAGGGTCTGTGCCGCTGCCAAGCTCGTCTATCAGCACAAGGCTGCGCTCGTCCGCCTTGTCAAGAATTTTTATCACATTAGTCATGTGCGAAGAGAAGGTGGACAGGCTCTGCTCTATGCTCTGCTCGTCGCCGATATCAACGTATATGCTGCCAAACTCCCCTATAACGCTGCCGTCGCCCGCAGGAATCATAAGCCCACACATGGTCATAAGGGTAAGCAGACCCACGGTTTTTATTGCAACCGTCTTGCCGCCCGTATTAGGGCCTGTGATTATAAGGCAGTCATAGCCCTCGCCTATTTCCACGGAAACAGGCACCACCGTATCGGGATTTATCAGCGGGTGGCGCGCATTGTGAAGCACCGCCTTAGGCTCGTCCGAAATCTGCGCGGCAACGCCTTTCATCTTTGCGCCAAGGTTTGCCTTTGCAAAATACAGCTCCAGTATCTCCGCAACGCGGAAATTGTTAAGAATAGCGTCCGCATTTTCGCCCACCTGCGCGGAAAGCTCGCGGGTTATGCGCTCAATCTCCGCCTGCTCGCGCGATTTAAGCACGCGGATTTCGTTGTTTGCTTCCACAACGCTCATAGGCTCAACAAAGAAGGTCTGACCCGTAGCCGAGGTGTCATGCACAAGACCGGGAACCTCGTTTTTATACTCCGAACGCACCGGCACAACGTATCTTCCGTCACGCATGGTGACTATGTTTTCCTGTAAATACTTCTGCGTATTCTTGTTTTTAATCAGCTTGTCCAGCTGCTCGCGGATATTAAGACCCTGCCGCACTATTCTTTTTCTTATGGAGGATAGCTCGGCGCTTGCGCCGTCTGACATTTCCTCCTCCGATATAATACTGTCCGAAATGCGCTGTTCAAGGCTTTTTATCGGGTAAAGCTCTCTGAAATACTCGTCAAGTGTGTTTTCCACATTGCTGCACTGGCTGTACCAATCGCACAGAACGCCCGTTTCGCGCAGTATCTCCGCCACATCAAGAAGCTCCCTGAAGCTAAGCGCAGAGCCGCTTTTGCAGCGTTTAAGCGAGCCTGTTATATCCTTTATCTTTCTGAAACGCGGCGTGCCGAATTTGGACGAAAGCTTAAACGCGTCGTCTGTCTTTTGCAGTTCCGCACGCATTTTTGCGCCGTCAAACTCGGGTCTTAGCTTCAGCGCCTGCTCGCGGCAGACATCGCTGTATGTCTGCTCGGCAAGAAGCTCCAGTATCTTGTCGAGTTCAAGCTTTTTATAGTATTTATTCATCTGTTAATCCTCTCATATATTCCATCAAAATAACATTCTTCCCCAGTTTCTATTATAGCCAATTACCGCCCGATTGTCAACACAAATCTGCAAGATTGCCCCTATAAAGCTTATGCAAAACCGCCCGACGGCGCAGGTGCTGTCGGGCGGCTGGCTGAAATATTCAATAAGGGGCTTGCCCCGTCATTTAACGTGGCCGTACCGAACAAGTTCGGC
>CAZLBL010000056.1:0-15156 GCA_964557825.1 uncultured Ruminococcus sp.
TCAGTAGGGGATTGTATCCCCTACTGAATGGTAAATGGAACCCGCCGCCTAAGAGACGGGGGACATCTTGCCTAAGTTATATTATGGTTGAACTCGTGACGCAAAAGCGAATCGTCATAATACCGTTTTTCAATTGCATGATAACCATCGGTTACAATTTCATTTTTTAGCACAAGCATCTGCTTTTCAGACTCCTGCGCGGCAAAATTGCTGATTGCTTCATACGAGGTTACAACCGCGCACAAAACCGCTATCCATATATTCAGCCAATAAATTACATAGAAATAATATCCATACTCAAAAAGGGCATTTATTATCGTTATAATATACTCCGAAAAATATCCGCCCACTGCCAGCGATACCAAAAAGCACACAAGCACAATGCCGCCGCTTACTGCGGCAGACAGACCAAACGCTTTCCAAAACCGCTTGCTGCGCCGCATTATTAAAAATGCCACCAAACTCAAAAGAGAAATTATCTCAAATCCACGCCAGGATAAAATTTCAGCCACATTCTGCGGCAGGAAATAGAACCCCATGCCCATGCTCAGCCAGTGAAAAGCGGAAATTGCCGTAAACAGCACAAGCGGAATCAAGCTGAAATCAACCTGCTTGTGCGCCATGCTTAAAAGAAACAGACCGATTAAAAGAATGGTCAGAAGCGAAAAAAAGCCTGTTGGAATTGCATAATAGTTTGCATAGGATAGTTCAAAAGCGTCATCTACCCCAATGCTTGCATACCGCGCAAGCGGCGGCAGAATAAGACAATCTGTACTAATCACAGTGCAGGTAAGCGTAATCTCCGCCTCCTGCCCGTAAAGCGGAATTGCCGCGCGCGGCGTTATCCATACGCCCTCGGGAAGCTCTGACGATGTCTGCAATATAGGCTCGCCGTCAAACTCAAGCGTGGATTGCATTCCGTTAAACTCAAACACAAGCTCGTTCTGATTTTTGCTCAGCGCAGTATTTCTGACGGCACTATATCCGCCATGCGCTTGTAGCCTGCCTTGCTTGGGTGAAGATGGTCGCCGCTGTCATAGGCGGGCAGAAATCTCTGCGGACGGTCGGGGTCGCGCACAGCCTTATCAAAATCAATACAGCCGTCAATAAGGTCGGTGGTTCTTATCCACTCGTTGAACCTAGTGCGAAGCTCGTCGCGGAACGGCGCGTAGGTGCGCCAGCCCTCGATAGGCAGCAGCGTTCCAACATATACCTTATAGCCATAGGCGCGCGCCCTTGAAATGTAGAACTTCATGCAGTCTATAAGCTCCTCTGCCGTGGGCAGGTCGCTCATGGGACGGAATGGGTTTACCTCCCTGCCGACAGGGTGAATGATATCATTTATGCCATGCTGAATTATCACGGTATCCGCGCCGTCGGTAGGAACCTCATGGTCAAAGCGCTTTGCGCCCATAAGCCCGTAGCTTTCATAGGTTATACAGCTGTACTCGCGCAGCATTCTTGTGCCGCTTGCCGCCCTGCGGATAACAGCCGTTTTCAGCTTATCCTCGCGGTTGCAGCGCAGCGTGAGATATTCGGGCCAATCCTGTGCTGTGATTGAGTCGCCGTAGCACACAACCGTGCGGTTTTCCGTTGATGTAAGCAGCGACACATTGCTTAGAAAATATATGATGTTGGTACTTCTTGCAATATCCTGTGAGATACACTCAACCTCGGTCTGGTCGCCAATGGCATAAATTCCCTCGGTGAGCGGTCCGCTTGTGTACACTGCGGAACGAAGCTGCGTGAAATCCTCAAAATAGAAGCTTACAACGATAAGGCTCTGCGGCTCAACATCGCAGCAAAGCTCGTCGGAAACGGACTTTCCGCCCGCCTGTATCGTAACCGTGCGGCTTCCGCCGAAGGTTACGGGATAAAAAACACCGCCGATATTTGCCGTAACCCTGTCAAACGTTACAGCCTCAGTGCCGCAGTAATTGTCAAATGTAAGTCTTACAGCGCTGCCGCCAAACTGCGAATATATCGGGTATCTGATTGTAAGATTTTTATTATAGCTTTCGGGGCGGTTTTCGCCTATTGAAATCGCGTTGCCCCATACGCTTGCCCAGTGCGTCTGCGCACTCATGAAATCATTCCTTTGTTATTTGATTATGCCCCTGCGGATTGCTTCCTCCACAAGCTTTGGCTGAATTTCGGGATAGGTCTGCTTCTGCGGGTGTTCGTCAAGAAAATATACCCGCTCTATCTCGCTTGCGGGCTTGTCGCCTACCTCGGTAACATCTGCGTAATACAGCATTCCGTAGCTTGCGCTGCCGCCATCGGTAACAGAATACACGCACACAGGCATAAGCGAAAACTGCCTTGCGCCGGTTTCCTCAAAAAGCTCGCGGCGCGCCGCCTGCTCGGGAGTTTCACCCGCCTCAATATGACCGCCCGGTATCTCGTATGTAAGCCTGTCCCTGTGCTTGCAGTATATCCACTTGCCGCTGTATTTTGCAATCACAACCGCAAATTTAAGCAAGCCCTCGCCGACCTCGTCATGGAAATCAACCTGCATATCAATTCTTCCTCCACTTCATCGAAATGTCGAACGCCTGCACGCTGTGCGTAAGCGCGCCAAGCGAGATTATATCAATGCCTGTTTTTGCCACCTCGGCTATGTTCTGCATGGTGATGTTTCCGCTTGCTTCAAGCTTTGCCCTGCCGTTTACAAGCTTTACCGCCTGCGCCATGGTTTCGCAGTCCATGTTGTCGAGCATAATGACGTTTACGCCGCAGTCAACGGCTTCCTTAACCTCGTCAAGATTGCGGGTTTCAACCTCAATCTGAAGCATATGACCCGCCTTGCTGCGCAGCGCCGTAACAGCGGCGGTTATGCCGCCGTAGGCGTCGATATGGTTATCCTTAAGCATAGCCGCGTCAGTGAGGTTATAGCGGTGATTTCTTCCCCCGCCCGCAAGCACGGAATATTTCTGAAGCGCGCGAAGTCCCGGAAGCGTTTTTCTTGTATCCGCAATGGAGGCGTTGGTTCCCTCCACAAGCTTTACGCATTTATTTGTATAGGTTGCAATGCCGCTCATGTGCTGCAAAAGGTTCAGCGCGGTGCGCTCCGCTTTCAGCATAAGGCGGGTGTGTCCGGTAAATTCCGCTATGATATCGCCGTTACTAACCTCGTTGCCGTCCTTAAAGCGGCAGTCTATTTTCATATCGGGGTCAAGCATTGTGAATACACGCAGCGCAACATCAAGCCCCGCGATAACGCCGCTTGCCTTTGCCACAAAATATGCCGAGGAAACGCTGCCCTCGTCAATAAGCAGGTCAGCGGTGCTGTCGATGTAATTTATATCCTCGTTAAGCGCGGTTTTTATAATATCGTCAACATAAAAAGGCAGAAGTATCATTGCTGAGCGTCCTTTCTTTCAAGAATTTCCGTAAGTATTATGTAAGCCACCGTAACAAGCGACTTCGTTTCAACATAGGCGGCGGTTATTGCAAAGCCGCCCTCGTCAAGCAGCTTTTTAAGCTGCGTTACACGTTTAAGCCCCTTTTCAGCCTCGGCGTAATCGGGATTGATAAAGTATGCGTGCTGCATGATGTGCCTAACCTCGGTTTTAATGCCCTTGGGCAGCTCTGCACCCTCTGGAGAGGTCATGGCATACTCAACCTCAGCGCGGCTGTCATGCTGCGCTTTGGCGTTTATATCCTCCGCGATAAGACGGGAGAACACCAGCGCCTCCAGCAGCGAATTGCTTGCAAGCCTGTTTTTGCCGTGAACGCCCGTATGCGAACATTCACCCGCCGCATACAGACCCTCAATATTGGTTGCGCCCTTGCCGTCAACGTTAATTCCGCCCATAAGGTAATGCTGACAGGGATAAATCGGTATAGGCTCCTTGGTCATGTCATAGCCCTTTTCAAGCACCTTGCCGTAAATCATCGGGAAGTGACCCTTTACAAACTCTGGGTCTTTATAGGAAATATCCAGCCAAAACTCATCGCTGCCCGTCAGCTTCTGCTCCTCGATAATACATTTTGATACCACATCGCGCGGGGCAAGCTCCTTGCGCTCCGGCTCATAGCGGGGCATAAAGCGCTCCTTATTGCAGTTAAGCAGGTATGCGCCCTCGCCGCGCACAGCCTCGGATATAAGGAAGCACTCGCGGTTTTCCCTGTCCGCAAAGGCTGTCGGGTGGAACTGCACATAGCTGAGGTTTTTAATCTCTGCGCCAAGATTATATGCAAGCTGTATTCCATCGCCTGTTGCAATTGCGGAATTTGTTGTATAGTCATACACCCTGCCTATGCCGCCCGTTGCAAGTATAACGCGGTTTGCGCAGCAATAGACATGGCTGCCCTCGTCAAGAATATCCGCAAAGAACATTCCGTTCTCCCGCTCCAGACGGCACAGCACGGAATTGTTGATAACCGTGACATTTGTAAGCTTCTGAACCTGCCCGATAAGGCTGGTTTCTATCTCATAGCCTGTGGAATCCTTATAGTGCGCTATACGGCGGCGGGAATGTCCGCCCTCTCTGGTCAGCGCAATGCTGCCGTCCTCCTTGTGGTCAAACTCAACGCCGTAGCAGTCCTGAAGCTTCTGCACATCTGTGGGGCCCTGCTCAACAAGTATACGGACGTTATCCAGATTATTCTCATAATGTCCCGCGATAAGGGTATCCTCAATATGCAGGCTGAAATTATCGTTCTCCTTGTCCATAACCGCGGCTACTCCGCCCTGCGCCAGCGCGGAATTACACAGCGTAAGCTCCTTTTTGGACAGCATAAGGATACTAAGCTGCCTGTCCAGATTAAGGGCAGCGTATATTCCCGATATACCTGTGCCAACAATCATTACGTCAAATCTGCGGAAATTCATGTCATCAGCCTTTCTATGCGGGATATCCCGCTAATTTATTTAATGGGGAACAAAGCATTTGCCGTCCCTCTTGACATCAAGGGGAAAAATTGATATAATTATCACTAATGTGTGCAATTTCAGATTGCTCCGCCGCTATCTCACGCGGGGGAGAGAAATCGCCGTAACTCCGTTACAGTATCGGCAATGTACCGAAAGGAGTACCAAATGGAAGAAAAAACCATCACAAAAGCGATACTTGTCAGCGCCGACACGGGCGCTTATGACTGCGAAGCGTCGCTTGACGAGCTTGCAGAGCTTGCCGCAACCGCGGGTGCGGAAGAAACCGCCCGCGTTATCCAGAAGCGCGAAGCGTACGAAACCGCTACCGTTATCGGCGAGGGAAAGCTTGAGGAAGTGAAGCAGCTTTGCGCAGCGCTTGGCGCAGAACTGCTTATTTTCGATTGTGAGCTTACCGCCTCGCAGATACGCAATATTGAGGACGTGACAGACGTGCGCGTTATTGACCGCACCATGCTTATACTCGATATTTTTGCGGGACGCGCGGTATCGCGCGAGGGCAAGCTTCAGGTTGAGCTTGCGCAGCTTCGCTATCGGCTGCCAAGGCTTATGGGCATCGGCGCTTCGCTTTCAAGGCTTGGCGGCGGTATCGGAACGAGAGGTCCCGGCGAAACCCAGCTTGAAACCGACAGGCGCCATATCCGACGCCGTATAGACAAGCTTTCGGACGAGCTTAAAGAGCTTGAGGAACGCCGCGGCTATGCAAGGCAGCGCCGCCGCAAAGACAGCGTTCAGGTGGGGGCGATTGTGGGATACACAAACGCGGGAAAATCTACCCTGCTTAATCTTCTGACAGGCGCGGGCGTTCTTGCCGAGGACAAGCTGTTTGCAACGCTTGACCCGACCGCGCGCGCTATCGAACTGCCCGATGGAAGAAGCCTGCTGCTGGTTGACACGGTAGGTCTTATAAGAAGGCTGCCGCACCACCTTGTAGAGGCGTTCAAATCAACGCTGGAGGAAGCCGCCTGCGCGGATATCATAATCCATGTATGCGACGCTTCAGACCCCGATGCTGCCGAAAAAGCCGACGTTACGCTTAAAACGCTTGCCGACCTTGGCGCGGCAGAAATCCCCGTTGTAACGGTACTTAACAAGTGCGACAGGCTGAACGAAAATATCCCCGAGGACGACAGCACCGTGAAGATAAGCGCGCTGAAAAATCAGGGCATAGACAGGCTGCTTGAGGTTATCGCAAAAAATCTGCCCGAAACCGCCAAACGCATGAAGCTGCTGCTTCCCTACGACAAGGCGGGGCTTGCGGCAATTATCCGCGAAAACGGCAAGGTATTCAGCGAGGAATACACCGAAAACGGCATTATTGTTGACGCTTTGGTTGACAAGCTGAACATCAAGCAAATGAGCGAATACAAAACGGAATAACCCATTATCCGGCAGATAGAGATGCTATCCGCCGTTTTTTATCGTTAAAGAGTAACCTCTGTTCCGCCTATGGGACGGACGTTAAGCACATGGCAGGAACCCGCGCCGAATACGCGCTCTATATTCATCTTGAACTGCTGTAAGCTGTCAAGCGGAACAAAAGCCTGTATAGTTCCCGCAAAGCCGCCGCCGTGAACTCTGCACGCGCCCTTGCGGTGCAGCGAATACTCCGCAACATTAAGCGCAATGCTAAGGCACTGGTGCGGTACATCGGAGTTTGCGTATATATTCTGAAGATACTTAAAGGAGCTGTCGCCGCTCTCCTTTACACTGCCAAGAAATGCGGCAAAATCGCCGGATTTAAGCGCATGAACCAACTTATCAACACGCTCGTTCTCATCAAAGAAGTGAATGGCTCTCAGCACTGCCCTGTCGCCGAATTTCTCGCGCAGCAGATTGATGTTAAGCATGATGTCCGCCTTGGAAATCTCGCGCAGATGCGAACAGCCGAAATACTCCGCAACGCTTTTCATTTCCGCAGGGATTGAAGCGTACTCGTCCGTAAGGTCGGCATGGTCGCCCTTTGCGTCAACTATGCACAGCGCGTGACCAAATTTTTCAAAATCAGCGGGAACAGGCTCTATAACAGGAGATGCGGTATCCTTGAAATCAATTGCGATAAAGCCGCCGACAGAGCTTGCCATCTGGTCCATAAGTCCCGATGGCTTGCCGAAATAAACATTCTCCGCGTACTGGGATATCTGCGCAATTTTTACGGGACTAATCTGACCGCCGTTGTACAGATGGGAAAGTATAGTTCCCACAAGCACCTCAAACGCGGCGGAGGAAGAAAGTCCGCTGCCCTTCATGACGTTTGAAGTTGTGTACGCGCGGAAGCCGCCTATATTATAGCCCTCCTGCGCAAATTTTGCGGCAACGCCGCGTATAAGCGAAGCGGAGGTGTTCTTTTCATCGGGAACAGGCTGAAGCTCGGCAAGGGAAATGCTGTCCTCTAGGAAGCCCTCGGACTTGATGGTAATTCTGCCGTCCTCGGTAGGCTCAACCACCGCGATTACGTCAAGGTTTACGCTTGCCGCAAAAACCTTGCCGCAGTTGTGGTCGGTATGATTTCCGCAGATTTCGGTTCTGCCGGGCGCAGAGAAAAAGCGATGCTCCGCAATGGCTCCGAAGTACGCAGCAAAATCCTGCTCCGCCTTCTGATAGCGCGCTTTCTGCTGCTCAAGCTGGCTGTCGGGATAGATGTCCTGTAATGTTGATACGCAAGCTTTCATAGTGTTTTCCTTTCAGTTTTGCCCTAATCTTTTTCTTCGTAGAACATATGCCGCTTCTTTTCTTTGTGCGTTGGTACGCTAAGCACAGGTCCAAGCGAAACATACATCATAATCATTGAAGTACCGCCCGTACTGAGGAACGGCAGCGTTATACCGATAACAGGTATCACAGATAGCACCATGCCGATATTTATAATGCTATGGAAAATCATCATAGCAAAAACGCCGATACAAATCATTTTTCCAAGCTTATCCTGCGCCGCCGAGGCGTTGGAAAGCAGCTTAAGGCACAGCACCGCAAGCGCTATAACCACCGCCATGCAGCCGATAAAGCCAAGCGTCATGCCGATATAGGAAAAGATGAAGTCGTTATATATCTCCGGGACATAGGTATAGCTGTCCGAATGGAAGCCAAGCCCCGTAAGCTGCCCCGAACCCATTGCAACCTTTGCACGGTACTGCTGCATATATATGTCAAGCTTTTCCGCCTCCTGAAGCTGCTCGTCAAACAGTATGATAAACCGCATACGGTGCTTATCCTCCATGACATAGTTCCATGCAACATAGAGAACCACAGGCGTTGCCACAAGCGCAGCGGCAATATATTTCCACGAAATGCCTGCAACAAAAACCATGCACAGGAATATAAACAGGAAAACAAGTGCCGTGCCAGCGTCGCCCTGATAAAGCACCAGCAAAAACGGCGCAAAGCCGTGAACGCACAGCAAAGCAAGCCGCGGAAGGCTGTTAAGCTTATCGCCAAGCTTGTTGATATGCGCCGCAAGCGTGAGTATATACGCAATTTTCAGTATCTCGGACGGCTGAAAGCTGATAAAGCCAAGGTCAAGCCATGCAAGGTCGTCATCGCGCTGCATTCCAAGCGGCGTAAACACCAGAAGCTGAAGCACAAGCGCGGCAGGCGCATAGATAAACCAGTATTTCGCCATTACCCGATAATCTATCATGCCGACAATAATCGCGGCAAAAAAGCCGACAACTGCGGCAAAAATCTGCGTATGCAAAAGGCTCTCGCCAATCTCACCATTGAGGTACAGCGAGTTTACTATAACTATATCAAACACGGTTATCGCGGCGCAGATGGCAAGCAAAATCCAATCCAGCCTTTTGAAATAACCGCCAAGCCATTTTATAACAGTTTTCATTCATGCACCCTCGCAAGCCAGACTATCTACACAAATATTATTATATACTTTTTTGCCGAACTTTGCAATAGAAACAGCAGGTAAAAAACGGCTGTAATGAAAATTTGCCATATTTGATAAAAAGCATTAAATTAAATAAAAATCTTCGGCTTTTTTTACAATACAGCAGCCCCCTCCTTGTTACGAGGAGGGGGCTGAAAACCTTTTGGGAGTGAATTATGCTTTTATTTCAGTTCCGGGAGGAAGCATTTCATACCTTACAAACTCGGAGGTAAACTCGCCAAGACCCTGTGTAATCTGGCGGAGAACAAGCGCAAAATCAACCATCTCGGAAGCGGGAGCCTCTGCGGTAAGCTCGGTCATTCCGTCACCGATGGAGTTCATGCCAAGCACGCTTCCGCGCCGCTTTGAAAGGACGCTCATAACATCGCCCTGCTTATCATCGGGAACAAGGATTGTGTAGCTGTTAAGCGGCTCAAGCAGGTAAGGCTGAGCCTCCTTCATACAGTCGCGCACCGCCATTGAAGCGGCAGTTTTGAACGCCATTTCAGAGCTGTCAACCGGGTGATAGGAGCCGTCAATCAGCGTTGCCTTAAGTCTTACAACAGGGAAACCGCCGATTGTGCCATGCTCGCAAGCCTCCTGCAAGCCCTTTTCAACTGCGGGGAAGAAATTCTTGGGAACAGAGCCGCCGAAAATCTTTTCCTCAAACAGCAGCTCATCGCCGTCATAGGGTGCAAATTCAATCTTTACATGACCGTACTGACCGTGACCGCCCGATTGCTTCTTGTACTTGCTTTCAATGGTAACGGGCTTTCTGATAGCCTCGCGGTAAGCAATTTTTGGTGCGGACAGCGCAACCTCCATGCCGAATTTAGTTTTCAGCTTGGCGGCGGTTACGTCAAGGTGCTGCTCGCCAAGACCGCCGATAATGCGCTCATGCGTTTCATGGTTGTGAACATAGTCAAGCGTCTTATCTTCTTCAAGCAGGCGTCTGATTGCGGTGGAAAGCTTGCCCTCGTCGCCGTTTCCTGCAAGTCTTACCGCCATGTAGTAGCAAGCCTTGGGGAACTGCATAGGCTCAAGCGACTTAACCTCGGACGGGTCGCAAAGCGTGTCGCCCGTATTTGCGTCAAGCTTTGTCACAGCAACGATATCGCCCGCAAACGCTTCGACGATTTCCTCCTGCTTCTTGCCGCACAGCGTGACAAGCTTGCCGAACTTTACAGGCTCGCCGGTTGCGGCGTTTACAGGCTCGGTCTTAGATGTAAGCTTGCCTTGCACAAGCTTAAGGCAGCTTATCTTTCCCACAAACGGGTCTGCAACCGTCTTGAATACAACAGCTTTAAGCGGCTTGCTGTCGTCATAATCCAGAACTTCGCCGTCAATCCTTTCAAGCTTTCTTTCGTTGGGAGCGGGCAGGCAATCCACAACTGCGTCAAGCAGCATATCAACGCCCGACAGCGTATCGTTTGCGCAGCATACAACAGGAGTAATCGCGCCGCTTGCAATACCGTCATGGATACCTTTTACAAGCTCCTCATGGGTAAACTCCTCGCCCTCAAAGAACTTCTCCATAAATTCCTCGTTGGTTTCCGCAACGGCTTCCGCCATGGCGGCGCGCAAGCCCGCAATTCTGTTCTCGGACGCGGGCATTTCAACCTCGGTGGGAACGCCCTTGCTGTCATATTTATACGCTTTCATTGTAAGCAGATTTATGTACGCCTCAACAGGACCGTGCTTGTCAAATGGAACAACAATAGGGCAAACGGACGGACCAAACGCGATTTTAAGGTCTGTATGAACCTTGTAAAAGTCGGAGTTTTCAACCTCCATGCAGGTAACGGCAAGCATTCTTGCCTTGTTCTCACGGCAGGCAAGATTGTACGCCTTGATAGTTCCGGGGCAGACGCTGTCCTTTCCGTTTACGGTGATGATTACGGACTCGGCAGCG
This sequence comes from uncultured Ruminococcus sp., assembly GCA_964557825.1. Lineage (GTDB taxonomy): Bacteria > Bacillota > Clostridia > Oscillospirales > Ruminococcaceae > CAG-115. The sequence continues at coordinate 10,687 of CAZLBL010000056.1, forward strand.
CGCACAGCCTCATACATACCGCCGATAAAGTCAAACTGACCGGGAGCGTCTATAATGTTTATCTTTGTATCCTTCCACACGGCATTGGCAACCGCCGCGTTTATGGATATCTTTCTTTTAATTTCCTCTGCGTCAAAGTCGCACACAGTATTGCCGTCGGCTGTATTGCCCATTCTGTCGGTAAGACCGCACTTAAACAGCATAGCCTCTGCGAGAGCAGTCTTGCCGCTTCCGCCGTGACCTGCCAAGGCAACGTTTCTGATACTGTCAGCTTTGAATGTTTTCATGGGGTAACCTCCGAAATAGAAATTAAGACTTGTCAAAATGCGATAATTGTATATAATAACTAAAAACAACACGCATCTAAAAATCTCATATGTCTATTATATAGTAAAATTTCATAAATTGCAACCGTTTTTGTGGGATTTTTTTGACATTCAATGTACAAATGCAAAGCACTGTTTTGTGAATTTTGCACAATTGCATTTCGCCGGAATACTCTTGATTATGACACCATAATGATATATAATATATACTGGGATTGGTATTTATGAGAAAAGAGGAAAAATCATGTCTGATAATATCGATTGCTGCTTCCGCGAGGGGAACGGCTGGTTCCGCTATCGTGCGGCGGCGGTGATTATTGCGGACGGCTATGCGCTGTTTGCGGACAACGGCGAGTATTACTACTCCGTGGGCGGCGGCGTGCATATCGGAGAAAGCTCCGCAGAAGCCGTACTGCGCGAGATTATTGAGGAAACAGGGCTTGCAGCGGAAATTGAACGCCCGCTTTGTCTTGCAGAGAATTTTTTCAGCGGTGATGGAGCGCTTGAGGGCGTTGATTGCCACACAATCGAGCTGTATTATCTGCTTAAGCCGACCCGCGAAGCCGTAATATCAACGGAAAACGCCGCCGAAAAGCTGTGCTGGCTTCCAACCGACAGGCTGAACGAGTACGATATCAGACCCTCTCTGCTGAAGCAGCTTGCGGCAAACCCGCCCGAAAGCTTTCTATTGATAAACAACAAGGAGCGCAAATGAACATATTCACCTGCCCTGTCTGCGGCGAAAAGCAAAGCGCCGACAACGCGCCGCTGCTTGAAATATCAGGCGGCACGGCAAAATGCCCGCATAATCACAGCTTTGATATCTCCGCAAAGGGATATATAAACCTGCTGCTTTCGCAGCACAAAAACGTCAAGGACCCTGGCGACAGCAAGGAAATGGTTGCGGCGCGGCGCGAGTTTCTTGAAAGCGGGGCGTACAAGCCGCTGCTTGACGGGCTTTGCGCCGCTGCGGAGCAGCTTACTGCGGCTGTCCCCTGCCCTGTCATTGCGGACTGCGGCTGCGGCGAATGTTACTACACCGCAGGAATTTACGACCATCTGACGCAGCGCGGAAAATCCCCCGAAATATTCGGCATTGATATCAGCAAAAACGCGCTTGCAGCCGCAAAGCAAAGGACAAAGCCGCGCGGAATTTCCACCGCCGTAGCAAGCGTATTCCGTATGCCGATTGAGAGCGGCTCGGTGGATTTGGCAACGGTGATTTTTGCGCCTTTCCGTACAGAGGAGCTATGCCGTATACTCCAAAAGGACGGCTGCGTTATTACCGCAATACCTGCCGCAAGACATCTTCAGGGGCTGCGCGACCTGCTTTATGACAATCCGCGCACAAACGAGGTCAGGCCCTATGAAACAGAAGGATTTGAATTTCTTGGCAAGGGCGAAATCAGCTACACGCTTGAAATTACCGGACAGGCGCAGCTTAACGCGCTGTTTATGATGACGCCGTACTATTATAAAACCTCGCCGCGCGACAGCGACAAGCTTTACGGCTACTTTGAACGGCATGACCGATTTACTACCGAAATTGCATTTGAAATTCTTAAATACAAAACAAGGAAGTGACGATATGATTATTTTACCCGCGCAGGTGACAGAAGCGCTGTCCGTGCTGGAAAACTCGGGCTATGAGGCATATATTGCGGGAAGCTGTGTAAGAGAGCTTCTGCTTGGCAACAACCCGCAGGATTTTGATATAGTTACAAATGCGGAAATAAACGATATTCTGTTTGCTTTCCGCGACTACCGCATATCGGACGAGGATATAAAGCGCGGAGAAATCCTTGTTACGGTGGTTGGAATGATTATCAGCGTTTCGCCCTATCGCCGCGAAATTGTGGGCAGCCGCGTGATGTTTGCACCCGACCTTGAAACCGACCTTTCGCGCAGGGGCTTTACAATGGACGCAATGGCGTACTCGCCAAAAGAGGGACTTATAGACCTCTACGGCGGCAAAGCCTGCCTTACGGGCGAGGAAAAGCAGGTGGTTGCAATCGGCGAGAACATCACCCGCACGGTTAAGGACGAAAAGGGCAAGCCTGTCACCGAAAGCTATTATGATATGGCGCGCAGCTTTACCACCGAGCCGTCCCGCATTCTGCGCGCAATACGCTACTGTGCCGAGCGCGAATTTGTGATTGACGAGCCTACCCGCGCCGCTATGCGGCAGAATGTAAGCTGCTTTGAATACGCGGAGAAGGACAAGGTTTTCAGCGAGCTTTCGCGTATCGTTATGGGCAAATTTGCCACAAAGGTGCTTGAAAGCTACTCCGACATACTTAAGCACGTTATTCCCGAAATTGAGCCGTGTATCGGCTTTGAGCAGCACAGCATATATCACAGCTTTGACGTATGGACGCACACGGCGCGCGCTGTAGGCTTCGCCGTACCCGAGCCTGCTATCCGCTTTGCCATGCTGTTTCACGACCTTGGAAAGCCGGACTGCTGCGCCTTTGACAGCGAGGGTCACGCGCACTATAAGGGTCACGGCGAGCGCAGCAGGCTGCTTGCGGAGGGAATTATGCGCCGCATGGGCTTTGAACGCCGCCTTGCCGATGAAATAAGCTGGCTTATTTATCACCATGATGTAAAAATCCCCGAAGAACGCAAGGAGCTTAAAAAGCTGATACGCAGCCTTGGCGCAGACGACCTGAAAAGCCTGCTGCAATGCGAAATCGCCGACAACCGCGCCAAAAAGCAGGAAACCGAAACCGCTGATGTAAAGCGTCTGCGGGCAAGCCTTGCGGCGCTTGGGGAAATTATGCAGACGGGCGAATGCTGGGATATCTCACAGCTTGCGGTAACAAAGCGCGAGCTTGTTGACCGCCGCCTTGTGGCAAGCGACATCGAAGCAGACGAGCTGCTTAACGTGCTGTTTGAAATCGTACTGGACAAGCCAAGCTTCAACACAAAGCTTATGCTGCTTGACATGGCGGAGCGCAGCAAGCAGAAGATAGACGAAATAAACGCCGCGCGCGAGGCAGCAATAAAGCAAAAAGAGGCTATCAACGCAAGAAAGAATGAGCCTGTGTTCACAAAAAAGAAAAAGAAAAGATAAAACCAATGCTGATACAAAATAACCCCCCGAATTTTCATTCGGGGGGTCAGTTTATCGCCGATTAAAAATCAAGCTATAAATTACTTTCTCTTCTTGGAGAGGAGCAGAGTGCCGCCTGCAACTGCTGCGATACCTGCAACAGCAGCTACGCCCTCAACGCCTGTGTCAACAGCGTCCTTACCTGTTTCAACAGGTGCTTCTGTGTCAACAACAGCGTCAGAAGAACCGCCGCCAAGACCTGTTACTGTAAACTCAACAGCAAGCTTCTCGGTGGGGTATGCGCCTGTGTAAGCGGGAACATCGGTGTTCCAAATGTTAGCGCAGTTGATTGTAACATTGTTGTTGCCGTCCTTTTCAACAGGAGGATTCTCGATTGTAGCCTGAGCAACGCCGTCAACATAAACAGTTGCAGATGTTACGAAAGCTGTGGGGGTTCCCTCGGGATCAAAGGACTCAAAAGGCATATCAGTTGTTACCTGAATAAAGTTGAAGTCAGAAACGCCGTCAATAGCCCAAGCAAAGCCGTCAACGGAAACAGTATATGTGCCGTCGCCGTCAAATGTTACATCGCTGAAGCCGCCGTCAATAACATAAGCCTCAATATCCCAATCATAGCTGTCAGCGTAATCGGGATAAGTCTGATCCTCTGCGCCGCCCTGAGGCCAAACGATAACGCTGTCTGCCCAGTAATCAGCAAAAGTGGTATCAGACATACCGTTACGGAAAGAATAAATGGAATTCTGGAAAGAAACGCCTGCGTTATAAGCGCCTGCGGTAGCTGCAACAGCGCCGGCTGCAAGAGCAGCAACAGTAGCGGTTGCGATAAGCTTTGTAATCTTCATAATGAAAACCTCCAAAAAAATTATGTATAACCTGTGCAGAGTATACTCAACACATTTTACAATTATTATTATATAACTTCGCGCTGACAATTTCAAGGCATAATTTTAGCCAAATCTAACAATCCTTTTTTGGCAATATTGTCAATCGAAGCCATAATAAATCAACTGATTTTCAATAAGGGGCTTGCCCCGTCATTTAACGTGGCCGTACCGAACAAGTTCGGCA
>CAZLBL010000057.1:0-14988 GCA_964557825.1 uncultured Ruminococcus sp.
TTTGCGAAGGTCATTTTCCATGTTCCTTTCCCGATAAATCGTTTTTAAGGTATAATAACATCTGATACACCTATACATTTTTCATTATAACACAAAAACGCGCGCTTTTCAATAACCAAATTGCACTTTGTCCGAAAAAAGCGCGCCCATGTTTCGTCAAAATCCACAAAAGAAATATAAAAAATTGTTGAACAAAAAAGTAGACATTTTTGTTTTGGTATGATATAATATTCAATAGAAGATTTAGTTTTGGAGGTATGCTGCTATGGCTAAGAAAAAGCTGTTTGGAAATAATATAAAGCCTTCCTGCAAATATTGCACGCTTGGCACAGCCGGAGAGGGCGATAAAATCACGTGCTCAAAGTTCGGTGCGGTAAAGGCTTACGACTCCTGCAAGAAGTTTGAGTATTCTCCCCTCAAGAGAATACCCAAGAAAGAGCTTCAGCTTGCAAATTCCGCAGTAAACGATATTGATTTCTGATATCGCACGTTATGTACATAACAGGGCATCTATCCGGTGTCCTGTTTTTGTTATGCAAAAGGCTTGAAAAAGGCGCGCAAATGTGGTAAAATCAAGTTGTATATTATTATGAACTGAAAGGGGCATCTGTTATGTATAAATATGAAACACATCTTCACACCAAGGAGGGCAGTGCCTGCTCCAGTGCGGCTGCCGAGGATATGGCAAGGGCGCATAAGGAACTTGGTTATGACGGAATATTTGTCACCAATCACTTCTTTAACGGCAACACCTCGGTGCCGCGCGACCTGCCGTGGGAAAAGCGCGTTGACGAATACTGCCGCAGCTACGAGCTGGCGAAGGAGGTTGGCGATGAAATAGGGTTGAAGGTGTTTTTTGGCATTGAATTCTGCAAGTATTCCGCCGATTTTCTGATATACGGAATTGACAAGGACTGGATAAAGGCAAACGAGCAGCTGCTGATGTACGAGGACGAGCGCAAGCTGTTTTCCGTGATAAGAAACGAGGCCGGAGGCTTTATCATTCATGCGCACCCGTTCCGCAGCGACCCGTATATTCACCATATCAGCCTTTATCCCTACGATGTGGACGCCGTTGAGGTAATAAACGGCAGCCATGACCCGCGCAAGATGTATAATGAGCGCGCAACGCTTTATGCCGATATGTACGGGCTTATCAAGACGGGCGGCTCTGACAGCCACCATCTGCACGCGCTGTATGGCAGCGGAATTTCCGTACCCGAGCCGATAAACGAACCGCAGGATTATCTTCGTATGCTGAGGGAGGGCAGGGTAATTCCGCTTCAGCGCACGCTTCCCGTTTAACGGAGGGGAGAAAATGTTCAATATTCTTGTAGTTGACGACCATGCACATATACGCCGCCTTTATGAATACACGCTTGAAAAGAATGGTTATAATCCGTTTACAGCCGCCAATGGCAGGGAGGCGCTTGAACAGCTTGAACTCAATCACATAGACCTTATTGTACTTGACGTGATGATGCCTGAGATGGACGGTTATACATTTCTGCGTACACTGCGCGACAGCGGCAGCGAGATACCTGTTCTGGTGATAACGGCGCGCGATGGCGCGGAGGACGTTCGCAAGGCGTTTACGCTTGGAACGGACGATTTTATGGTAAAGCCTGTTGACGAGGTTGAAATGCTGCTGCGCATAAAGGCGCTTATGCGGCGCGCCAAGATATCCGAGGAAAAAAGAATAACAATAGGCGGCACAGAGCTGATTTATGACTCGCTTGAGGTTCGCCGCGGCGGCGAGGCTGTTACCCTTCCCAAAAAGGAGTTTCAGATACTGTTCAAGCTGCTTTCATTTCCAGATAAGACCTTTACGCGCACAAGTCTTATGGAGGAATTCTGGGAGATGGATTCCGACAGTGAAATACGCACGGTGGACGTGCATATAAACCGTCTGCGCGAGCGTTTCCGTGACAACGAGGATTTTGAGATTGTAACCGTGCGCGGTTTGGGATACAAAGCGGTGCGCAGAACTAAGGCGGACTGATATGAAAAACAAAACCAACAGGCGGCGCAACGCCCGCTATACCACACGGCTTACCTTTAAGCTGGCGCTGATGGTGCTTATTGTATTTGCCATTGCAGAGGCGCTGACCTTTACCGGCGCTATAATCATAGGCTATCTTGGCGGCGGCACCAATGATACCACAAGCATGATTGCTTCTGTTGTTGCAAGTATCATAATCGGAGGTCTGCTTGCTATAATTGCGGGCAATATCGTGCTGCACCCGCTTAACGAGCTTATTCAGGCAACGAAAAAGGTAACACAGGGCGATTATACAACGCGTCTTGAAATAAGCTGGAAGGAAAAATACACCGTTGCGGAACTTAATCAGCTTATTTCCATGTTTAACGAAATGACGGAGGAGCTTTCAAGAACCGAGATGTTCAGAAAGGACTTTATCGCCAATTTTTCGCACGAGTTCAAAACGCCGCTTGCTTCTATATGCGGCTTTGCACGGCAGCTTCATGAGGGTGGGCTTACTCCGGAGCAGCAGAAGGAGTTTTCACAGATAATTCTTGACGAGGCAGAGTATCTTTCGGTGCTGTCGTCAAATACGCTGCTGCTTACAAGCCTGGAAAACCGCGATATAATCTCAGACAAGACCGAGTTTTCGCTTGACGAGCAGCTAAGAAGCTGTATGCTGCGGCTTGAACCGCGCTGGTCGGCAAAGAACCTTGAAATCGACATGGAGCTTGATGAAACGCAGTTTTTCTGGAACGAGCAGCTTCTTTCCCATGTGTGGAACAATTTGTTTGACAATGCGGTAAAATTTACCCTGGAAAACGGCAGCGTCAGCGTAAAGTGCCGCGAGGGCAGCGGCGTTATTACGGTGCGTGTTCACAACAGCGGTGCTATAATTCCATCGGACGCACTGCCACACATATTTGAAAAATTCTATCAGGCGGACGCTTCCCACGCCACCAAGGGCAACGGTCTTGGGCTTCCGCTTGTTAAAAGGGTGCTGAGCCTTTGCGGCGGTCAGATAAGCGTACACAGCGCCGAGGGCAGCGGCACGGAGTTTACCGTTACCCTTTACCGCGACCGCAACCGTCCGACTGACGCGCTTAAAGACAAGCACGACTAAGTGCATTGCGATACTGTGAGAGAATGTAATGAAACCAATCAATATTGCCATTACCGCGGCAAGCTTCAGCGGAAACAAGGGTGCTGCCGCCATGCTGAAAAGCTCGATAAGCCAGCTTGAACAGCGCTACGGCGAGCGCCTGAATATAACGCTGATGTCAACCTATCCCGCTGATGACAGGCGGCTGATTGAGCAGCTTCCCGAAAAATATGATTTTATCAGAGTTGTCAGTGCAAAGCCTGCGCGGCTGATGTTTCTTGCGTTTCCGCTTGCGCTGCTGTACAGTTTTATGCGGTTTGTGCCGCTTTTAGGCAGACTTTTGCGCCTTAACGGCATAATCGGCGCGTACAGCAAAACGGATTTGGTTATTGACGAGGCGGGGATATCGTTTGTGGACAGCCGCGGCTTTATAATGAACACATATGCTTTTGTGTGCGCGGCGGTTCCCATGCTGTGCGGTGTGCCTGTTGTAAAGTATTCGCAGGCGATGGGCCCGTTCAAAAAGCGGATTAACAGGTTGCTTGCGCGGCTTGTGCTGCCAAAAATTAAGCTTATTTGCGCACGCGGCAGGGAAACGCTTGAAAATCTGCGTGATATAGGCGTATGTGATAATGTGCGGCTGTGTGCGGACGGCGCTTTTACCATGGCGGACAGCGCGCATTACAATGCTGTTGTGGAGAAGCTTTGCGGCGGCGATGATTTTTACGGCGGCGATGTTGTGGCACTGTCGCTAAGCAGCGTTGTGGAGAAAAAATGCCGCAGACTTGGTATTGATTACAAGGCTTGCATGGTTCGCTTTGCGGATTATCTGAATGAGTGCGGCTTTAACGTGCTTATTATAGCCAATGCCGCCCGCGAGGGCAGCGGCAAGCCGCGCAACAATGACCTTATGATATGCACGCAGGTGTATGAAAGCTGTGCAGACAAGCGGCGCGTGCGCTGGTATCCGAGCGAGATGACACCGGAGGAGCTGCGCGGACTTATTTCGCGCTGCCGCTGTCTTGTTGGTTCGCGCTTCCATGCGATGGTTGGCGCGCTTGAAAAGTGTGTTCCCGTGCTGCTTATCGGCTGGAGTCATAAATATAAAGAAGTTCTGGATATGTTCGGGCTTGGCGCTTATGCGGTGGATTATGCGCAGCTTGAAACGGGCGTGCTGGGCGAGAAATTCGACAGCCTTATCGCACAAAGCGGCAGCATAATGGCGCAGATAGCGGAGAAGCTTCCCGAGGTGAAGAAAAGCTCGCTTGACAATATCGCGCTTATTTCGCAGGAGATTGACCGCGCGGCGGGATTTCGGACGTCAGACTTGCCAAAGCCATAAAGAATTTTGCTTAGCTTCTGAGGTGAACTATGGAGAAAACAAAAAACGGCAGCAGAATACTTGCCATATGCAAGGCTGCTTTCGGTATATTGGCGGTTGTGTTTATTGCGTGGTATTTTATCCGCAACCGCGAGGATTTCGCGGCGGTAATTGCTGACGCAGATATCGGGATTTTTCTGTTTTCCATGCTGTTTTATTTTGCTTACAAGCTTACACTTGCTTCGCTCTGGCATTATATCACAAAAATCAACGGCTGTGCTATAAGCTATGACAGCGCTGTTACGGGCTACCTGTACTCTATACTGGGCAAATATATCCCCGGCAAGGTGTTCATGCTTGCGGCAAGGCTTACCTATTATAAGGAGGAGGGCGCGCCGCTTTCAAAGGTAACGGTATGCTTTTTTATTGAGAACATATGCACGCTGCTTGGGGCGGCAATGCTGTTTATTGTATCACTGCTGTTTTTCCCGAATGAGCTGCTTTCGGACTATCAATGGATTACAATTCTGCTTATAGCGGCGTTTTTTGCCGCAATTCACCCAAGGGTGATAAATCTTGTGCTGAAGCCAATTGGAAAGCTTGCAAAAAAGCCGCTTGAAATCCCTATGAAATATTCGCAGATGATAAGGGTCGTGCTGCTGTTTATAGCAAACTGGCTTATCGTGGGCGTTGGATTTTATATTCTTACAAGGTCAATCTGTCCTGCGGTTGAGTTAAATCAGCTTTTGTTCTGCGCGGGAGTATGGGGAGTTTCGGCAATTATCGGTATTCTGGCGGTTTTCGCGCCCTCGGGTCTTGGCGTGCGCGAGGGAATTATAACGGCGGGACTTATGCTGATTATGCCGCAGAATGAAGCGGTGGTTATTTCGGTTCTGTCGCGCCTGTGGCAGACTATCCCGGAGCTTGTGCTGGTGTTTGCGGCGTTTGTTTATTCCCGCATAAAGAAAAGAAAAACCGCTGACAGCGGCGATAAATAAACGGCAGAACCGTTATTCGGCTCTGCCGCTGTTTTTTGTACGCTCTGCGATGATATCCACAGTATAGGCGTATTTGGGGAAATCTCTGCGTATCCTTTCGGCGGCTTTTTGGCAGAAGTCCGCGCGCAGGTCGGGATTATCACGCATTGCCTGCTTTGCTCCCCAAAGATGGGTAAAGCTGCTTTGCGGGAAGAAAAGGTGATTTTTGTCAAGCAATGTTTTTACAGACGTTCCCGTGTATTCCGCGCACATTGCCGCCATGCGCTGCTCTGCAAATACCATATAGCAAAGCCTGTCCTCGCAGGAAACCGCCGATTTCATAAAAGCTATCGCCTGTGAGGCGTAGAACAGCCTGAAATCATTGTCGGGCAGGTACAGAAACGCGGTGTTAAGCGGCAGGACGCTTTCATCAAGCTGTGGCATTATGTGATTGCGAAGTCTGAAATAGCCAAGCGGCGGATAAATATCGGGGTAAAGCTCTTCGCGGTGGGCGGCGATTATCTCGCTGCCGAAATCAAGCTTTTCCCACACAATGAAGTCCGTGTCCAGCATAACGCAGGGTGCTTCGGCTTCGCGCAGTGCGAAAAGCTTTCCGCCCGCCCAGAACATCTGCGGGTCTATGCCCTCAAGGTCATCGGGAATACATACGCACACCCCATTCCATATATCGCACAGACCCAGTTTTTTATAATATTCCGCACCCGCGCTGTCGGTGAAAAGCTGTATTTCTCCGTTGTGCCTGCGCCAGTTAAGGGCGGACAGCACAGTGCAGTAAAGGTCGAAATCCTCAGCCGAAAACGCTCCGCTTTTCTTTGCAAAAAACGGAGCGGTGGAGATTATGTGGATAGCGTTCATAGTAAACCTCAGATATTGTGTATTCCGTAGCCGAAGCGGTTAAGCGGACACATTGCAAGGCAGCGGTACATAATTCCATCATACTCGTCCGCTGTAAGGCAGCGGAAGCTTCCGACAAGCGGTATCCCCTTGTATGAGGACGGCAGCGCCGCCGTAAAAGAGCCAAAGGGCATATATCCAAACGAGCCATAGCCGAACGAGCCTGCATAGGCTGCCGAAAAAGAACTGCCAATGCCTGCGCGGCGGAACGAGCCGAAGCGCCATTCCCATTCCCACTCCCATGTGCGCATGAACGAGCCGCCCAGCGAACCGTAGCCGAACGAGCCGCCCGAAAACCTTTCCGCAAAGCTTCTGTAATGGCTTCCAAAGCCGAAGAAATAGCTGCCTGCGGAACTGTTGGCGAAAGAAGCTTCTGCCGGATTTCCGCTTTTAAGGCTGTTTATGGCACGCACAAGGCTTTCGTCCGTTGTATGGACGGCGGCACGGAAGCTTTCCTGCCCGAATATGGCAGCCAGTTTTTCGTTGAGCGCGGGGCCGCTTGGGTCAAGCTGTTCAAGCTGCTCTGCATATGCTGCGCCGCCGTGAGCCTCAAGCCAACGCACAAGGCTGCCTGCGAGAAAATAACCGCGGACAGCAGCAATATCAAAATTATCAGCGATATCATCGGCGGAGAATATTTTCTTCCTGCCAAGCCATATTGCACAATCCATCGGTTCCTCCATAGCAATAAACAATTCCTTATTCAGTATATCATATTTCGCACCATATTTCAACAACTTTCCGAAAATTTATTAAACGTTGCAGGCTAATTTGTGAAAAAGCTACAACCACACAGCCGTCCCAGCTGTGAAAAACCGCGCAGGTATCGCATTTTAAGCCTTGCGGGAATTGCTGCGCACGGGCGGTTATATTTTTGAAAAATTCAACTCCTTGTGTTGATAAAGAAATATTTCGTCGGTTTGTGCAAAAAAAACGGCGACGTTTGCGTTTTTTTGGCTAAAACTCAACCTTTTTTCGGGGTTAAATCTCTTGACAAAAATAATCAGATGTTGTATAATACTATAATGTATCATAATGGATATGTGTGCGAAAAGCCCGTTTTGGGGTGAAAAATTGCGAGGTTTTTCACTAAAAAATGTCAGCGCTGCACACTATCGCGGAAATAATTTAAGGAGTGATAAAGCCGATGGTGAATGTAAAACCCGTACAGCTCGGAAAAAACACCAGAATGAGTTTTTCCAAAATCAACGAGGTAATTGATATGCCAAACCTCATTGGTATCCAGAAGGACTCCTATGACTGGTTCCTGACGGACGGTATCAAGGAAGTGTTCAAGGATGTTTCCCCTATTACCGATTCCAACGGAAAATTTGAACTTTCGTTCATAGACCACCGTCTTGACGACAAAACGAAGTACACTATCGAGGAGTGCAAGGATCGCGACGCCACCTATGCTGCTCCCCTGCGCGTTACCGCACGCCTGCTCAGCAAGGAAACAGGCGAGATTATGGATAACGAGATTTTCATGGGCGACCTGCCGCTTATGACTGAAAGCGGTACTTTCGTTATCAACGGCTCGGAGCGTGTTGTTGTATCGCAGCTTGTACGTTCCCCCGGCGTTTACTACGGCTTTGATTACGATAAAACGGGCAAGAAGCTGTTCAAGGCTACCGTTATCCCCAACAGGGGCGCGTGGCTGGAGTATGAGATGGACTCCAACGATGTCTTCTATGTCCGTATAGATAAAAACAGAAAAATCCCCGCAACAACCTTCCTGCGTTCTATCGGACTTTCCTCCAATGAGGAGCTTAAGGAAAAGTTCGGCGAGGACGACAGAATTATCCGCACAATCGAGGATAAGGACAGCACGCAGAACCGTGAGGAAGCCCTGCTTGAGGTATACAAGAAGCTTCGTCCCGGCGAGCCTCCGACAGTTGAGTCGGCGCAGAGCCACCTTAACACGCTGTTCTTTGACGCAAAAAGATATGACCTGTCCAGATTTGGACGTTACAAATACAATAAGAAGCTTGGCGTTTCCAACCGTATCAGCGGCAGAAAGGCTGCCTGCACGGTTATCGCGCCGCTTACCGGCGAAATTCTCGCCGAAGAGGAAGCTGTAATCACTCCCGAGCTTGCGCTTGCCATTGAAAACGCCGGCGTCACGGAGCTTTCGGTTTACAATCCCGATGGAAAGGCAGTAAAGGTTGTCGGCAACGGCATGGTTGATATCCACTGCTACGCTTCCGACCTTGATTTTGAGGCTCTCGGCATAAACGAGCAGGTTAGGTTCGCCGTGCTTGCAGAGGTTCTTGAAGAAGCAGAGGGCGACAACGAAAAGCTTGCAGAGCTGCTGAAAAGCCGTTCCGAGGAGCTTATACCAAAGCATATCACGCTTGACGATATCTACGCTGCGGTAAGCTATTTCATCAACCTGTGCGAGGGCATAGGTGATATTGATGATATCGACCACCTTGGCAACAGACGTATCCGCTGCGTGGGCGAGCTGCTTCAGAACCAGTTCCGTATAGGCTTCTCCCGTATGGAGCGTACAATCCGCGAGAGAATGGCGCTTCAGGCGCAGGATCAGGAGAAGGTTTCTCCGTCGTCGCTTATCAACGCAAGACAGGTTATCTCTGCAATGAGAGAGTTTTTCGGTTCTTCTCCGCTTTCGCAGTTTATGGATCAGAACAACCCGCTTGCAGAGCTTACCCACAAGCGCCGTCTTTCTTCGCTTGGTCCGGGCGGTCTTTCGCGTGACAGAGCGGGATTTGAGGTTCGTGACGTACACTACTCCCACTACGGCAGAATGTGTCCCATTGAAACCCCTGAAGGACCTAACATCGGTCTGATTTCTTATCTTGCAACCTTTGCAAGGATTAACGTATATGGCTTTATCGAAGCGCCTTACAGACGCGTTGACAAGGCTACGGGCAAGGTTCTTGACGAGGTTGTTTACATGACGGCGGACGTTGAGGATAACTACGTTGTTGCGCAGGCAAACGAGCCTCTTGACGAGAACGGCTGCTTTGCACGCCCGCGTGTAAACGCGCGCTGCCGTGACGCTATCCTTGAGATAGAGCGCGAAAAGGTTGACTTTATGGACGTATCACCCAAGATGGTGGTATCTGTCGCAACGGCTATGATTCCGTTCCTTGAGAACGATGACGCAAACCGTGCGCTGATGGGCGCAAATATGCAGCGTCAGGCGGTTCCGCTGATGGTTACAGATAACCCCATTGTCGGCACAGGTATGGAATACAAGGCTGCGGTTGACTCCGGCGTTGTTATCTGCGCAAAGGAAAGCGGTAAGGTTACAGAGGTAAACGCAGACAAGATTGTGATTACAAACGACCTTGGCGTAGAGCGCGTTTACAGACTTATCAAGTTCAAGCGCTCCAACCAGGGCAACTGCGTAAACCAGCGCCCGATAGTTTCTGTCGGCGAAAGAGTTGAGGCAGGCGATGTTATCGCAGACGGTCCTGCAACCAAAAACGGCGAAATTGCGCTTGGCAAGAACGCCCTTATCGGCTTTATGACATGGGAAGGCTACAACTACGAGGACGCCGTTCTCATCAACGAAAAGCTTGTTTATAACGATGTTTACACATCTATCCATATTGAGGAATATGAGCTTGAGTGCCGCGAAACAAAGCTTGGTCCGGAGGAAATCACACGCGATATCCCCAATCTTTCTGATGACGCACTCAAAGACCTTGACGAGCGCGGTATTATCCGCATAGGCGCTGAGGTTCATTCCGGCGATATCCTTGTCGGCAAGGTATCCCCCAAGGGCGAAACAGACCTTACCGCAGAGGAAAGGCTGCTGCGCGCAATCTTCGGCGAAAAGGCAAGAGAGGTTCGCGATAATTCTCTTAGAGTTGCCCACGGTGAAAGCGGTATCGTTGTTGACGTAAAGGTATTCAACCGCGAAAACTGCGATGAGCTTGCCCCCGGCGTAAACGAGGTTGTACGCTGCTATATCGCACAGAAGAGAAAGATTTCTGTCGGCGATAAGATGGCAGGCCGCCATGGTAACAAGGGCGTTGTTTCCCGTATCCTCAAGCAGGAGGATATGCCCTTCCTGCCCGATGGTACACCGCTTGATATCGTGCTTAACCCCCTCGGCGTTCCTTCCCGTATGAATATCGGTCAGGTGCTTGAGGTTCACCTTGGCTATGTTGCAAAGGCGCTTGGCTGGAAGATTTCCACGCCTGTATTTGACGGCGCGCATGAGCAGGATATTCGCGAGCTTTACGATATCGCACGCGAAAAGCGCAGCGAACTTATCGGCGAGGATTCGGCAGGTCTTGACTTTACAAAGCTGCCCCTTACCTCTGACTGCAAGACGTTGCTTACAGACGGCAGAACAGGCGAGAAGTTTGACGCGCCCGTTACTGTCGGATATATGTACTACCTCAAGCTGCATCACCTTGTTGATGATAAAATCCATGCGCGTTCCACCGGTCCTTACTCTCTTGTTACGCAGCAGCCTCTGGGCGGTAAGGCTCAGTTCGGCGGTCAGCGTTTCGGTGAGATGGAGGTTTGGGCGCTGGAGGCTTACGGCGCGGCTTATACCTTGCAGGAAATACTCACCGTCAAGTCTGATGACCTTATGGGACGTCAGAAGACCTATGAGGCAATTGTTAAGGGCGAGCCTGTTCCGAAGCCCGGCGTACCCGAGTCGTTCAAGGTTATGATAAGCGAGCTTCAGGGTCTGGGTCTTGATATCAGAATCCTTGATGAAAACAACGAGGAGATCGATCTTAAGCAGGATCTTGAGGACGAGTACGAAGGCTCCTATGCTCCAAACGACACCTTTGAGGCGGATTACCAGACCAACGAGAACGAGCTTCATGGCTTTGGCATTGTTGACGAGGAGGGCGAGGAGATAGCCTCCGAAAACTCTGAGGACGATATGGCGTACAGCGATGACGACGGCGATTATTACGATGATGCCGACGGCTTCGACGAGGACGACGAATAATCATCACGGCTGTGCCGCGCAGACTGTACACGGTCTGCCGGCATTGCCATAAAGCTCCCCTGCGGCGGCGGAAAGCTTCCGCATGGAAACTGATACATTCGGATAAAATCAGAGAACCGCGCTGCGGCGCAGTTCAAGAGAGATGAGGTATTAAATTGAGTTTTAATGTTTTTGAGTCAATGAAAATCGGACTTGCCTCTCCCGACCAGATTAGAGAGTGGTCTTATGGCGAGGTTCTTCGCCCCGAAACTATAAATTATCGTACCCAGAAGCCCGAGAGGGACGGACTGTACTGCGAGAAGATATTTGGTCCGCAGAAGGACTGGGAGTGTAACTGCGGCAAGTACAAGCGTATCCGCTACAAGGGCAAGATATGCGAAAAGTGCGGCGTTGAGGTTACGCGCAGCAAGGTAAGACGCGAGCGTATGGGTCATATTGAGCTTGCTGCTCCTGTATCCCATATCTGGTACTTCAAGGGTACACCCTCCAGAATAGGTCAGGTGCTTGACATCTCCCCGAAAAGACTGGAGGAGGTTCTGTACTTTACAAAGTATATAGTAATCGACCCCGGTGAAACCAAGGAGCTGTCCAAAAATCAGCTTCTTGATGAAAAGGAATACGCAGGCTTCCGCACAAAGTACGGCAATGATTTCAAGGCAGGCATGGGCGCAGAGGCTATCAAGGAGCTGCTCAAGGAAATAGACCTTGACAAGCTTTCCGAGGAACTTAAAGAGGAGCTTTCCGCAACCCAGCAGGGACAGAAGCGCGTTAAGCTGCTTAAGCGTCTTGACGTTATCGAGGCTTTCCGCCTTTCGGGCAACCGCCCCGAGTGGATGATACTGGACTGCGTTCCTGTAATCCCCCCCGATATCAGACCTATGGTACAGCTTGACGGCGGCAGATATGCAACCTCCGACCTTAACGACCTGTACCGCAGAGTTATCAACAGAAACAACCGTCTTGCAAAGCTTATCCAGATGCGCTCCCCCGAGCTTATCATAAGAAACGAGAAGCGTATGCTTCAGGAAGCTGTTGACGCGCTTATAGATAACGGCAGACACGGCAGGGCTTATACAGGCTCCAATAACAGACCGCTTAAGTCGCTTTCCGATATGCTTAAGGGTAAGCAGGGACGTTTCCGTCAGAACCTGCTTGGTAAGCGTGTTGACTATTCCGGACGTTCCGTTATTGTAGTTGGTCCTGACCTCAGAATGGATCAGTGCGGTCTGCCCAAGGAAATGGCTCTTGAGCTGTTCAAGCCGTTTGTGCTGAATGACCTTGTTATCAACAATGCCGCCGCTAACATAAAGCAGGCAAAGAAGATGGTTGAGCGCGCAGAGGATAAGGTATGGGACTCTTTGGAAAGAGTTATAAAGGATCACCCCGTTCTGCTTAACCGTGCGCCTACGCTGCACAGACTTGGTATTCAGGCATTCTCTCCCGTACTTGTTGAGGGCCGCGCAATCAAGCTGCACCCCCTGTGCTGTACCGCTTTCAACGCCGACTTTGACGGCGACCAGATGGCTGTACATCTCCCGCTTTCCGCAGAGGCGCAGGACGAGGCAAGAAATCTCATGCTTGCCGCAAAGAACCTGCTGAAGCCTTCCGATGGACGCCCTGTTGCCGTTCCTACGCAGGATATGGTTCTGGGTGCGTATTACCTTACCATCGAAAAGGACGGAGAAAAGGGCGAGGGCAAGGTGTTCCGTGACGCTAACGAAGCGCTGATGGCATATCAGGACGGAATAATTTCCATTCACGCTAAAATCAAGGTTCGCGTAATCAAGGACCTTGGCGATACAAGAATTTCCCGCCTTGTCGATACAACTATCGGACGCATTATATTCAACGAGCATGTTCCGCAGGATCTTGGTTATGTGGATCGTACCGACCCTGAGCATCAGCTTGATTATGAGATTGGCTTCAAGGTCGGCAAGAAGCAGCTTGGTCAGATTATCGACCGCTGCCTTAAGGTTCACGGCACGGCAACAACCGCGCAGGTGCTTGATAAGGTTAAGGCGCTTGGCTACAAGTACTCAACACGTTCCGGTATTACCGTTGCGGTATGCGATGCTGAAATTCCGCCCCAGAAGGCTGAAATTATGGCAGACGCAGAAGCTAAAATCGACAAAATCAACAAGCAGTTTGCGCGCGGCTTTATTTCCAATAACGAGAGAAAATCCGCATTTATCAATATATGGAACACCGCAACAGAGGACGTTGGTAAGGCGCTGACAGATAACCTCGACCAGTACAACAACATCTTCATGATGGCGGACTCCGGCGCCCGTGGTTCTATCAACCAGATAAGACAGCTTGCAGGTATGCGCGGACTTATCGCAAACACATCGGGTGCTACAATTGAAATGCCTATCAAGGCTAACTACCGTGAGGGACTTAATGTATTGGAGTACTTTATTTCCTCCCGTGGTGCGCGTAAGGGTCTGGCAGATACCGCGCTGCGTACAGCTGACTCGGGTTATCTGACAAGACGTCTTGTTGATGTATCGCAGGAAGTTATTATCCGCGAGGAGGACTGCGGCACCGCAAACGGCATTGAGGTTTACGAAATTCGCGAGGGCAATCAGATTGTTGAGAAGCTGACAGAACGCCTTTCGGGACGTTTTCTTGTGGAGGATTTCAGGGACGCTGACGGCAATATCCTGATTTCCAAAGAAAAGCTGTTAAGCGATTCTGACGCGGCAAGAATAGTAAACGCAGGCATAGACAGAATAAAGGTTCGTTCCGTTCTTACCTGCGGACTTAAAAACGGCGTTTGCGCACACTGCTATGGCGCTTCGCTTGCTAACGGTCAGCTTATTGACATCGGCGAGGCTGTCGGAATCATCGCAGCCCAGTCTATCGGTGAGCCAGGTACGCAGCTTACAATGAGAACGTTCCATACGGGTGGTATCGCTTCCGCAGAGGATATCACACAGGGTCTTCCCCGTGTTGAGGAGTTGTTTGAGAGCCGCCGTCCCAAAAACGCAGCTATCATCACAAAGATTGCAGGTAAGGTTCGTTTTGAGGAAATCAAAAAGACCCGTCACGCAATAATCACCGCTGAGGACGGCACCGAGGAGGCTTATGCAGTTCCGTTTGGATATCGTCCCAAGGTGTACGACGGCGATGTTGTTGCAGCAGGCGACCCGCTGACAGAGGGCTCCATCAACCCGCATGACGTGCTGCTTGTAAAGGGCGAGCAGGCTGTACAGAACTATATAATCGCAGAGGTTCAGAAGGTTTACCGTTTACAGGGTGTTGATATCAACGATAAGCATATCGAGGTTATCGTGCGCCAGATGATGAGAAAGCTTCGCATAACAGAACCCGGCGACAGTTTCCTGCTTCCCGGTGCGGTTGTCGGCAAGAACGAGTTTATCGCTATCTGTGAGGAACTTCAGCAGCGCATTGACGCAGGCGAGCAGCTTACGCTGCCGCAGAGCGAGCCGATACTGCTTGGTATCACCAAGGCTTCGCTTGCAACGGACAGCTTTATGTCCGCGGCGTCCTTCCAGGAAACCACAAGAGTTCTTACAGACGCAGCCATCAGGGGCAAGGTTGACCCGCTGCTTGGACTTAAGGAGAACGTAATTATCGGTAAGCTTATCCCCGCAGGTACGGGTCTTGCCGCACAGGAGGAAGCCGCAGCCGAGACTGCCGCAGAGGACGAAATCGATTCTGAGTCCGAGAATGTATAACTTAGGCAAGATGTCCCCCGCCTCTTAGGCGGCGGGTTCCATTTAC
>CAZLBL010000058.1:0-14845 GCA_964557825.1 uncultured Ruminococcus sp.
GAATGGTAAATGTAACCCCCGCCTAAGAGGCGGGGGACATCTTGCCTAAGTTATATAGTAGCGTTGGCATAAGCCCGCATTACGGAGGTATAAAGTCATGACGATTATTCTTGTAGCCGACAACAACTGGGCAATTGGCAAGAACGGAAATCTGCTTGCCCGCCTGCCCGAAGATATGAAGCGCTTCCGCGAAATAACAACGGGACATACGGTGGTTATGGGCAGAAAAACCTACGAAAGCTTCCCCAAAAGACCGCTGCCAGACCGCGTAAATTGCGTTATTTCACGCACGCAAAAGGAAATTGAGGGTGCGGAGGTTTTCGGCTCGGTTGAGGAATTTCTGCAATACGCAAAAGGTGTAAATGATGAAATTTTCGTCATAGGCGGCGGAGAGATATACAGCCAGTTCCTGCCATACTGCGATAAAGCATACATAACCCGCGTATATGAAAGCTTTGAGGGCGATACATTCTTTACGGATATAGACGCGCTGCCCGAATGGGAAGCTGTGAAATCCTCGGATATTATAGAAACAAACGGCTTCAAAATCTGCTTTATAGATTATGTGAGAAAGGGTGCAAAGTGACCAAACAGCAATATATAAAACACTGTGCAGGTATGCTTGGCGCAGAGGTGGACCAACCCTTTGAGGAGAATTTTGACACCTATGTTGCGCGCCACTATGACAGCCGCAAATGGTTTGCGCTGATACTTGACGTTAATGGCAGACAAGCCGTAAACCTTAAATGCGACCCCATGGAGGCGGATTTTCTGCGCCGCGTGTACAAGGGCGTTACTCCCGCCTATCATATGAACAAAACCCACTGGAACACTGTTTATTTCGACTCGGACGTTCCCGATGACGAGTTTGTGCGTATGACCGAAGCAAGCTTCAACCTTACGAGAAAGAAGAGAAAATAATTATGCCGTTCTCACAGCAATCCATAGACTTTTTGTTTGAAAACCGCCTGCACGACAGCAAGGAATGGTTCAGCACACATAAATCGGACTATGAAATGCTTGTCAAACAGCCTATGGCGCAGCTTGTGCTTGACCTTGCGCCCACAATGACAAAAATCGACAAGTATGTTATATGCGACCCTAAAAAAATATCCCGCCTGTACCGCGATTCAAGAATGCACCCAGACTCCATCTTCCGCGACCATATCTGGTACAGCTTCGGCAGACCGCGCAGTGCAGACAGACGCCCGCCCGAGTTTTATTTTTCAATCGGCGCAGGCGGAATGAGTTTCGGCTGCGGCTACTACTGCACACGCCCCGCAGTTGCAGAAGCCGCACGGCAGCTTATTTTAAGCGATGATGAAAGCTTCAAGGCTGCTTTTATGGCAGTGCAGAAGCAAAAAACCTTCTCACTCTACGGCGAGCTGTACAAGCGCAACCATTATCCCGACCAGCCGCGCGAAAAGGCAGACTGGCTGAACCGCCGCGATTTGGGTATTTCCGGAGTTATCACCGACCCGGAAATCATGTTCACTGATAAGCTTGCCAAGCACGTTGCAAGGGAGTTCAAAAAAATCGCACCGATGTATGATTTTTTCATGAGAGCAGAAAGACTTGCAGACGAAAAAGAATAAACAAAATCGCCGCGCCTGTGCATAATGCACGGGCGCGGCGTACTGTATTTGATATCAATCTGTCTTATCTCCCGTAGATTCCCTCAATATCAGCGAATGGGGAAGCATATACACACCCCTGTCGGGAACCTCTGATTTTATGTTGGATATCAGCTTCTCAATAACGGTCTTGCCCTGCAGATAACACGGCTGCTCCACCGTTGAAAGGCGCGGTATAAACATCTGCGAGTACGCAATGTTGTCAAAACCGAAGAACAGCACATCGCTGCCCACGCCTATGCCGTTTTTCAGCGCATAGGTCATAGCGCCGATTGAGATTGTGTCCGATATGGAAAATACAGCGTCAGGGCGGGGATTAAGTCCCATAAGGTATTCGCAGCCCGCAACGCCATTGCTTACATCATAACCGCCATGATACACAAGACGCTCGTCATAGGCAATTCCCGCGTCTGCAAGAGCCCTGCGATAGCCGTTCTCGCGGTCTATGGAGGATTGGCTGCGCTCCTGCGTTGTGATAAGCGCTATGCGGCTTCTGCCCTTGTTGATAAGCAGCTTTGTTGCGTCATATCCCGCTTGCTCATTGTCAATAGTGACACACAGTATTTTGCAGTCCTCAAGACGTTCAAGGCACATTGCCAGCTGGTATTTATCCGCAAGCTGGGTAATGGTTTTTGCGTCAAGCTTCGGTGCAAGCAGCACCGCACCGTCTACTGCCTTTGAAAACAGCATATTAAGCAGGTGCATTTCATGGTCGGGGTCGTTTCTTGTGGTGGCGATAAGCACATCGTAGCCCTGAGCATAAGCCGCGTCCTGCATACCGCGAAGCACCTCGGAATAAAAACTCTGCTCCGTAGAAGCGATTATTGCAAGTATGCGCTTGGTTTCGCTTTTTCTGAGGTCGCGTCCAAGAAAATTGGGACTATATCCCAACTCTTCAACAGCACGGTTTACTGCCAGCACCGCCTCATCAGAAACGTTTGTCTTTTTGTTAAGCACGCGCGAAACAGTCGCAACCGAAACATTAGCTGCCTTTGCCACATCTTTTATTGTGATATTCAAAACGCTCACCTCGTCTGTTGTTATACATTAACCGCGGGCAAATTTACCGCTTTCTTTCTGCGTTATGCCCACGGGTCATCTGCTTTCGGCGTGCGGACGCCCGTCAGCAGGTACTGCTCCCACAAAAACCACTTGCCGTCGCTGCCGCGCTGGCGCAGCTTAATGGGGCGCGGATCGTCTGCGCCTCCGCAGGGGATAAACAATTTCATATATCCTGCTTCACCGTCTGATGTATGATTACTCTCAATTGTGATGGTATACGGCTGAGTGGGGGTATAATTATTCTCCGGTATAGATCCCGCAAAATATGTAAACGGCAGATAGGTCTTGCCATCACGGAAGCGGTCATTGAGGAAAGAAATTTCTTGACCATTAAGCGGACGCGGACCCCTCAGCCAGTTAAGCATTTCAGTGCCGATATTTTTGTCTGCGGCATAAGCGCACAGTGCGAGAACCGTCAACGCAGCCGCTTTATAGGGCGTATCAAGACTTGCTTCGGGGAGCGACTGCATTTCCGCAAGGCTTTCCGGAAGTGAAGCAAAGGTAAAGGTTTCGCGTTTGCTGCTCACCGATTTTACTGCACCTGCCACATTTTGCTGTACTGTATTTTTCAAGTTGTCAAAAATGCCCATAACAAATCCTCCGTATAATTTTTTGGTATAAACTGTATATAGAGTATATTGCTTGAGGTAACCAATCAGCCGTCGCTTAGCGTAAGCTCCACAGCAGACACTCCCTCTGGGAAGATTGGAAGCTGCGCGTCTTTGCCGTCAGCAACAAGCAGGAGATATAGTCCCGAAAGAGAAACCATTGCCTGATATTCTTCCGATACATCTGCAATGTGTTCAAACGCCGCCTTGTCTGCACCGTCCGTCAGCGACATATCAATATACAAGCGGCTTGGCTGCTCCATTTCCGTTTCTATTCTCCAACTGCCTTTCCACTGCGCCTGAACCTCAGGATTATCCGCATAGAAACATTCCAACATAGCCTCGCCGTTGTCGCCGTTCGTTTCGCCAAGCTTAAAGCTTAGGCAGTAGCTTGCGCTGTTATCCCAAGTGCTAATCCACCAGTCCGTGCCGTTTTCATCATATGCAAGACCTGTCCCTGTCGGACCAAGCCAGCCATCGGCAAGCCAGCTTTCCAAATCAAAATCTCCGTCCTCGGCAGATGTTGCTGTGAAATCCCATGATAAAAGCTCGCGCACGCTGCCAATAAGCAGCTGCGGGTGACCGTTCTCGTCCAAAGCAGGCTCCCACCGACATTCAGACCCGTCCGCAGTTATGATGGTTACGGCAGCGTCCGCCTTTTGGGAATTGCCGTCCTTGCTGCAGAAAAGCAGTATCGGGTCGCCGTTTTCGGAGCGGTAAAGCGTTTCGCCGCTGTTTAAGTCATTAACCGCAACAGCCGCTTCGTCAGAGCCTGCGATAATACAGTACAGATGCCCCTCCGTGCCAATAATGTGGTTTTCATCAATCTCAGAAATAAAGGGACAGCAAGCAGCAAAAGAGCTTGACTCCGCCTCAAACCACTGTCCGAAATCAATACCGGTTTCATCGGCGGCTGAGCCGTCAAAATAGCCTATGTAAGCCATGCCGAACTTCGCTGTGCTTTGGTTGATATTCTCGCGCAGCGCGTCAATGGACGCGTCTGCGTCGGCAGAAAACTGGCGGTTGCACGGAACAGCAGCCTCCTGATTATCTGATGTATCGCCATCAACGCTCGCATTGTCATCGGATGTAACGATATCGGACGCATCACTGCCGGAAGTCGGGGCATTATAGGTTTCATGCTCGCTAAAATCTGAGCCACTCGGGTCTGAGGATTGCTTTTCATTGCCGCTGCAGGCACTAAGCGCCAAAAGCAGAATACTCATGGGCAACAGTGCCAAAATTTTCTTGCTTTTCATCTGATTTACTCCTCCGAATAGATTTTTTCAAGCCGAAACAAAGCTTGTAAAGCACGCATGAACGCTTTATCAAAACAAGCCTTGCCTTGTTGCTTTTATCATTGCAAGTGCAAACCAATAGCTTTTCCGCTGATGAATGTTATATATTTATATAATACAATAAAAGTAAATCGTTTTCAATTGGCAATTTGCACAAAACTGTGCGTTTTGTTCTGTTTCCTGTTGCAAATAGCAGGATTTGCGGGTAAAATAGATAATGTAAACCAATAATAAAGGAGCGCAAAATGACTACGCAGAATTATCAGAAGCAGCTTGATAAGCTGATTGAACAGCTTAAAAGTACACCGCGCCTGCTGCTGCACAGCTGCTGTGCGCCATGCAGCAGCTATTGCATAGAATACCTTTCGCAGTTTTTTTTAATTACGATATTATACTACAATCCCAATATTTCACCGCGCGAGGAATTTGAAAAACGCGCCGCCGAACAGCAGCGCCTTGTATCCGAAATGCAGTTGAAAAATCCCGTAAGCGTTGTTGTGGACAGCTATGACCCTGCCGAGTTTTACAGCGCCGTAAAAGGTTTTGAGCATATCCCCGAGGGCGGGGAGCGCTGCTTTATCTGCTACCGCCTGCGGCTTGAACGCACGGCAGAATACGCTGCACAGCACGGCTTTGATTACTTTTGCTCCACACTTTCAATAAGCCCGCTTAAAAACGCCGCAAAGCTTAACGAAATAGGCTCTGAGCTATCCGAAATATACAGCGTTTCCCATCTGCCGTCGGATTTCAAAAAGCGCGGCGGCTATCTGCGCTCAATCCAGCTTTCAAGGCAATACGGACTGTATCGGCAGAACTACTGCGGCTGCGTATTCTCCAAAAAAGAAGCGGAAGAAAGAGCCGCCTGCAAACAGACTTAAACAGGCAGACAAAACCGCCCCGTTGCGTGATAACGGGGCGATTTCTTTAGGGTCGCTGTGTGCCAAGCTGAATGAAATTATACTCGCGCGCAATTGCGTCCCATGTGGGCGCGCCTACAACCCCCGTAACTTCCAGACCGAAAAGCTGCTGAAAACGGCGCACCGCGTTTTCAGTCTGCGCGTCAAACACGCCGGTCACCTCAACTGCGGGAATATCGCGGTAATTTGCACCGATAACGTTAAGATATGTCTGAAGCTCGCGCACATCATCGTTTGCAAGCCCTGGTGTGAGATTATAGCCGGGGTAAAGCGCCGCCGCGCCCTGCTCATACCCCTCGGGAAGCCCCGCAAGGATATCATTGTATATCTGCGTGATAAGCTGCCATGTGCGGAAATCCACAATGCCATCGGGATTAAGTCCGTAAAATTCCTCAAAGGCTATTACCTGAGCTTCGGTCTGTGAGTCAAAAACACCGTCCGCTGTAATCTCGGGTATGGCGGGATTGAAGTACGAAATTACGTTGAGATAATATTGCAGCGAACGCACGGGCTGACCATAATCCCCTATGCTTAGCTGACCGGGAAACGTCTGCTCTACCTCGGACGGGCGCAGCCCTTCGCTTGTAAGCTCCGCCAATCCCTTTACGGCAACGTATATGTATTTCAGCTGATACCACGTTGCCTTGTTTACAATGCCCGTCTGCGGCAGTCCGAAAACACCCTGAAAAACTCTTACCGCTTCTGCTGTGCTTTCGCCGTAAAGTCCGTTTGCGGGCGTTATTTTGGGAATAGCAGGATAATTGTTGCCGATACGGTTAAGCTCCACCTGTATTGTGCGCACCTCGTTTCCCGATGAGCCAAAGCCGAACGGCGTGCCAGGATAGGACGAAATATATGGTGCAACAGGCGCATTGCGCACAATATTGATGTTATCGCCATAATAATATTGCAGTATCTCATACGGCGTGTAGCCTTGATTTGCCAGCGTTACCGTCCCCCATTGGGAAAGTCCCTGGCAGGTTACCGATGTGCCGTTGCAGAACTGGGTGAAAAGCGGTTCAATACTGCCTTGCCGCACAACATAATTGTTGAACACCTCGTCCACAATCCTGCTGATATTGTCAAACACCTCGCGACCGTTTACAAAAGCCTGGTCATACTGTGTAGAAGCCGTTATATCAAAATCATAGCCGCGGCTTCTGTACCACTCCGAAAAAACGCGGTTAAGCGCGAAGGTAATCTGCGCATAAATGTTGGCGCGCAGCGCCGCTTCGGGCCATGTGGGATATATCTCGCTTGAGGCTACATTTTTGATATAATCGGGAAAGGACAGCGTAACATTTTGAGCCGCCGCGTTCGGCGTACCAAGGTGAACCGTTATCGTTTCGGGAATGGTAGGGGTTTCATATCGCGGCATTCAGACACCTCCGTACAAGCTAGGCTCGGTATTCTCCACAATCTCGGGCGGCTGACCCATTTCCGGCACAAGTGCAACCCGCTGTACGGACTGAACCCCCTCAAATATAGGTATGCTGTTGATAAGCACATCGTCAAAGCCGTCTGCGGTAACCTGCGCGTTATAAGCTGCATACGGTAAAACCGCGCTTTCGGGCGCCTCGGACAGTTCCTTCGGCGGTGCGGGCAGGGAAATTATCGGCGTCTGCCCGCTTTCATCGGTGACCAGCGTGTAAAATATGTGCTGTTTTCCGCCGATTTCACGCGATACAACAATTTTTGCGCCCTTTACGGGCAGTGCGCCCCTTGCCGTATATGTACGGAAACGCGCTGTTCCGCGCTTGTTATTTGCTTCCACAAATTCCTCAAGCGTTGCATATTCGCGCTCCGACGGGGCGGCGGGTGCTTCGCCCTGCTGCTGAAGCAGCTTAATATCATCGGGTGAATTTGCCGTTTCTGTTTGCTCCTCAAAATCACGCCTGCCAAGCTGTTCATCGGGATTTTTACCGCTTTCGGGGATATCGTCAAGCCGCTCTGCGGTTTCCGGGGTAACGGTGCTTACGCCGTCTTCCTGCGTAAACCTGCCAAACACATTGTCAAAAACGTCTGCAGCGTTGTCAACGCCATAGGATATAATTTGCGGCTTGCGCGGCTCGTCCGTGCGCTCCTGCTGTGCTTCGGGCGCGGTCTGCTCGTACTGCACAGGCTCAAAAGCTGTATCGGCATTATCCGCTGTTATCGGCTGTTCGTCTGGTTCATCGGTCATTTCCGGAAATTCCAGCCGCTTTGTGGGTGGTTCAGGCGCAGCCTTTCGGCTGTATTCCATAAGCTCGCGTTTGTATTTCTCAACCAATTTCTTCATATCGTCCATAGCATAAATCCCTCCTGAAGCCGATTTTGCCAAGGCAACAGCCGTCCGCGGCGCATTCCTTAAAGCAAGATACAATCGGCGATTTGTACAGCTTATGCCGCACAAAAGGCTTTTATGACAAAAAACGCACGGGATAGTGCTACCATAAAACCGCTTTGTAACCGTTTTGTAAGAAAGTTGTAACCAAATTGTACTTGAATTTTTATATGTATATGTTGTATAATAATGATATACAGATATTAAACATGATTGTCTTTTTATGGAATTTCAAAGGGGTGATATACAGTGAAGAACAATATTCTGCTTATCCTTGCTGTTGCGGTGATAAGCGTGGGAATTATCGTTGCAACTGTGCTTATAACCACCTACGGCGGCAATGAGGAAAGCAGCCAAGCCGAAAATTCAAATTCCACAACAACGTCATACACTCCCGCCGAGATTGAGCCTGACGTAACCTCAGCCACCTCAGCGTCCGATGCCACATCTCCAGGTGAGGTTATAATCCCCCCGGAAGACCCGTCATATGACGAGGATATGGCACACAGCATAACAGCCACTGCACGCTCGCTTATAGGCATAGATTTTTCGGACGGCGGCGCTTCGCCCGAAAGCGGCTTTGACAACTCAGGCTTCATCTACTATGTCCTGCGTGAGAACGGATACATCACCTGCCCGCGCGGCGTTGGCGCACAGTCTGAAATGGGCGCAGCGCTAAGTTATGAGCAGCTTTGCCCTGGCGACCTTGCATTCTTCTATGACGAGGAGCTTAAAGCCGTCCAGTTTGGCGGAATTTACTGCGGCGACGGCGTTATGATAGCCTGCCTTATGCCCGGAACAAAAGTTAAAGAGGTGGATATATCCACCAACTACTACCAACAGCATTTTTACAGGGGCGTAAGCCTGACGTGACAGGCTGATTTTTCTGCATAAATGAAGGGGCTGCTTGTAGCCCCTTCTTGTTTTGACGAGCATTCCCGCCGTCAAGAAAATCCTTAATCCGCGCAAACGCTAACATTCCCAAGCCCGTCCCATAGCCATGCAGTGATTTGCGCAAGGTCTGCACTATTGCAGATTTCCACAGATAGCACAGCCGCTTTCGGACGAAAATCTTATTGCACAGCAAAAACCCCGCAGAACTGAGCTATGCCCAATTCTGCGGGGATACTTATTATGGATTATGCCGAAATCACGAGAAGCGCTTTTCGTACATATAATCGTCAATTTCCTTAACAGCAAAGGGAACGATAATTCCTGCACACGAAATAATGGCAAGAATAAACAGCACAGCGGTGATAATGTAGTTGTAGCCTACATAACCCTCCGTTGCCGCAACCTTTGCAGCCCTCTGTGAGAACACGGAGAAAATGCTGATGAAATTGTTTGACACAACCATAAGATAAAGTCCAAGCGTGCCGAACTTTGTAAAGCTGTAACCGCCAAGCATAGACAGCACAATAAACAGCGTAATTCCGCCATAAAGGAAGAAATACATATAATCCATTGCGCCGACAGAATATCCCGCATAAAGCTCCTTATGCCAAATTGTAACAGCAGTCATTGTAAGAACAAAGCTTAACAGAACCGAATCAGCGGAAACAAGCAGGCTTAACGCAGCCTTTTTGTTATCGGGCGTAATCTTCACAGCAACCCTTTCGCTGATTTTCTTGTAGCTGAGAACCGTAACAATGCCCGCAGCAACAAACGAAAGCACAAGCATAATAGTTGCTATCCACCATGCGGAGGTCATGCCGTTGCCGCCCTCGATAAAGCTTACAGCGTCATTCCAATACTCGTTTGAAGCGTCACCTGCGCTGTAAATTCTCTTGTAAGGCATATAGGTTCTGAATACCCACATAACCTTGAAGATGATGGCAAGCAGATTGGAAACCGTTATAGCACTGCCAAATGCAGCATAGAAGAACATTCCCCACTCTGCTTCCTTAACATAAGTAATGGAAGCAACAAGCGCAACCGCAAGCAGAATAACCAATGTGTAGCCCTGACCCATCGCAGTGTTGCCAGTCCAGCCCATGTACAGCGACCAATAGCTGCCATAAGCGTTCATTGCGTATTTTGTAAATATCATGCCAAATGCAAAAATAGCATACAGGATAAAGCCGAACTTCATGCGCTTGCTCATGGCGCTTATTTGCTCATCGCTGAACAGCATATCCTCTGCATACTCATCGCTGTTTATCAGCACAAAGAACAGGCACGCCGCAATGCAGATAATGCAATCTATAAGACCGAAATACATTGTATCTCTGCGCATATTTGTAAAGGGAAGAAGAATGGAGCAAAGACCAATTATGTGCTTTGCGCCAAAAACTGCGGCAAGATAACCCTTGGCAAAGGACATACCCTTATACATACATACGGCAAGCGCAATTGTCACGCCTGTCATAATAATGTAAATCAAGCCAATGTTTACAATAACGTCCCAAAGTGAGAGTATTACCTGATAATTTGCAATCTCCGCCTTTGATGCAAGAGTTTTGCCAAACAAGGATACCATACAGGTAATGCCCTGCGCATTGTAGTCCGCACAGGTCTGATAAACCGGAGCTACATAAAGCGGTGCGAATACAAAGAAATAAGCCAAAACGGCCTCCACCACGGCAAATGCGCCGACAATAAGACCTATCATCTTGTTTGTCAGACCAAATCTGCCAGAATTCTGCATACTCATCGTTGATGTCATTAAGCAGTCCTCCTAAAATAATGCACATGGCGGGTTATGCGCCACGCGCAAATCGCCAATATATAAGTTCACATCAAATTATATCATAAGTAATCGTTTTTTTCAAGACGGAACTGCCAAAATACTTCATGCGGTTTTGTACAAATTTAGTGCCGAATATTTGTGCAATTAGTATCTTGACACAAAAAAATCAAGCTTAGTACGACAAGTGCGTTGTGTAGGTAAGCGCTATCATATCACCCTCTGCAACAGTATATGCAGACATCGCGCATGGCGGGTATTCGCCGTTTACGCTGTAAAGCCAGCCGCTTTCACTGCCGTAATCAAACTCATACAAATCGCCTATTCCTGCAACGTATACACCCATGGGGGAAGAAGTATGCTCCACTGTTACGCTGTTTTTCCGTGCCGCCTCAATAAGCGCATCAAACGCAGTAGAGCCGTCCGCAAGCGTTATTTCCGCGGGACTGATTATATAATTGTCGGCGGGAAGCGTAAGCGCGCGCTGCGCTTTTTCGGGATTTTCGGCAGCCTCATTACAGCTTGCCGATACAATAACCTTAATTCCCTGCGCGCTTCCGCTGTTGGAATAATACTCTGACGGTGTTCGGATATCGGAAAGCGCAAGCACTGCCGAAAGAACAGCCGCCGCAATTCCCGCCGCAAGCAGGAAAAAGCGTTTTCTGCCGCGCACAAGCCAGATAATAATAAGACCTGCGCCAAGCGCTGCCGCGCACGAAGCAAGAATAATGCGAACCGTGCCGCCGCTTGTGGCGCTTTCAGCCTTTGGCTGCGGCTCGGTTTCTGCGGTTGCGGGCGGAATTATGTCCGGCAGGCTATCAGTTACGGCTTCATCAGCAGCGCTGTCCGAAGCTTCAAAAAGCCTTTCGCCCTCAGCCGAAAGCTCAAGCGCCGTCAGTGCCATAAGACCTTGCGCGGCGGAAATCCCGTTTGTGCTTCCATCGGCCGTGTGCGAAAAACCGCCCTCCTCAGTGCGATAGCGCATAAGCGCAGATAGCGCGTCCGCCACACATTTGTCCGTTTCATCATAACCAAGCGAGCAAAAAGCAATTATCGCCTGCGCTGTGCTTTCACAGTTTTCTGTTCCCATACTTGAAAAACCGCCGCCTTCAAGCTGCATTTCCAAAAGGCACTGCTCTGCGCGTTCAAGCGCCGCCGCTACGGCTTCATCTTCGCCAAGGGGTGCAAGCGCATAGATTGCCTCGGCGGTAATATCGGCGTCAGCAGCATTTCCAATCAGCGCAAAGCCGCCATTGTCAAGCTGTTTGGATATAATTTCCTCTGCAAGAGAAGCCTTTGTATTTGCCGCGCCATCGGGTTGGAAAGCTTCACAGCAATTTGCGGCAATAAGCGCCCATATATAGGCGTTGAAGCCCTGCCTATCCAGCTTTTCGTTGTTGTATACGGCGGCAGATATAAGCTGCTCGCTGCACATTCCCGCCGCAGAAAGCACGATTGCCGCGCGCTGAAGCTCGGTGGGCTTTACAAAGCCGTCCGATTGCAGCAGCCGCTCTGACGCAGCCTGAACGTCCGCCAGATATTCTTCTGCCCCGTCCGTACCGTAAAGCCGTATTCTGCAATAAGCCGCCCAGTCGTTTTCGCCAAATTCAAGTCCGTCATAAAATCCATCGCCGCGCGTAAAATAACCGTATATGCCGTCAATTTCCCCACTGTGTGCAAAAGCGGGAAAGGCGGTCTGCACCGCCATAATTAAGGTGATGCAGACCGCCGTAACAGCTTTTTTCAGCCTGTTCATCTCTTTTTGGAGAAAATCATCACAGCACCTGCCAGTGCGGCAGTGCCGATTACAACCGCGATTCCCTCAACGCCTGTTTCCACAGGTGTCTTGTCCTCGTCCTCGGTGCCGCTGTCAGGTGCATTTGCAAGATTATCATAGGCAAGGTCAATTTCCTCCTGCGATACGCCAAAGCTTCCAAGAGCCTTGATGGCTTCTGCGTATTCGGGCGTGTCCTTATCGGATTGTGATGTAATCTTTGCCAACTCTGAAGTATTTACCGCCTCAACCAGTGCAGGAGCGCCACCCCAAGAGGAATTATCCACGCCAAGGTCGCTGCCGTAGCCGTAAACCGTAAAGCGATACCAAACTACATCTCCATCTGCGGGAGTATAACCAGAAATTCCCACCAAAGCGTACTCGTCATTCAGAAACCAGCTCCAGCCAGACTCCGCTGTGTAGTCATATGCGGACAGATAGCCTTCTGTATTTCTGCCCGACATTTCGGGGCAAACCTCTGCGATTGCTGCGGGAATTTCAGCGCCGGTATCGGTATCAGCAAAGCCTTCGATATATGCGCCCCACTCACTGTCAACCGCTACAACGTCAGCCGCTCTCTTTACAATGTCAATACCCGTGTCGCCCTCATAAAATGGTACAAGCTGCGGCTCTGCAACAAGTCCCTGACCTATTACTGCCTTATCCGCATAGAATGTGACATAGCCCTGCGGCTCGTCCTCGGCAAACGCGGTTGCCGACAATGCGCACAAAAGCGCGCCCGACAGCAGTGCTGCCGAAATTTTTGTTTTCTTCATTTTTTGATCCTCCGTCAAATTAGTATTAACTCATTCCCAGTGGCAGGTCTTCCGGCTTGAAATCATAACGCGCTGCCAGCCTTCCCCAGGGCGTTTGCCCCCAGTGACCCGACGTTTCCGTCTGTGACAGCGGCGCAGCTTTCTTACGGCAGCGGGGACTGCTGCGGATTTGCACCGCATTCCGTTTTGCCGCCCGTTTCTGAGCCTTGATTATTATACTACTTTTATAATGGTTTGTCAACAAAAAATCCCGCGCAGCATGGGGTTATCGTTTTGCATCACTTTCTTTGCCTTTCTTATCATTTTGTCGTCCATATCAGAAGAATACACCCGTTACCCAGATTTCAATACCGATGAAAACAAGAATTGCACCGCCGAGGATTGTCGCCTTGTTTGCAAGCTTTGTACCAAACTTTCTGCCGATGAAAAGTCCTGCCATACAAATGATAAAAGTAACGATCGCAATCAGCAGTGAACAGACGAAAGCCATTACAAAGCCGTAGTCGGAAATCGTAAAGCCAACAGACAGCGCGTCAATTGACGTTGCCACGCCCTGAATAAGCAATGCGCCCAATCCAACGCCGACCTTTTCCTCTTCGCCGTCCTTGTTTTTTATGCCCTCAACAAGCATTTTGCCGCCGATAAAAAGAAGCAGACCAAGCGCAATCCACGGGATAAGCTTCTCAAAGGATTCGAAATACTGAACGATTGTGTGAACACATACCCAGCCAAGCATAGGCATCAGCGCCTGAAATAAAGCGAACACGCCCGCTACCATGCACATTTTGCCGCGCTTCATTTTCGGCTCGTTCAAGCCGTTGGCAAGTGACACCGAAAACGCGTCCATCGCAAGTCCCACTCCCAACAGTATGCTGTTAAAGAAAAATACAAAGCTCCATTCCATTTTTACTTCCTCCAAAATATAATAATAAAACCCAAGCACAGCCAAAAGCTATACTTGGGTAAATCATCGTAATGTATACGGACTCTATGCATAGCTTTACAGTTATACATGAGTCTCGCAAATTAAAACAAGCCAGACCGTAAGGTCAGTATGTTGACTTGTTGCTTTTGAAAAAAGCTTGCTACTCCCTCATAAGGTTTTCTTTATTATACAGCATCTGTCGGATTTTGTCAAGTGATTTTAATTATATACCCACCTTAATGCTTTCAATCATATCCACGGCGAAAAAGCCAGCGCAATTCAATTAAGCCGCTTTGCATAGGTCAGCTTATCGCCGCCATCGTCCATAAGAGCATATCCGCATTTCTCATAAAGCCGCCCAGCCGCAATATTATCCGATGTTGTGTGGATTTTAACAAGGCGCTTCCCCACGCTGCGCAGAAAATCCTCAGCATAGCTTACAGCGTAAACGCCCACGCCCTTTCGCTGAAAAGCAGGCTCTACCGCAAGCATTGAAATCCAGCCGATATCATCGCCGCTTTCAAGCCCGTTGACCTTAAGATATGCGCAGGGAACAGCACCCTTTTGTATCAGAAAATGCCGCTCGTCCGTATCTCCCGCTGAAATCAGCCTGCGCCATTCGCTGTATGGAATTTCCACACCGTGCAGCGCGCCGATATTCCTGCCATAAAGCATTGCAACATATCTCACAGCTTCATCTGAAACAACCTTGGCATTAAAATCCGCCAGCCTTTTTTCAAACATAATCTGACCATCGTTTATCAATCCGTTAAAGGTCTGATACGGACGTTCAATAAATCCCGACTTGATTTGCAGGCTTTGTGAAATTTTATTTTCGGGTT
>CAZLBL010000059.1:0-11877 GCA_964557825.1 uncultured Ruminococcus sp.
ATATAGTTTACAAGGATAGCGGGGCGGGCGACCGACCAACGGGAGGGAGCCCGCCCCAACCCTTAGGACCTTTCGAAAGGGGAACGCTGGCAGTCGTCAGCCTTTGACGCTGTGGGCGATCCGTTTTTTTTTTTTTTTTTTTTTTTTTTTTTTAGAGGGTTGATATCCTCCGATTTTCGTGGCATAATTAAAATGAGTAATTATAGAGGGGGGATTACATGAAAGTTTGCATTGACGCCGGCCATTACGGCCGGCATAACCAATCGCCAAATTGCCCGGCATATTTCGAGTCTGAAATGACTTGGAATCTCGCCGAGCGCCTCGCATTTTGGCTGGACAAATGGAAGATCGAATATGCCGCGACGCGTTCGGATCAAGCGGCAGATTTGCCCGTTTATGATAGGGGGCGTCTGTCAAAAGGTTGCGATTTATTCTTGTCGCTTCACTCGAACGCTGCTACTAATAAGGACGGTAGCCCTTACGAGGGAGACCACGTGAGCGCTTTCTACACGGCAGGCGACGCCCTGCGCGAGGTTGACATATCCGCCGCTAAGAAGGCCGCCAAAAACTTAGCGACGGCGGCGTGTGTGACGATGAATCAGGCTGCCGCTAAATGTCGAAAGAAGCTTAGATCCGACGGACTCGACTATTACGGCGTATTACGCGGCGCCGCTGCCGTTGGAACGCCTGGAGTCATATTAGAATGTGGATTTCACACGAACGCCGATACTGCCTTATGGCTGATGGACTCGGGGAATATTGATAATCTCGCGCGCCAGATCGCGCATACCTTGGCGGATCTCGGCGGCATAATTGTCATGCCTGGCGACCTCGACGGCGATGGAGATGTCACGGCTAACGACCTTATATATATGAGGGCGATCATTCAAGGATTCCGCAAAGCGTCCCCGCGCGATCTGATCGCAGGCGATCTCGATGGCGACGGTAGGATCACAATAAAAGACTTTACGATTTTATCTCGAAAAATTAATTTGTTTACAAATTAACGCTTATGCTATTCATATTTATGTGCTACGATATAGCCATCAAATACGAAAGGCGTGCTGCCGAAGGGGCGGCACGAAGTCAAAAGCCATGAAGCAAGTCATTATTTACGAAATCGAGCGCCGCTGCAAGGACGGGCGCATCGAGACGACCTACATTACAGGCCGCGGAAATGCTCTGTCGCTGGCCGTGTCAAAAGCGTTCCCATATGCCCGCGATCTCGAATCGGTTCTCGTTCACAAAAACATCGTTGACATAGTCGGATTTAGCGACGATCTGCCAGAGGACAGCTTTAATATCCGAAACGCTGAAGGAATAGTCGCCGCGCTTAGATCTGGGGCAATAACCGCAGACGCGATGCAATTCACGGAAGAGGGACTTTGCGCCCGCGTCGAGACGATAGTTATATTTGATGGATCGGAGGCCATGACGTGAAGAAGGACAAACTTTTAGAAATCTTGAGTTTATATTCAGCTAAAGGCGGCGATCATTCGCCGATCATGGGCGGCAACTCAAGCCCGAAGCGGGCTGTAGCCGCTGCCCGCGCAGAGTTGAGCTTTTACGAAGTAGCCTTTACGGCTGATTATATCTCCATTTTCGGAGAGATCCATAGCGTCAGCGAACTCGAAAAACGTGATGCCAGAGTAATATGCCGCATATGCGGCTTGCTGCCTCATCAAGTTTACAGAGTGATCAGCCCGCGCAGGGGCAAAGCTGTGCTCGAACAACTCGCAATCTGCGATAAAGACGACGAAGGGAAAATTAAGATTATCTCGACGCTGTCAACCATTAAAGAATATTAAGGGACTATTACCCTTGATATAGGAAACTGCCAGCGGGTCTTGACGTGACTCTCCCGCTGGCAAGTCCGCATATAATAAGCGTCCGTCAGGCGTTGGAGCTCCCGTCGGACGCCTGACGGAGGCTTGAAATGTCTATGAGTATGTTAAAGTGGCAGCGCGAGCCATTCACATATATTTCGCGCGAAGAATATAATGACATTTTATATCGACTTAGAAATGATCCAGAGTTAAGATTGATCCCGACGGCTAATTCGCGTCGGGCGGGATATTTCTACAACACATGGCAGCACATTATAAGGCAACAGGCGGCAGAGATCCGCTTAATGCGAGTGACTGACGGCTATGAAGTTAAACGATTCAAATATATGAATTCACAATTGACTGTTGAAGAGCAGAATGACGGCTTGACGGGGGCAGACGCCTATGATATCGTTGACGATCTCTTTAAGAACGTCTATGGGATCAGCCTTGAGCGTGCGTTCTCTTCGCGTAACATGAGCGATTATTGGCAAGCGTTGAAAGACTGCGTGCCGATTCAACCACATTACGCCAGCCGTTGCGATGTCACTGATCACGGCTACAAAGCCGACGTGTCAAGCGCTTTCGGTAGCCAATGTTTAAAGCCGCTCCCTACATTGAAAGGCAGTATCGTCGTCAATGGGCGATCAGATCCGAGCACTATTTATCCGTTTGCATTCTATCTCAAAAGCCATCATTTCGCGATCTATGGCGAATTTGACACCCGCGAATTTGGCAAAACTGTATTCTATAATCATTATTACACTAAAGTCTACGACGATTTTGTCGCGGCGAAAGACGAAGTGACGATATTATGCCCGGCGTGCGAATGCAATCTTGGCAACATCGTGCAGCGTTTATATGATGATCGCGGCGTCCACCCTGAGAATAAGAAGGTGATTAATGCCTGTATTGGCATGTTCCATTGCCGAAGTAATCCCCGCTTAGCGCACGTTGCAGCCGTAATCATAGGCAGGTGCGTGTACGATATGTGCTGTGTCAAAGCGCGCCAACTTGTCAGAGCGAAAAATACCGTGCATCTAATCTCGACCGACTCTATTATATGGGCGGGGAGGCCGTCAAAGATAACTGTTAAAGAAAAATTCCTCGGCGCATTTGTAGAAGAAGAATCTGACGTCAGATTCTGCGTCAGATCTTCAAATTGCTATCAGTACGAGCGCCGCGACGGAACGGTCGTAACGCGCTACTCGGGGCAAATAAGATCTAATCGCGGAACGCTGAAACTTGGCGAAATATTCACAATGTCGAGCGAAGATATAAGGCTTGACGCGATATATCCAGTTGACGGATATTTTTTAACTGGGTTCGAAAGAAAGGAATATGAGGAAGGGAGGCTCTATCATGGCGAAGAAAAAATCACAACAAATTAAATCGACAGCGGATGCCGTCAGGAAATACGCTGCAAAAAAAGGCGACAAAAAAATTGTCAAGCCAAAGAAAAAAAAGACGGTGCAACAGATCGCAAAAGAAAATGAATACCGGAAACAGGCAGAGAGTCGAAAGAACTTGATCACAAAGGATCTTGGAAAAGCTGAACAAGAGCAACGACGCATCGATCGTGCATATGAAGCGTATCTCGTCCAGCGGAATAAACTTATAGCAGCGGGTCGAAACGTGACGAGGCAAGCGCTGACAAAGCGAGGCTTTAGAGATGCATATATTCGTACGCTTGATAGCATTATCCGCGGCGATATAGCCGCATCGGCTGTTAAGAATATTCAAAAGGGACTTGCTGAATCTGAGATATTGACTACGAAGAAGCAAGCCAGAGCGGCAGAAAAGGCGGCAAAAGATTTGGCGAGAAGATGGGAAAGGGATATTGCCGACGGCATCGACGAACCCGAACAGCAAAAGGCAAAGTCGGCACTTATTGACATTTTGAAGGGGGTCTCATACGACGATATATTGAAAATGGGAGATGACGCCTTGAGAGAATTTACGCGAGTGGCCATTGAATACGGATTGAAGCGTCCCGGCGTATTTCATGGCGAAGATGCATACGGTCGCGGCTATCAGCCATGGGCTACAAGTGTGCGACAGGTATTTTGGGAAGTATATTATCCGCCTGCCGGCGCGTCCACTGGTGGCAATGATGTTTTTTTTGAGACATTGACATGAGCAAGAAAAAAACAACACGCGAAGCGTTAAAGCAGATCTCTAAGCGTGAACGGTATCGCGATTTTTTAAATCGTGAATGGTATAGCCTGCGATCTATGCTGTCGTATTCATGGGCAATATTCCTGTTTTTGCTCGGCGGCCGAGAAGCGGGCAAGAGCTACGCGGTCACTGATTTCTACGTCAGACAATGGCGCAGATATGGCCGCCCGTTCTACTGGATGCGCTTAACGGACAAAAGCGCCGAGAAGCTGCTCAAAAATAACGCTGAAAAGCTTATTGACCCAGACTTGCGACGAAAATATAATTTAGATTTAGAGACGCGCGGCGACGGAGTCTACGAAGTGAAACGTAACGACAAGGGCAAAGTGACAGAGCGCTATTTGATGTGCCGCGTGCTGGCTCTGTCGACGTTCTACAATGACAAGGGCAGCGGGCTATTTGATAAGGACTTCTTGAGCGATCCTAAAATGTATTACAATATTTGTCTCGACGAAATGAATAGAGAGCAGAGCGAAAAGAATACATTTGATATCGTTTACGCGTTCACCAATCAGCTTGAAAATCTTATCAGATCGACCAAGACGCGAGTACGCGTTATATGCATCGGCAACACGCTGCAAGAGGCTAGCGACATTCTATGCGCTTTTAATTTCATACCAGAGCAATTCGGACGGTTTAAGCTTAAATCAAAGCGGGCGGTCATTGAGTATATTGAGCCCTCGGAAAAATACGAGATGCGCAGAGCCGGTACGGTCGCCGATATACTCATGCCGACCGCGTCAACCTTTACAAACGTCATAGAGCAAGATTATTCGCTTGTCGCGGGCAAGCGAGTAACGCGCCCGTCGTTTATAGTTCAATTCACAAAAGAAGAAAAATATACTATCTGGGACGGAAATATCGTGGCAAAATACAACGGCGAGCACGTCCCTGTGATTGCAATGCGGCCATATCAGGGACAGACATTTTTGCCGTCACAGCGGGACGAGATAATGTTAATGTTCGACGCGCGCGCGCTGCTGTTTAAAAACTTAGTGACATTTAAGCAATTCCAAAAACAGCTCGAGCTTCTTAAACCTCGCAAATAGCCAGTGCCCATATTCTATGTTTCAAATGATCGTTGATGCGGGGTCAATCCGAAGAGGATCCGCACGGCGACGGGGGATGCACACCCGAATTTGATAGAATATGCAAGCCCCACGGTTATTTTATAGATTTAATCACGAAAGGAAAAAACACATGAACGAAAACGAAACCCCCACCCCTGAGAGAATACCAACTCCCGAAGAGCAGCTACTCGAACTTCAAGAAAACTCAGTCCCAAAAGACAAATATGACCAGCTTGAGAATCGATTCAACGAATTTGTGCAGCGAGTTGCTAATCGGACTTTTACCACCACAGGCAGCGAGCCTGCCACCCCCACCGAAGAAGAACGCGTCCAACAATACGCGAATGACGTTTTGGACATTAAGCATCACCGCGTCCGCGGTGCGTGCGCCCACGTCGAACGCCTTTTAAGAATTGACGACTATTTGACCAGCCACGGCGAACGATCGGCGTTTGAGCCCTCGAGCGGCACGCTGACCGAAGATTGTGTGACAAGCGCTGACCATGTGCGCGATGTGCTCCGCGATGCATTGGAAAAAAGCGAAGGATCTGACGAGGTCTTAATTTCTCACATTCAAAGACATTTGGCTGATCGCAGATAGAATATAATCATCAAAAGGAGAATTTAATGGCAAATTTTACTGGCACACTCAACACCAACGAATTTTAT
Organism: uncultured Ruminococcus sp.; assembly: GCA_964557825.1. Taxonomy (GTDB): domain Bacteria; phylum Bacillota; class Clostridia; order Oscillospirales; family Ruminococcaceae; genus CAG-115. Next base: position 5,744 of record CAZLBL010000059.1, read on the forward strand.
AATTCGCTTTTTAACGCATACCGTTTGATCGAGGTATTTGCCGACAGCTTGGAGGCGCTTGACGACTCACTTGCAAGGCAATTCAGAGCCGACGGCGGCATGTATCAAGACAAATCTGTATTTACCGATATGGATGTGCTTTGGTCTCGCATATGGGACCCCAGCAATACTAATGTTCTTGCTCCAGAAATGCAAGTGCTCCCCGTGCAGCAAGAAATCGTGCTCGACAAAAAACGTCAAATAGGTTTGTACACAGACCAATACTTGAGCAAACGCGCTTGGATGGATCCATACGTATTTGACGGCTTTAACTCCGTCGTACAAGCTCAGGTTGGCAACACTCGCAGGCTTTACGAGCAAAGAATGGTTGATACCTATGTCGGCACGGTCAGCACTGACAAAGGCAGCCAGACGGTGCAAATCGACCTTAGCGCAGCCGTGGGCTCTGCAACGGGAAATGACGCCAATGAGCTTCAAGTCAAGACCATCGCAAAGACTATCGGCGATATTTTCGTTGGAATGGCTGATAGCTCGCGCGAATGGAACGACTATGGATTTATGAAGGCATACCCCAAAGACGACTTTATAATCATCTGGTCGGCTGAGTGGTATAACAAGATGACATTTGTTGATCTGCCGTCGATATTCCATATCGACAAGCTGCTTGAAGCTGGCAAGCCTCTGCCTGCTAAGTATTTCGGCAAAGCAGCCGCTGCTGGCACTGCTGACGGCTCCACGCACAGAGCTATGCAAGAATACTCAATCCGCACGAATGCATCTGGCACATACTCCGCGTCGGGCACCACAATTGCGCATGTATTCCCCGGCGACCTGCTGCCCTCGGGAACGCCTATCGTAGCAGCTACAGCGGCAGAAACCTATGCCACATATGCGACGGCAAATGTCAACGGTAAGACAATGAGCATTGATGTCGCGACTGGCGTGCACGCCTACACCGAGGACGCGAACGTTATTGCTAAGATTGTCCACAAAAACGGCATCCGCTATCTTTCGTCCTTCGAGACCGAGACCGAGTTTTTTAACGCTCGCAACCTCTCGAGTAACCGCTATTTAACTTGGATGTTTGCAGAGCCACAATATCTCTATAACTATCCGCTTGTAACGGTTATGGCAAAAGATCAGGCGTAAAAAGCTTATTTCTCATGGGCGGCGTTCTTTCCCTTTCTGCGCCGCCCTCATTCTTTAATAAGGAGCTTAAAAATGGCAAGCAATCTCTATTTACTAAAATATAACAACTACATTAACCACGTTTTGAAGCTCGAAAGCAGTATTGCGGCATACACGACATATCAAGTCGGATATCAAAGCGCGGTTAATTTTTTTAGAGGCGACGAGCTCACGACAAGCCACGTTTGCAATGTTGATATACAGATACATGCAGACTATCTGATCGAGACCGAGACGACGAGCGCGGGCGAGATAATTTTAAGTCGTTGGTTTATCATGGACAAAACCAGAACGAGCAACCAGCAAGTCAGACTATCGCTCAGGCGTGACGTGATTGCCGAAAATCGCGCCGCTATCATGTCGGCAACAGGTTTTATCGAGCGCGGCTATGTACGCCAAAATAACCCGCTTATATTCAATCCGGAAGGCAACACTTACAATCAGATTAAGAAGCAAGAGCATCTGCTGAAAGATGGAACGGGCAGTGCGTGGATCGTTGGATATCTGGCAGATAATTTTTTGCAAGGCACCGACCAGACTGTGAGCGTTCCCGGGGCAACTGATTACACGGAAATATATACAGATGCTGCCGCTGTGGTGGCCGCCTATCCTGGCACGTCGTTAACCGAAGCAACAGAAGTGCCGACAACAAATATATCGGTGTCTAATATGAGTTTTTTTGCAAATTATTACGGTCCTCCTGATCAGGCAAACCGTTTCAATTTTGCAAGCGGCAGAAGCTCAACTGCGGCTTTTGGCACGGTCAGCACCTCGTTAAAATTTTATACAGACGATACGCAATCCATACTTAGCATTATCTCGGCAAATTGCCCGACAGATAATGCAGCAGCGGCCGCCATTGTTAAAGATAATGGCATTACAGAAATACCAGCAAGCAAAACGGGCACAGTGATTAGAGTTGGCACAAGCTCGAGCGAATATAGATATTATAAACTCACTCTTAAAAGCCAAGCTGCCAAGAGCTTTGAAAACGTTTCTGCAAGCGCGAACTCTGAAATGTATAAATTAATTGCCGCAACCGCTCAAGCGGTTCTTGATGAGGGGCTTTTCACTGGATCTGTCACTATCTCAATCAGGCCGCAATATAATTACAGTCAAATATATCGTAATTATGAGTGGCTCGATGTCACAACCGAGATCAAAGCAACTATATCCGGCACTGTCACGAAGGTCGAAACAGCACCATATTATATGTTTGCTATCCCGTATGGCGATGTGAGATTTTTTAGCGGATCTGCTGGCTATACGAGCGCTCGCTCTGATGCGCTGGCGATAGCAAATAGCATAGTCCAAAAATTCAATGCTTATATATACGATTTGCAGATCTTGCCGTATTATCCCGGCGGCGGTCTGGTCGGCGAAGCAATTGACCTTAAGCTTATATCAAATAATAATTATTCGCTTGTTACTGAAGATGGAGTGCCGAAAACGTTTATTTACTGGTGCGGAAATACGACGTTTTCGCGCGTGGCATATTACGACATACCGCTTGAAAGTGACGTGAAGGTGCAAAGCGAAACGCAGATTTGCCGTATATGCTCGCCAAATTATGCATCAATATATGAGTTTTCAGCGGCCAAAAACGGCGGTGTCACGAAATTTAATATTGACTGCACCTACAAGCCGTGGCAACCGTATATTCACGTGGCGCCCGACTGGGGCGGACTATATGGCGAGGATTTCCACGATCCACGGGGCTTAATATGCTCAGGGGATTTTAGCCTTGATATAGCCACTGACGAATGGGCACTCTATCAGGCAAATAATAAAAACTATCAACTAATGTTTGATAGAAAAATCCAGACAATGGATATGCAGCACGCTCAAGCGACGACAAATCAGATTATAAGCGGCGTTCTTGGTACCATCAGCGAAGGTGCTAAAGGTTTTGCAACTGGTGGCATAATCGGCGCGGCTATTGGCGCGGGATCCGCCGCGGCTGTTTCTGGCGTCGGTCTGGGGCAGGGATTGGCAGCACGAGCAAACGAGAGATCCGAAGCATTCGACATGTTTAATTATGAGCTTGGAAATGTGCAGGCTCGCCCCGACACACTGACGAAGGTTTCAGCGCTCAATGCTAATAATAAGCTATTTCCCGTTGTTGAGATTTATGAGGCAACCCCCGAAGAAGTCGCAGCGCTTCAACAGCAAATAACATATAGAGGCGCCCGCGTCGGCGTGGTGGCAAATATAAGCGACTTTTTAAGCGGCAAAAACTGTTATATCCAAGCTCGGCTTATACGCATTAATATTAACGACGAGCCCCACATAGCACAGGCTATCAAAAACGAGCTCGCCGCCGGCATCTATTGGAATTAAGGAGGTGTATAACGTGGGTGCATGTTTGCCCGATTATATGACGCTAAATTCGATGGGATTTCTATCGCCGTGCGTCACAGAAAAAAACTTTAATAAGCTTTTGCTCGGCTCTCCATTTGTCGGGGAGGCTCGAAAGCAGCTAAGAATACTCGATGAGCAGGAGGCTATACACCGTTATTTGTGGGAAGGCTTGCCCAAAGGACTTTATAGCAGTTTAATCGAGCGCATTCTGTATTATCGATACAAAGGAATGTTTTTCAAGCTTGGAGACAAAGGCTATTTCTTACCCGTCGCACTGGAAAATGGCATAGATTACTACGGCAGATTTTTCAACGGCAGGCCACTCCCGTTCACAGGCAGTACCGCAGCCAAGAACGGAGACACCGAGGAATTTTTGCCAGGCATCAGCTTCAAGCTGCTCTATGATGTCCCCGAAGGAATTGCAGACGATGTGGGAGTTTTGCTATACGACTACAGCTTACAAATGTCGCAGACAGGCTTGACGCGCCAGAGCTTGCAAGAATCCACGCTTCAAACGCTCGCAGATATACTTGCATACATACGCACGTCACTGCGCAATATATCGGGCGTGCGTGGCATGAGAGTCCAGAGCGAGGACGAGCAAAGCAACGTAAAAGCGGCATCCGAAAGCATCGAGCGTGCCGCTCTGAACGGTCAAACGCTCGTGCCAGTCATAAGCCCAATCGAGATACAGGAGCTTATGAATGGCGATATTGCAAAGCCCGATATGCTGTTTATGGCATTTCAAGCACTTAACAATTACCGCTTGAGCCTTTACGGACTGAAGAATGGCGGGGTATATCAGAAGAACACGACATACCAGAACAACAGCCAAGTGGAGCTTAACACGTCCGCGGACACTGCACCGCTCTATGATGGTCTGATATTAAGACAGCGCGCCTGCGAGATCGCAAACGCTGCTTTCGGCTGGAATATGTCGGTTAAGGTAAACCCATTGACAACCGAGCAGCAGCAGGGCCCCGCACAACAGCCCGAGCTGATTGACGAAAATATAACCGAGGAGGACGAGAACGATGCATAGCACCTTTTATGGCGGGTATCGCAATAGATCGTTTTGCGACATCTACCCAACCGAAGCAGAATTTAGGACCGCCTACAATGCGTCACAATTGCCTTTAAGCACGTATTTCGTCGCAGGCGACGATCCTATTGTCTCGGCACTTTATTATATGTTATACGGCAGATATGGCAACTCCACGATAGCAAGCAGCGACGAGAAACAATTCGAGTATAAGCTATTTACAGTCGTTTTCATGTATGGTCCTGCGTGGCTGAAGCGCTTAGAGCTTCAAAAGGACGTGAGAAGCCTGACTCTTGAGGACTTGCTTATTACAGATAAAAACGTCGTAAACGGCGCATATAACAACGCATCAGCGCTTGCAACGCCGAATGCCGAACTACCGAACATCAATAATCAGAACGTCAGTTATTACAAGCGCGCTCCCCTCGAGGCCTACGCGGCACAATGGGGCATGTTAGAAACCGATGTGACAGAAGAGTTTCTCGAGCAATTCAAACGGCTCTTCCTGACCGTCGTAGCGCCCGAAGAGGCAGAGTTATATTATATTCCGGAGGTGTAAAATGAAGGAAGTCATACAATCAATATTTGCCGCGATCGGCGGCACTCTCGCATGGTTTTTCGGTGGAATCGACGCACTTTTCTATGCGTTGGTCGCATTCAGTACAGCCGATTATATATCTGGCGTCGCTCAAGCTATCATAAATAAAAAGCTCAATTCTGCTGTTGGTTTTCGCGGGATCGCTCGCAAGGTGCTCATATTGCTTATAGTCGGCATCGCTGCCGTGATTGACAGGGCTGTGCTTGGCAGCTCTGGCGTGCTTAGATCAGCGGTTATATGCTACTACATAGCCAACGAGGGCATCAGCCTGATCGAGAACGCCGCCAAATGTGGCTTACCAATTCCCGAGAAGCTGTGTGGCGTATTCGAACAACTTTTTGACAAAGGAGACAAAGAATAATGATAGTTATATGTGGAAAGGCGTATTATAACCTTGAAGAGGCAGTCAGACGGCTCTCATTTCTTATAGGCGAAGCAACTGACGTCGTGAAACAGATCCGCGGGCAGGTGAACACATTCGATCAACTGCCCGAGCCTACATCGGTTGAGCCGGGCGACACATATGCAGTCGGAGCGCAGAAGCCTTATAACTACTATGTAGCTCTCGCTGACGGCTGGCTTGATCTGGGCACATTTCCGCAGGCAGGCGAGCCGGGAGAAAATGGCGCCGACGGCCTTAGTATCTGGTATTACACGGGGGAAACTGCCACTAGCACCGCAAGCGTACTCACGTCACTATTTTACAACCCAACAGACCTACCCGCAGGAGAAGGCGATCTGGTGCTTTCGTCCTCGGGCTATCTTTACTCTATCGTTGATATTACAGGCAGCGGCGCGGCCGAGGCGGCTATACTTTCGTATAGAATGACGTTAAAAGGTATAAAAGGCGACACAGGCCCGAAGGGCGACACAGGCGCGACGGGTCCGCAAGGCCCGAAGGGCGACACAGGCGCGACGGGTCCGCAAGGCCCGAAGGGCGACACA
>CAZLBL010000059.1:11977-13115 GCA_964557825.1 uncultured Ruminococcus sp.
GGCGCGACGGGTCCCGCTGGCGTGGGGGTGGAAGATTTAAGAGCAGTTTATTTCCCATACGGCGAGCAAGCGCGGGTCACTTATGATACATTAGACGGCGCGGAATTCTCCGCCAATGCAAACATCGCTTACGGCACAGGCCTTAATAATCATGATTTTAATTTAAGTTTAGCCCTCCCGATAGTACCAGGCGAGGGGATAAATATAGACGCCAGCAGCACCGAAACTGCTCTTGTTATTTCGGCAGAGGCCACAGGCGCGTCGGTTTTTACACTAACGGCGTTGACAGCGGCGGCAATGCCCGCTTATACGGTAGCAAGCAAGTCGACAACGATGATTAAATACGGCGAGAATACATACACATATGCAGGCGAGAACGGTGACGGCGTGGGCTCGTGGGAAATTCGCTATTTGTGCGTGACGGGCTCGTCTGCCGCAGGAACAGAGGTATATGCTAACTGGCTTTCCTTGCAATATCAGCCCGGGAATTACGCAGCGGTAGCGGTTACATCGAGTAGCGGCTGGATCGGAGCCACAGCGGTTACGCCGTCGGGTGCTACAGCAGCAGCCACGTCAGGAACGCTCACAATCGACGAATACTCCACTTTAACTTCAAGCAATAGCAACTATATATTATTCAACAATGAGTGCTATTATCTCGCGGATAAGCAGCACACAGCGGGCATGCTAACATACGCTCACACGGGCTACAATGGCGGCGACGGAGTAACAAAGTATTTTAACATCACCACGTCTACGAGGGCATGGACGCTCGTAGAAAGCAGGGAGAACAAAATAGAATTCGTTGACATAATTTTTGGACAGGCAATCCCAAGCGCTACTTTGGTGAGACTTAAACAGGCTCCAGCAATGTTTATGCCGAGACGCTATTCATCAAGCGCGAATGGTTGGTATGTGGCCACGTTATCGTCGATTTTTCTTGCAGAAGATGGCAAAACCGCGGCAAGCTATCATTACTCGATGAATTACGTCAGGAACGGGTCCTTTATAATGAATCTAGACATAGACGCCACAACGGGCATGGTAACGAATACCGGTTGATAGAAGGGGGGACACCCCCCCCTTTTTTTTATGTCAGCGATCCTGACGCCGGGTTGTTGGTGAGCCACCCTCCCGC
>CAZLBL010000060.1:0-12993 GCA_964557825.1 uncultured Ruminococcus sp.
CTCCTTTTATGTCATGAAAATATTATAGCACTAATTTGCGAGTTTGTAAAGCGTTAAAAACCTTAAAATCTGCGTTTGCGCGAAAACAAGGTCAAAAAATAATAAGAATTTTCGCGTTTTTTGCGTGAAAAACGCAGATTTTTTAATCACGCACCGTATACTCAATAAAATCGGTTCCCGATTTTATTGAGTATAGAGGTAAGACGGAGTTTTGCGGATTTTGCGGGTTATTCCTAAGCATGAATTTTCGGCAAAAATTCTCCAAAAAACGATATTAAAGCCATGCGCGGAATTGATTTCTTGGGGAATTTTGCAAAATCCCTTGTATAATAACGCATTTTATGGTACAATAATAATGTATTTTAATGAACAATCGGAGTTGAAATTACTATATGAAAAAATGGATTTGCCCGCCTGTTTCGGCGGCGGCTGAAGAAATGCGCGCAGAATTTGGCGATTTCCTCGGCAGCCTGCTGACAAGCAGGGGAGTTCGTGATATGGAGCGCGCGCGGGAGTTTTTCGCCTGCGACAGCCTTTCCGACCCGTATCTTCTGCGTGATATGGATAAGGCGGCGGAGCTTGTGCGCGCCGCGCTTGACGAGGGAAAGAAAATCACAGTATACGGCGACTATGACTGTGACGGCGTAACGGCAACAGTTATGCTTTACGGCTACCTTGAAGCCATGGGCGCAGAGGTGGATTTCTACATACCCGACCGCGCCGAGGGTTACGGAATGAACGCGGCGGCGCTTAAAAAGATAATCGCGGGCGGAACACAGCTTGTTATCACGGTTGATAACGGCATATCCGCCACAGAGGAAGCGCAGCTTCTTGCGGACGCGGGCGTGGAGCTGGTTATAACCGACCACCATCAGCCATCGCAGGATATACCTGTATGCGGCGCGTGTGTTGACCCTCACAGGGCGGACGATAATTCCCCTTGTAAGGAGCTTTGCGGCGCGGGCGTTGTGCTGAAGCTGCTTTGTGCGCTTGAAGAAGATGAAGAATTTGTAATGGAGCAGTATGCGGAGCTTGCCGCAATCGGCACAATTGGTGATGTTATGCCGCTTACGGGCGAGAACCGCTATATAGTGCGCAGGGGTCTGGAGAATATACAAAGCTGCCAGAATATCGGTCTGGAGCGCCTTATAAGAACGGCAGGGGTATCTGCGGAGAATATAACCTCCTCGGCGGTGGCGTATTCCGTTTGTCCGCGCATAAACGCTGCGGGGCGCATGGCGCACGCAGATACAGCGGTAAGGCTGCTGCTTGCGGATAATCCCGAAACCGCCTCGGTGCTTGCAGAGGAACTGGGGCAGCTTAATTCTCAGCGCCGCGCCGCAGAAGCGGGCGTTCTGGAGGAGGCTGAGGCAAAAATCGCCGCCGACCCGTCATTGCTGTCGCAGCGTGTGCTTGTTGTTTCGGGCGAGGGCTGGCATCACGGCATAATCGGTATTGTGGGCGCAAGGCTGCTTGAAAAATACGGCAAGCCCGTGTTTGTAATCGGCATTGAAAACGGTGAGGGCAGAGGCTCGGCAAGAGGAATTGACGGCTTTTCCATACATAAGCTGCTGGAGAATTGCAGCAGCCTGCTGACAAAATACGGCGGTCACCCAAAGGCGGGAGGATTTTCCCTGCCTGCCAACAAAATTGAGGATTTCCGCGCCATGGTTTATGAATATTGCGGCAAATGCTACCCGCAGATGCCTGTTTATACCGTAAGCGCCGATATCGAAACCGACTGCCGCGCGCTTACCACTGAAAATATAGCGCTGCTGTCGCGGCTTGAACCGTTTGGCGAGGGCAACAGGCAGCCCGTATTTCTGCTGAAAAACTGCATGGTTCGCTCCAAAAGGGCGCTTAAGGACGGCAAATATACAAGCTTTGAGGTGCAGTCGGGCGGCGCGGTGCTTAAGGCGCTTAGCTTCAGGATACCGTTTGCGGAGTTCTTTCCCGAAGTCGGCAGCAGCGTGGATATAATGGCGGCCGCCGAGATAAACGAATACAACGGCGTTAAATCGGTAAATCTGAAGGTGCAGGAGGTTCGCCCGTCAGATTTCAACGAGGATAGATTTTTCGCCGCAAGGCGCGTATACGAGTCGCTTGTAAGAGGAGAGGGCTGCGACAGCCGCCTTGCCCCAAGGGTTATCCCCGACCGTGAAGCGCTGAAGGGAATATATGATATGGCAAGAAAAAACGGCGGCCGTATGTCGGCGGAGGATATGTGCGTTTACGGCGGCAGCATAAATTACTGTATGCTGCGCATTGCGCTTGACGCCTTTGCTGAGGCGGGCATGGTAACGCTTGCACCCGACGCCGCGCGCTGCGCCGTTATTCCCACAAAGGAAAAGCACGATTTGTTTGCGCAGGGCATACTTTCAAGGCTTTCAGCGCAGCTTTCACAGCAATAAATTAAGGCTTTCAACGCCGCAAAAGGAGGACGTTCACAGTGTCATGCAAGACGATAGAGGAGCTTGTTGAACGTATAAAAGCAGTCGATAAGCAGTATGATGTTGATAAAATTATGCAGGCGTACAGGCTGGCGGACGAGGCACACAAGGGGCAGCTGCGCTCATCGGGCGACCCGTATATTTCTCACCCGCTGGCGGTGGCTTCGATCCTTGTGGACTACTGCATGGATACCGATACCATAGTGTCGGCGCTGCTTCACGATGTGGTGGAGGATACCGAAATCACACTGGAGGAAATCAAAAAGAAATTCGGCGATGATGTTGCGCTTATGGTTGACGGCGTTACCAAAATCGGTCTTGTACCGCTTAATACAAAAGAGGAGCAGCAGGCGGAGAATATACGCAAAATTCTTATGGCAATGTCAAAGGATATCCGTGTTATAATCATAAAGCTTGCCGACAGGCTTCACAATATGCGCACGCTTGACGCAAGACCGCCGCACAAGCAGCGCAAAACCTCGCTTGAAACCATGAATTTCTATGCGCCCATCGCCCACCGCCTTGGTATGAGCGATGTAAAGGAGGAGATGGAGGATATTGCTATCCACTATCTTGACCCATACGGCTGCAAGGAGATAGAGCGCCAGCTGGAGCTTCACAAGGAGGAGCGCGACAGCTTTATCGACAGTATAAAGCGCCGCATAAGAGAGCGTATTACAGATATAAAACCCGAACCGATTATAGAAGGCAGGGTAAAATCCACATACAGCATCTACAAAAAGGTGTATGTAAAAAACAAGCCGTTTGACGAGATTTACGATATATATGCCGTAAGAGTTATTGTGCAGTCGGTTATTGAGTGCTACAATGTGCTTGGCGTAATCCATGATATGTTCCGTCCCATTCCCTACCGCTTCAAGGACTACATAGCAACGCCCAAGCCGAACCGCTATCAGTCCCTGCATACAACGGTAATGGGCAGGGAGGGCATACCCTTTGAGGTGCAGATACGCACCGTTGAAATGCACAACACAGCGCAGTACGGTATCGCGGCGCACTGGAAGTACAAGGCGGGCATAAACAAGTCCACAGCGGGCGAGCAGCGCTTTGACTGGATAAGGCAGCTTCTGGAACGTCAGCAGGAGGCTGACGATGTTGAGCAGATAGCAGACGCCATAAAAACCGACCTAGCCCCCGATGATGTCTATGTATTTACGCCAAAGGGCGATGTAATTTCGCTGCCGCTTGGCGCTACCGTTATCGACTTTGCCTATGCAATCCACACGCAGGTGGGCAACAAAATGACAGGCGCAAAGGTTGGCGGAAGAATGGTAAGCTTTGATTATGTGGTGAAAACCGGCGATATCGTGGAGATACTCACCACAGGCTCGGCAAATTACGGTCCCAACCGCAACTGGCTTGAAATCGCCAAAACCTCCGAAGCAAAGGGCAAGATACGCTCATGGTTCAAAAAGGAGCGCCGCGAGGAGAATATAGAGCGTGGCAAAACCGACCTTGAGCATGAGTTCAGGCGCAACGGAATTATCCCCGAAGCGGATATGCTTAAGACCATTGCGCAGCGTCAGCGCTTTGATACCGTCGACGACCTTTACGCGGCGGTGGGCTATGGCGGCGTTTCGCTTTCCAAGATGATACAGCGCATAAAGGAGGAGCAGCTTCGCCAGCAGAAGGAGCAGGCTGCGCTTGCGCCCAAGTCCTTTGGCGATATCGACGCAAACAACAGCCGCAGCCGCCGCAAGGGCATTATAATAGAGGGTATAGACAACTGCCTTGTAAAATTTGCACAGTGCTGCAACCCGCTTCCCGGCGACCCTGTTATCGGCTTTGTAACCCGCGGCTTCGGCGTATCGGTTCACAAGCTGGATTGTATTAATGTAATCAACAACATGGACAGCGAGGAAAACAAGGAGCGCTGGATAAAGGCAAGCTGGGCGGGAGTTGACGATTCCACCTACCGCGCCACAATCGACATAATCACCGAGGACAGGACGGCTATGATTGCCGATGTTACGGTTGCAATTGCTTCCTACCATATCCCGATACATGAGATGAACGCGCATCAGCTAAAAAACGGCAACGCAAGCCTTGTGGTTACGGTTGAGGTTGCGGGCATGGAGCAGCTTACAAATCTTATGTCCAAGGTGAAGAAAATCCCCGGCGTTATTTCGGTTGAAAGAACAGGAAAGCAGTAATGGAGCATACGCAGCTATTGCTTTACGCGCCGCTTGCGGTGCTTATGCTTTTGTGGCTTTTTGTGCATAACGGCAGAAAGGCTTCTGCGGCGCGGCTTCGCAGGCGGATACGCAGCGGGCGGTTTATCCACTATACCGATTTTGAGGAAAACTGGCGCATACGTCTGGAGGACGGGGAAAAGGCAGGCTACAAGTATAACGATTTTTCCGGCTGCTATGTGATAATGATTTTTGAGAAAAAGGTGCATTTCGGGCGTTTTAAGAACTACGATAATATTTATATCGGGCAGTCGGTGAACGTGTGCCAGCGGGTGCATAATCACTTCAGCGGCAAGGGCAAGGGTGATGTCTATGCCGATATCAAATATGGTATGCAGGCGTATGTCAGGATAATCCCCTGCAAGGTAAAAAAGCTGAATGATATGGAAAAGAAGCTGATAGACGCATTTCATGCCACCAATTCCTATAACAGAACCCGCGGCGGGGCAAAGGTTACAAAAATCAAGAAGGAGAACCTATGAAAATATATCAATTTCCGTTGGGCGCGCTTCAGACGAACTGCTATGTGCTTGAGGGCGAGGGCGGCAAAGCGGTGGTTATAGACCCCGCCTCATCTGACGAGGTAATCAGATTTCTTAACGGCAAAAGTCTTACGCTTGGCGCGATAGTGCTTACGCATGGGCATTTTGACCATTTTGCGGGCGTGCCTGCGCTGAAAAGGCAGACAGGCTGCGAGGTTATCGGCACAAAACCTGACGAGGAAATGTTTTTAAGCGCACAGAAAAGCTGGGCGGACTTTATGCCATATGTTCCGTTTGAACCTGTCGCGCTTGACAGAAGCTTTTCAGATGGCGAGGAATTTACCGCATGCGGCATTTCGTTCCGCGTTATGGCGGCGCCAGGTCACACTGCGGGAAGCTGCCTGCTTTTCTGCGGCGATGTGATATTTGCGGGGGACACTGTTTTCTGCGGCTCAATCGGCAGGACGGACGGCTATTCCGCAAGCGGCGCGGATATGCGGCGCTCTCTTGAAAAAATAGCGGCGATTGAGGGCGATTACCGCATTTACTGCGGACACGGCGAGCCTACAACGCTTTCCTTTGAGAAAGAGAACAACCCGTTTATGTAATCGGGAAATATCGCATTGTACGAGGAAATCATGACGCTTATTTTTGACAACCACGGCTTTCAATATGAGATAGAGCGCTTGTTCCGTGCGTTCTTTCCGCCGGTTAAAATCGCGCTGTCGCATGACATAGCAGACGCGGCGGACGAATATTGCCTTACTTCACGCAAATCTGACGGCGCAGAGGCTGTGCTTTTGGCGGAACTGCGTGCGGGCGGCAGACAAATCCGCCTTGAGCAGCGCGTGCCGCCTGATATGCCCGAAAAGGAGCAGGAGCGCGTTATGTCGGTGCTGCTGTACAAGGTTCTTGACGATTATACGGGAAATGAAATTCCGTGGGGAATACTAACGGGCGTGCGCCCCGTAAAGGTGCTGGGCGGAATTTCCGATGAATACGCGCGCGAAAAGCTGCTTGTATCGGATAAAAAGCTTGCCCTTGCAAGGGAGATTGACGCGGTACAGAAGCCGATAATCGCAGATATTCCCGATAATTCATACAGCTTGTATGTTTCGATACCGTTCTGCCCTACAAGGTGCAGCTATTGCAGCTTTGTTTCGCACTCCGTAGACAAGGCGGCGGCGCGAATGGACGAGTATGTGCAGCGGCTGACCCAAGAAATGCGGCAGACTGCCGATATTGCAAAGCAGCTTAATCTGCGGCTTGATACGATTTATTTCGGCGGAGGAACGCCCACAACCTTTTCCGCCGAGCAGCTTAGGCGGCTTTTTGGCGCGCTTGAAATGTTTGATTTAAGCCGCGTTCGGGAGTTTACGGTTGAAGCAGGCAGACCTGATACCATCACGCGCGAAAAGCTTGCGGTGATAAAGCAGGCGGGCGCCGACAGGATATCCGTAAATCCGCAGACCATGCGCGACAGCGTGCTTGAAGCCATAGGCAGGCGGCACACGGAGGCACAGACGGTACAGGCATATCAGCTTGCGCGGGAGGTAGGCTTCGACTGCATAAATATGGATTTGATTGCGGGGCTTCCCACTGATGATACGGACGGCTTCAGATACAGCCTTGACAGCGTTGTTGAGCTTAATCCTGAAAATATTACGGTACACAGCCTGTCGCTTAAACGCGCGGCGGCGCTGTTCCATGAGCAGGACAGAAAAATGCGCGGCGGCGCTGCGCAGATGATTGACTATACTCATGAAAAGCTGCATGGCGCGGGATATATTCCGTATTATCTTTACAGGCAGAAGAACACCGCCGATAATCAGGAGAACACAGGATATGCCAAACGCGGCAAGGAAAGTCTGTACAATATGTTCATCATGGAGGAGCTTCAGACAATTCTTGCGGTGGGCGCGGGTGCTTCAACAAAGCTTGTGGATACAAAGCACGGCAGGATAAAGCGGCTGTGCAATTATAAATTCCCATATGAGTATTTGGATAGATTTAATGATGTTAAATCCAAAAATACAGAGATTTTTGACTTTTTCGTATAATTTAATCAAAAATGGTCCGCTGACGGTTGACAAAAGGCTAAATTTGTTATATCATATCATTATGGCGGTTGTGCCGCAGATTATTATTTTATGGAGGATTTTGTTGTGGATTCTAATGATAAGCTTTATGGCATTCTTGCCTATCTGGGAATTTTGGTGCTTGTACCTACTTTTGCGGGCAAGACGGAATTTGCACGCTACCATGCAAATCAGGGCTGGGTGCTGTTTATTTGTGAACTGATTCTCGGCGTGGCTGTGGGCATTGTCGGCGGTATTATCACGGTTATCATTCCGTTTGTCGGCGCCATTATTCTTGGGGTGCTTGAGGGCATCGTTGGCATTGCTTCGCTGATTATGATGCTTCTTGGCATTGTCAATGTTGTAAATGGTGAGATGAAGCCTCTGCCCGTTATCGGCGGCGTTAAAATTCTTAAGTGATTTTACCATTCAGAAAAAGGAAAAGGCGCTCATTACGGGCGCCTTTTGTGGTATAATAAACGCATAAAACGCATAGCGTTTATTATACATTATTTCAATTGCCTTGCACATACGTTCGTATTTATTCCTTGTTCTGCGGTTTTTTCCTGTATGACAGGACAAATGTGGCTGCGGAAACTATAAACAGTACTATGCTGATAAGCTGTGAAGTTGAAAGCCCGAACAGCCGTCCGCGGTACTCGTCGCCGCGCCAGAATTCAAGGATAAATCTGCCCACAGGGTAGACGAACAAATAGATATTAAGCAGCCTGCCGCTGAATTTTCCCTTGACAAGAAAACGCCACAGCACAAAGAAAAGCGCAAACTCAAACGCGGACTCGTAAAGCTGCACGGGAACTCTTGGAACGCAGTTTGCTTCTTCTGAAAGCGAGTTTGTAAACACAATTCCGTGTTCGCTTTCCACACCGTAGCAGCAGCCACCCAGAAAGCAGCCTATTCTTCCAAAGCCGTGAAAAAGTGCAATAGCGGGAGCGGCACAGTCGCAGGTAAGGCTGATATCCATTTGTGCCTTTTTAATGTAAATCCAGCCCGCCAGCATTCCGCCAAGCAGACCGCCGTAAAAAACAGAGCCGCCCACAAGCGCGCCAAGTATCTCAATAAAGCTTAAAAAGTCGGTTGCTTCTGCAAGCAGACCAAATTTGTGAATGTTTGTGATGGCATACAGAATGTGCATACCGAAAAACGCACCCACTGCGGCAACCAGAAACATAAGTATCATATCCGCGTTTGCTTTGCATTTTTTCTTGTAATAGTGTACCGCAAACGGCACTGCAAGAAATGCACCCACCAGCGAAACAAGCATATAGCTGCCAAAAAATCTGTCGCCTATATAAAAACCGGGAAACATAAAATTCTCTCCTGATAAAATAACCCTGCCCCGAAGCGGGCAGGGTTTTGTTTGCCTGTGTAAAATCGTGAATTAAGAAAGCCAAGAATTTACTGCGTTCGCTGCATGATACAGGTCGTTTGCGAAGCAAGCAGCTCTGCAATAGCAAGTATCGCAAATGAACACGGGGATACCGATTACAAGGAAGATAATTCCAACGATAAGAGCGGCAACTGCTTTGCTGTTTGCACTGCCATCAGCGTTCTTAAGGGTAAGCGCACCTGCGATTACAGCGAAAAGCGACATAATCGGCGCGATAAAGCCAAAGAAGAACAGCACAGGAATCATACCGAGAATTGTGAACAGCGCGCCCACAATGGCAACGATAAGACCAGCCAGGGATAACTTGTTCTTGTCCATAATAAAGACCTCCAAATTAGATAAAATTATGTATGTAAACATACTAACCATATTATACCGCTTGCCGCGTGGTTTGTCAATAGGCATTTTGCGAAAATCGTCAATTATCTGCGTAATACGCAATTTTTCTCTTGCTTTATGCCACAGATGAGAAATAAATATCTGTAAATTTGCAAAGAAATTTATTAAAATCACTTGACAAGTTAATAATTTTGTGGTACGATTATTACATGAGAGGAAGTGATGGCTTGAATAAAAGTATATACAGCCTTGTGCTGTCGGACAGCGTGGTTGAGGCTGTGGACGCGCTGGCTCAGGCAGAGGGGTTAAGCCGCTCCGCAATGATAAACCAGATACTGGCGCAGCGCGTTGCGTATATCACGCCGGAAATGCGCATGAAAGAGATTATTTCATCGCTTCAGCGCTCGATAAACGATGGTTTTTATTATCTTGAACAGCCATCGGCGGGTACGCTTTCCTGCCGCACGGCGCTTAAATATCGCTATAAGCCTACGGTTCGGTATTCGGTGGAGATTTTCACAAAGGGCGGCAAAAGGGCGGGGGAGCTTAAGGTTTCGTTCCGCACGCAGAATTTGCAGCTTATAGCCGACCTTACGGGCTTTTTCAGGATATGGGCGGCGCTGGAGCAGGGGTATATCGCGGGAAAGCTTACGCAGGATATAGTTTATACCATCGACAGCGGAAGATTTACCCGCACGCTTAATATGCCCGACGCTGATATATCGGACGAGGCGCTTGGCGAGGCTGTGGCGGAGTATATGACCACGTTTGATGCGGCGATGAAGCACTATTTTTCCGCCCTGCCGGACGAAAGCATGGCAGCCGCACTTGCGGAAAAAAGCTATGCGGAAAATATCCGCAGGCAGAGCTTTTTCATCTGACGGGAAGCATAGTAAGCAAACCAAGGTAAGAATGTCTGCAAAGGAGGACTGATTTTATGAATCCCAATAAATTCACACAAAAATCGCTTGAGGCTATCCAATCCGCACAGGATATGTCTGTAAGCTATCAGAACAACTGTGTTGAGCAGGAGCATCTGCTGTATGCGCTGCTTTCGCAGGAGGGCGGTCTTGTGCCGCAGATACTCACCCGCATGAATATTGACGCGGGCGCTGTGGAGCAGGCCGCGCTTAAATTTGTTGAGGGTATGCCGCGCGTTACGGGCAGCGGCAGAGAGGCGGGAAAAATCTTTGTATCCCCCGACCTTGACAAGGCGCTTTCCGAGGCGGAGGCGCAGGCGGAGCGCATGAAGGACGAGTATGTTTCGGTTGAGCATTTGTTTATTGCGCTGATTGAAAAGGCGGGCAGCGGCATAAAGGGAATATGCAAAAGCTTTGGCATTGACAAGAACAAGCTGCTTAAGGCGCTTTCCGATATCCGCGGCAGCGCGCGCGTAACCTCTCAAAATCCCGAGGACACCTATGACGTGCTGAAAAAATACGGACAGGACCTTGTGGAACTTGCGCGCCAGAACAAACTTGACCCCGTTATCGGCCGTGACAGCGAGATAAGGAACGTTATCCGTATTCTTTCCAGAAAAAGCAAGAACAACCCATGCCTTATCGGAGAGCCGGGCGTTGGTAAAACCGCAATTGCGGAGGGTCTGGCGCTGCGTATTGTGCGGGGAGATGTTCCCGTAAATCTGCGCGATGTAAAGCTGTTTTCGCTTGACATGGGCAGCCTTATCGCGGGTGCAAAATACCGCGGCGAGTTTGAGGAGCGCCTTAAAGCCGTGCTTCAGGAGGTTAAAAAGAGCGAGGGCAAAATTCTGCTGTTTATTGACGAGCTGCATCTTATCGTGGGCGCAGGCAAGACTGACGGCGCAATGGACGCGGGCAATATCCTTAAGCCAATGCTTGCGCGCGGCGAGCTTCACTGTATCGGCGCAACAACGCTTGACGAATACTCCAAATATATAGAAAAGGACGCCGCGCTTGAGCGCCGTTTCCAGACGGTTATGGTGGACGAGCCTACGGTGGAGGATACTATATCCATACTGCGCGGACTAAAGGAGCGGTACGAGGTATTTCACGGCGTTAAAATCCATGACGGCGCGATAATTGCGGCGGCAACGCTTTCAAACCGCTATATTACCGACCGTTTCCTGCCTGACAAGGCTATCGACCTTATTGATGAAGCCTGCGCGATGATACGCACGGAAATGGACAGCATGCCCGCCGAGCTTGACGAGATAAGCCGCAGCATAATGCAGCACGAGATTGAGGAAGCCGCGCTGAAAAAGGAAACCGACAAGCTTTCACAGGAGCATCTTGAGGATATCCGCAAGGAGCTTGCGGAGCTGCGAGAAAAATTCTCCGCAATGAAGGCAAAGTGGGAAAACGAGAAATCCGCTATAACAAAGGTTCAGGATTTGCGCAAGGAGATTGAGCAGACCAATGCGGATATTGAAAAGGCGAAGCGCGAATACAATCTTAACAAGGCGGCTGAGCTTCAGTACGGCAGGCTGCCGCAGCTTCAGAGCGAGCTGGAAAAGGAGGAGCAGCTTGCAGAGGAGGCGAAGACCGACTCCCTTCTGCGCGACAAGGTAAGTGACGAGGAAATTGCGCGCATTGTGGCCAGATGGACGGGAATACCTGTGCAGAAGCTTGTGGAGGGCGAGCGGCAGAAGATACTTTCGCTTGGCGATACCCTGCACAAGCGTGTTATAGGTCAGAATGAGGCGGTAGACCGCGTAACGGAAGCCATTATGCGTTCCCGCGCGGGCATAAACGACCCCAGAAAGCCGCTTGGCTCGTTCCTGTTTCTGGGGCCCACGGGCGTGGGCAAGACGGAGCTCGCAAAGGCGCTTGCCGAAGCGCTTTTTGACGATGAGCACAACATTATCCGCCTTGATATGAGTGAATATATGGAGAAGCACTGCGTTTCCAGACTTATCGGAGCTCCTCCCGGATATGTCGGCTATGAGGAGGGCGGTCAGCTTACTGAGGCGGTACGCAGAAAGCCGTATTCCGTAGTTCTGTTTGACGAGGTTGAAAAGGCTCACCCCGATGTGTTCAATGTTCTGCTTCAGGTGCTTGACGATGGTCACGTTACCGACAGCCAGGGCAGGGTTGTGGATTTCAAGAACACCATTATAATTCTGACGTCAAATCTTGGCTCGCAGTATATTCTTGACGGCATAAACGACAGGGGAGAGATTTCCGATGAAGCACGCGAAAATGTTGAAGCGCTGCTTAAGCGCAGCTTCCGTCCGGAGTTTCTTAACCGTCTTGACGAAACAATATTCTACAAGCCGCTTACAAAGGACGAGATATTTGGCATTATTGATTTGCAGACGGCTTCGCTTAAAAAACGCCTGAAGGAAAAGCAGCTTGACCTTGTGCTGAGCAACGAGGCAAAGACCTTTATAGTTGACGCAAGCTATGACCCCATTTACGGTGCAAGACCGCTTAAACGCTATATGCAGCGCCATCTTGAAACGCTTATCGCAAAGGAAATTCTTGCGGACAAGGTTCGCCAGGGAGATACAATAAACATCGGCGTAAAGGACGACGCGCTTGCTGTCTGCTGATAATCAAAACGACAATATGATATGCGGATGGGCTTTTGCCCGTCCGTTTGCTTTGTGGGAAAGTCTGCCGCGCGACAGCATTGGGGATTATATGAGTTTGGAAATGACGCGTTTTGTTCAATAAGTGGCTTGCCCCGTCATTTAACGTGGCCGTACCGAACGAGTTCGGCACTGGGCGTATCGAACAAGTTCGACACTATTGTATAGCGTTGAACTGGTTCAATGCGACTACTGAATGGTAAATGTAACCCTGCCGCCGAGTTGAACTTTGTTCAACGCTAGGCAGGGGAACATCTTGCCTAAGTTATTAAAATTCAAGTAATCCCAATAAAATTTATTTTTTTGCAAAAAAACACTTGACAAATCGAAAACCTTGTGATATAATATACTAGTCATCAGGACAAAGAGATGCGCTGGTGTAGCTCAGTTGGTAGAGCAGCTGATTTGTAATCAGCAGGTCGGGGGTTCGAGTCCGTCCACCAGCTCCACTT
>CAZLBL010000061.1:0-4900 GCA_964557825.1 uncultured Ruminococcus sp.
GGCAAAGCCAACCCTTGCCACGTTAAATGACGGGGCAAGCCCCTTATTGAATGCAAGCCCATAGTCGCCCTCAAGCATAGCCATATTGGCAATGCAGCGGTGCGTAGCGGATACTGTAACGCTATAATTCAGATAATCGTCATTTTCAAAGATAAGTTCAAAAATGGCAAGCGCCTTTTTCATTATTGCTATTCTTTCTGCTGTGGACATTGTTTCGTCCTTGTATTCAGGGTCAGCCAGATTTCTTAACGCGCCCCACAATACAGCAGCATAACTCTTTATCGCGCATTTCAGATGTGCTTTTTTCTGTTCTCCCTCATACAAATCTCCAAGAACTATCGTATTGGTACACCCTATTTTTGGAAGCTTCATAGCGTATTCAATTGCATTTTCCTTTTCTCCAAGTCTTGAATGAATGTAAGCAAGCTGATAGATTGTGGGGTTTATTATCTCGCCGTCGGTACAGTGTGACAAAATCCGCTTTCCGATTTCGGCAGCCTCACGATTAAGACTGATTTGTTCTTCTTCTGATAACCCATGACCGTTTTTGTACTGGCAGAGTACAAGCTGTTGAACAAGCCTGAACTGAAGCTGATAATTTGTGGGGTAGGTTTTGACGGCTTCGCGCAAAAGTATAATATTCTCATAAATCAAGCCGTTTGAGCCGTTCTCGTCCAGCTGTGCAAGCAGTTTTTTCAGTTGTTCTTCGCTTTTGAAACCCTCCATTCCCATAAGCTCGTCAAGAGTGATTTCAAAGTAGCTTGCAATAGTAGGGAGCAGCGTTATGTCTGGATAGGTTGTTCCGTTCTCCCAGCGGCTGACCGCCTGTGCCGAAACGCCCAGAATATCCGCAAGCTGCTCTTGTGTAAGTTCGCGGTTTAATCTGTATTTCTTCAGGTTTTCGCCGAGTTTAAGCGTAAGCATGGTGTTTTCCTCCGTATTGTTTATTTGGAGCTCCTGCTAATATAATACCTGATTTTAACCGATTTGTCCACAGCTTGATTGTTGAGAAAAACTTAACCAAAGCGAGAATTACAGCTGCACATAAAAACAAAAGGGCAGCACCGCACAAATACCGTTTTGTGGATTTTGTGCAGTGCCGCCTTTTATTTTTTTTACTTAAAGCTTGATTGCTGCAAGCTTGTCGTCCGAAACGTATGCGCTAAGTCCCGAGGTAAGCAGCTTTTTGGCGTTATCCGTTATATGGTCGGGATTGCCGCGGCAGCCGTTGTCAAACCAGTCCGCATATAGGGCAAGCACGCCCGATACGGCAAATTGCGATACCGCTTCCAGCGTTTCGTGTTCTGTTATTGCTCCGCTGTTTCTTAGCGCAACTTCGACCGCACGTCTGAGAATTGCTTTTATTCTGCCCTTGCTGAAAAGCTCTGGGTTAAGCTTGGTCATTTTGGCAAAGTATTCTCTGCGGCGCACCAGAAGTTCGCTTATATCGGAAACAATAACGCCTACGTCAAGACAGCTTTTGTTTGCGCTGCGCAGTGCCGCGGCAAATTCCGAAAGAATTTCGTTCTCTATTTCAGCTACAACCTGCGCAATATCGTCATAGTGGCGATAAAAGGTTTTGCGGTTTATAAGCGCCTTTGCTGACAGTTCCGTAATTGTTATAGAGGATAATTCCTTTTCCGCCATTAGTTCGATAAGCGCGTTTTTAATCAGCCTTTTGGTCTTGATTACGCGCAGGTCGCCATTTTCGTTCATTTTTACACCACCCTGACTTTACTGCCTGTAATGTAATTATATCACGAAAAAGCGGTGCTTGTCAATCATCTTCCCACCGAAACCGCAACAACGCTTATATCGTCCTCTCTGCCGTTTTCTGCCGCCCTTGCGGTGCGCGCTATTTTTTCCGAAAGTTCCTGTGCGCCGCATTTTGATGAAAGCTCATGCGACAGCCAGCGCTCGTCAAGCACCGCGCCGTCTGTTGTCATTATAATTATGTCACCGCTGCTCACCGTAAACCGCTGTGCAGGCACGGTAAGCCGTCCGCCCGTGCCTGCGGGCGGCGAGTCAAGACTTGCCCTCACCAGCCTGTCCGCGCATTTGATATAGGTTGTTGCAGCACCCGCCTTGAACACCATGCACTCGCCCGTGTTCAGGTCAATTCTGCATATATCAAGCGTGGCAAAGCTTTCATCTGCGGATTTTACAAGCAGCGAGGTGTTTACCGTTTCCAGTGCCGCGCCCATGGAAATTCCGCTTTTAAGCAGTTTTGAAAGCATGGAGCAGGCAAGTGCGGAATCTATTCTTGCACGGCTTCCGCTGCCCATGCCGTCGGAAAGTATGACATAGAGCTGACCGCAGGGGTCGGTAAAGCTGTCAAAGCAATCGCCGCATATTCTGTTTTTACCCTTTGAAAGCTGACATACGCCTATTTCCGCAGAAAACAGAGTGCGCTCCACTGTTGTTATCCGCAGGCGGTCTGCACCGCCGCTTACCTCTGGCAGCTCAAGTTCGCGCCCAAGCGCGTTTATAAGCAGCTCTCCAAGATATTCCTTATCGGTTTTAAGCTCGCCTGCGCCGTATGCCTCAAGCTGAATACGCCCGCGCCTGTCATGGCTGATAAATGCGGTGGGATTTTTAAGTCCACAGTCCGAAAGCGCTTTTTCGGCACGCTTTTCGGCGGTGCGGCTTCTGCCGCTGCCCCTGCCCGCGGAATATCCCATATCTTCCAGAATATCATGCACCGATGAAAGCTGCTCCGTATATATGCGCCTTAATTCGCGTATCCTGCGCTCGTCTGCGGCGGCGTTCTGATAGCGCGCGTATGCGGTTTTTATACCGCGTATCACAGCCGCGCGCCCTATGCACTCCTGCGCTATTATCGGGGATATGGACTGCTCTGTAAGCTCCGCGCCGCTTCTTTGCAGCTTTACAAGGCGGTTAAATTCCGCGTGAACAAGCTCGTACTTCTCGCCCCAGCATATCATGCTGTTGGGACAGTTTCGGCAGGCGCGGTCCTCCGCGTCCTCGGCAACCTGCTGAAGTGTGGTGGAATATCGCCTTTCCAGCGTATCAGCCGCCGCGTTAAGTCCGCTGCTTACGCCCGAAATTGCGTCAGCGGCAAAACATAGGCGTTCGCGCAGCATCATGGCTATTGTTTTATCGGCAAAGTCAGATTCTGCCGCGCCAAGCTTTTCCACGGGAAGCAGCACAAATAAAACTCCCCCCGTAAGCATATCGGCAAAAAGCTTCCATGTGCCTATATCCGCGCAGGAAATAAGCGCCGCCATACAGCCAAAGAACATATATCCTACCGCGCGCGTAAGCTTGCCGTATTTTGTAAAGCAGCCGCTTATCAGCACGCCAAGCATGATACACGCCGCGCCGCTGCCGATATCCGCATTTGCTGCACATATTCCGAACAGCGCGGATATTCCCGCAACCGCTGCCGCCGAAAGCCCCCGCCTTGCGGTAAGCGCAAGCGTAAAAAATCCTGCCGCCGCCCTGCCGGGATTAACTGCGGGGTAGTCAAGTGCGGCAAGCGTCATGAAGGAAAGCGCCGAAACCGCAGCGGCAAGCGCACAGTCGCGCACCTCGGAGTAATCAAAGCCGCGCAGGTTTATCGTGTCAATCAACAGATACACGCACATTGCAAACGCGCCCGCCGCAAGGGAAGCTATAAGCGCCGTTACCAGCAGCGATGGCTCGTTTGCCTGCGAAAGCCGTGTGAAAAATACGGCAAGCGCTGCTGCAAAAAATCGCACAACCGCGTTGACGGTACTGCTTTTTACATCGGGAATAAGCCGTGCAGCAAGCACAATAAGCAGCGCCGCAAGCCTTGGCAGCGCCTCGTCAAAGCCATGCAGCAGCGCCCCGAATATCGCGCCGCCCGCGGCGTAAAGTCGCCTTGTGCCGCTAACTCCCGCAGCAAGCGCCGCGCCGCCGATTGCCGCGGTTTTTCCGTCAGAAGCAAGCTCCAGCAAAAATCCCGCAGCCGCCCATGAGGCATTTTCGCGGCAGAATTCCCATATTCTTCCCCATGTTGTTTCCCTTTTTATCGCTTTTTCTGTCATAACTTTAACGTCCTTTCCGATACTGTATTTCCCCAATATCAGTATGCAAGCATATATTACCATAAAAAGGCAAAATACTTGTGTCGCTTGACGCTGTAAAAAAAGCATGACTTATCGTGAGTTTTACGGATAAATAAAAACAAATTGACAAAAGTATACAATCATGGTACAATTAACGTGCAGGGCTGCCGATAATTTCATCAACCAGCCTGAGAATTTTCAGATGCGAGGTGCAGTATGCAGAAAACAGCGGAATTATTTTCAACCGAAAGATTGCTTGTAAGGAAGTTCACGCCCGATGACTGCAGTGATTTGGCAGATATACTTACCGACCCTGAGGTTACATATTTTGAGCCATATGAAACCTTTACAAGAGAAGCGTGCGTGCAGGAAGCGATAAACTTTTCCGAAAGCAAGGAGTTTTATGCCGTTGTGCTTAACAATAAGGTTATCGGGAAGATATATTTTTCCGATAAAGGCTTCGGCAGCTTTGAAATAGGCTACACCTTCAACAAGGCATATCAGGGTAAGGGATATGCCTGCGAAAGCATAAAAGGCATGATGGAATACGCATTTGCTTCGCTTGGTGTGCGGCGAATATTTGCCGAAATAGATACCCGCAACGAAAAATCCATAAAGCTTGTTGAAAGGCTTGGAATGCGTAAAGAGGCTGAACACAAGGAATTATTTCCCCGCAAGGAGGATAATAACATCTATAATGATTTCTTTGTTTACGCAATTCTTAAAAGGGAGTACTGCGCGGCGCTGCCTTTAAGGAATTAAAGTGCGTATTGCATTTTTACAGAAAGTGTGTTATAATAATCGCAGAGCGATTATTATACTACTATCTCAATTGCCTTGCACATACG
>CAZLBL010000061.1:5000-12873 GCA_964557825.1 uncultured Ruminococcus sp.
AAATTATATCATGAACTTGTGTTCATGATATAATAATCGCAGAGCGATTATTATACTACTATCTCAATTGCCTTGCACATACGTTCGCCGATGGCGAACTCCGTGCATATCGGCAAATTATATCATGAACTTGTGTTCATGATATAATAATCGCAGAGCGATTATTATATGATACAACAGACATGGGGGCGTCAGGCAGTCGCGCTTGTCTGCGTCAGAGCATATCACAAATCTCCGCAGGTCATTATGGCTGTTGGAGTAATTTATCTACAAGGAGCATATAAAATGAATGTAAATTTACAGAAAGCATTATCCTATATTGACATGGGCAGCTATGCCAAGGCGGTAGACTCGCTTGAAGCTGCTATAAAGGAAGAGGAAACCGCAGGCGATGGCTTTGCCGCAACACAGTACAGATGTGTGCTTGGAGAGCTTTACGCACAGCTTGATATGGCTTCGCAGGCAAAGGCTTCGTTGGAGCAGGTTGTAAAATTCTGTGATGATAATCATTGCCTTAGCGAACAGCGTGATATTGCGCAGAAGTATCTGATTGCATATGAAACCGGCACAATAGATTCTGTTCTTGATGAGCAGTCTGAGCCTGCCGCGTCTGAGAGCAAAACATCTGCTGCAAAAGCTGCTGCGCGCCCTGGATATCTTCCGCTTATACCCAAGCCCACTCAGGATAAGGGATTTATCTCGAAGCAAATGAATAAAAAGCGCCGCTGATTTTTCAGTGCGCGGCTGCGAAAGGCGGTTTAGCAACATGGAACGACGCGATAAAACTAATTATTACCTTGATATATCACAAACTGTTGCAGAGCGCGGAACTTGTTTAAGGCGCAATTTCGGCGCAATTATCGTGCAGAATGATGAAATTATCGCCACAGGCTACAACGGCGCGCCGCGCGGCAGGCTTAACTGCTCGGACGTGGGCAGCTGTATGCGTGAAACGCTTAATATTCCCAAGGGTCAGCGGTATGAGCTTTGCCGTTCTGTTCATGCGGAGCAGAACTGTATAATCAGCGCGCCGCGCACCAGAATGATTGGCGCAACGCTTTATCTCGCCTGCCTTGACGCCAAGAGCGGAGAGCTTTTCGGCGATGTTGAGCCGTGTTCCATGTGCAAGCGCGTTATCATCAACGCGGGTATTGAAAGCGTGGTTATCCGCACGGCAAAGGACGAGTTCAAAATTCTTACAGTGAATGACTGGGTGGAGAATGATGACAGCCTTACAGGCAGCGAGGGATATTAAACAACAATGCAGCTTACAAATATCGGAGTTATAAAGCAGCTTTTTCAGCGGCACGGTTTTTCGTTTACAAAATCGCTTGGGCAGAATTTTTTGATAAATCCCACTGTATGTCCCAGAATTGCGGAACTTGGCGGCTGTAAAGGCGGCGTCTGCGCGCTTGAAATAGGCACAGGCGTAGGTGTGCTTACGCAGGAGCTTGCAAAACGCTGCGACAAGGTGGTTGCCATTGAGATTGATACGGGACTTAAGCCCATTCTTGATGAAACGCTTGCGGAATTTGACAATGTAGAGGTAGTTTTTGCAGATGTCATGGAAATCGACCTTAAAGCGCTGATTGCCGAAAAATTCGGGCAGAGCGAGGTTGTGGTGTGCGCAAATCTGCCATATTACATAACCTCTCCCATAATAATGCGGGTATTGGAGGAAAGGCTGCCTGTAAAAGCGCTTACCGTTATGGTTCAGAAAGAGGCGGCGGACAGGATATGTGCAAAGCCTGGCACGCGTGATTGCGGCGCGCTGTCCTGTGGAGTTTCGTATTACAGCGAGCCTAAGCTGCTGTTCAAGGTAAACAGGGGTAGCTTTATGCCCGCCCCAAACGTTGACAGCGCTGTTATAAAGCTTGATATAAAGCAGGAAACAGGTCTTGAAGTAAGCGATGAGAAGCTGTTTTTCCGCATTATCCGCGCGGCGTTTTCACAGCGCAGAAAGCAGATTATCAACCCGCTTGCGGGCGAGCTTGGCATTGCAAAAGCAAAGCTTGCGGAAGTCTTTGATAAAAGCGGGATAAAACAGACGGCAAGGGCGGAGGAACTGACTTTGGAGCAGTTTGCGCAGCTTTGCGGCGGCATATCGGCGCTGACATCAGAAGATTGAGTGTTATTTGCAAATATTTCCGCTTTTGCGGAGATATTTTTTTGCAATACTATTGATTTTTTTGAAAAATTATAGTATAATAGCGTATGTAGGTCTGCCGAGTATTGTAAAATTGCGGCGGCTTGCTAATATTATTGCGGAACTGCATTTTGCGCTCCGTAAAATTTTTTATGAGGTGTTACTATGAAAAAGACAATCAAAGCTATCACCGCCGTTATGGTGGTACTTACTCTCTGCCTTGGTCTGCTTGCAGGCTGTGCAGGTTCAAGCCCCGTTGGCACATGGAAGATGACCGCTGCCGAGGCAATGGGTATGACCGTTGACCCCTCTGAAATGGGCATGGAAGAGGACGAGTCCACAATGACCCTTAATGCGGACGGCACCATCACCGTAGGCGGCGAAACAGGCGGCAGCTGGACTCTTAACGGCAGCGAACTGGTAATCTCCGAGAGCGGCGTTTCCATGACCTGCGAGTTCACAGGCTCCAATATTATCATGGATATGGGCATTGCAAAGGTTACATACTCCCGCGCTTAATCTGTTAAGTACCGCTTCTCCCCGCGTTCTGCGGGGAGATTTCTTTTTTTGCCGATAATTTTCGGGTTAAATGTTATTTCGCATTTGTGAAAAAACTCTTGATTTATGTTGAAAAATGTGATATTATAGTAATGATTTGTTGACATTAGCTTAATGCGGTCGCAGATATTGAAAGGAGTACGCTTATGGCAGAGGAAAGAAAAGTGTTATCAAGGCTTGCGGAGAAATATCATAATTCAAGCAAATCAAGCGTGGCTGTGTATCTTGTTATACGCGGACTTATTATCGCGGTTATGATAAGGCAGGTGTTTATAGGGGAGTGGCATAACGTGTTTCTTTGCGGGCTGTCGCTGGTGCTGCTGTTTATACCGTTTTTCCTGCGCTCAACGCTTAAGATAAATCTGCCAAGCGTGTTGGAAATTGCGGTGTTTGTATTCGTGTTTGCCGCCGAGATACTGGGCGAAATCGCAAATTTCTACGGACATATACCAATGTGGGATACAATGCTGCACACGGTTACGGGATTTTTAGCGGCTTCGGTAGGCTTTGGCGCAATTGACCTGCTTAACAACAACTCCAAGCGCCTTAATATGACGCCGCTGTTTGTGGCGTTGGTTTCGTTCTGCTTTTCAATGACGGTGGGAGTTGTGTGGGAGTTCGGCGAATATACGGTTGACCGCCTGTTCAAGTTCGACACCCAAAAAGACCGCATTATAACCGAAATATCCAGTGTGGAGCTTAACCCCAACGGCGAAAATAAGGAGATTGTGATTGACGGTATAGCCTGCACGGTGCTTTTAGACGCAGACGGCAACGAGCTTGCGCGCATAGATGGCGGCTATCTTGATATAGGTCTTATCGACACAATGAAAGACATGATGGTTAATATGCTTGGCGCGGTTGTATTTTCAACGCTTGGCTTTCTGTACATACACCGCCGCGACAAATATAAATTTGCCGAGAATTTTATTATCACCCCGCTTGAGGAGGAAACAGCGGAAGCCACAGAATAGCAGGAACGCACAAGCCAAAGCTTGTGCGTTTTTCGCGCCTTGCGGAATATTCCTCTTGAAAAATCGGGGGTATAGTGATATACTTAGTATATACGATATCCGAATAGAGAGGTGCGGTATGGGAGATAAATTTTACGACAACCGAGAGCTTTCGTGGCTGAAATTCAACCAGCGTGTGCTGGAGGAGGCGCAGGATTGCGCAACACCGCTGTTTGAGCGGCTGCGCTTTGTGCAGATTTTCTGCTCAAATCTTGACGAGTTTTTTATGATAAGGGTGGGAAGCCTGCACGACACCATGATGTTTAACCCCAAGGAGCGGGAGAACAAGACCAACATGACCGCAAAGGAGCAGCTTTCTGAGATTGCAAAGCGCGTAAAAGCTTTGCTGCCCGTAAAGGATAAGGCATATGCGGATATAATAAACGGCATGAAGCCATACGGAATACAGCACATAACAGGCGACGCGCTTACCTCTGACGAGGACGCATTTCTGCGCGCGTATTTTGCAAAGGAGATACAGCCGCTGCTTTTTACGGGCGTTGTGGATAAAAAGCACCCGGTGCCTTTCCTTAAAAGCGGAGAAATATACATAGGCGTAAATATCCGCAGAAAGGACGAGCCTGCGGGCAAGGTGACGTTTGGTATTCTTCCTGCCTCTGAGAATTTCCCGCGTGTTATCTGGATACCAAACACGGGTAAATTCATTCTGTGTGAGGAGCTTATTGCGCGCTATGCCGAGCTTGTTTTCAAGAATTTTGAGATTATTTCGCGCTGCATTTTCCGCGTTACGCGCAACGCCGATATCGCTCCCGATGAGGGCTTGTATGACCATGATGTGGATTTCCGCGATATAATGAGCGAGCTTGTAAAAAAGCGCAAAAAGCTTCAGCCGGTGCGCCTTGAACTTCACGGCAAGCCGTCCGGCGATATAGTTGAAATTATCGCAAAAACGCTGCGCATAAAGGATAACTTTATCTTCAGACAGTCTGCGCCGCTTGATATGGGCTTTATATCCTCGCTTGAACGCAGACTGGAAAAGCAGGAGGAGCTCTTCTTCAAGCCGCTTACCCCGCAAAGGTCGCCCGAAATTGACGCGCAGAAGCCAATTATTGGACAGATTAAGCAGCGCGATATAATGCTTTCATATCCATATGAAAATATCAATCATTTTATAAAGCTTCTGGACGAGGCTGCGGATAATCCCGGTGTGGTTTCCATAAAAATAACGCTTTACCGCGTGGCAAGGGACAGCAAGATTATCAACGCGCTTATCCGTGCCGCCGAGAACGGCAAGGACGTTCTTGCGCTTGTGGAGCTTCGCGCACGCTTTGACGAGGAAAACAATATCGGCTGGTCAAAGCAGCTTGAGGAAGCGGGAGTGAACGTAATTTACGGTCTTGACGAGCTTAAGGTTCATTCCAAGCTACTGCTTATCACGCTGCGGGACGGAAACGATATCTCCTACATAACGCAGGTAGGCACGGGCAATTATAACGAGCGCACCTCAAAGCTGTATACCGACCTTACGCTTATGACGGCTGACAGAGATTTCGGCTCAGACGCGTCTGTTGTGTTCAATGCGCTGACTGTCGGAAATACGGTGGAAAGCACAAACAAGCTTCTGGTTGCGCCCAAGGGGCTGAAAAGCCGCATTGTGGAGCTTATCGACAATGAAATCACCTATGCGGACAAGGGCTATATCGGTATAAAGATGAACTCGCTTACCGATAAGGACATAATCAGAAAGCTTGCGGAGGCAAGCCGCGCGGGCGTTAAAATCGAGCTTGTGGTGCGCGGAATATGCTGCCTTGTTGCAGGGATTGAGGGCGATACCGAAAATATCCGTGTTATATCCATTGTGGGCAGATTTCTGGAGCATAGCCGCATTTATATTTTTGGCAGAGAGGAGCGCCGCAGGGTATACATATCCAGCGCGGATTTCATGACCCGCAACACCGAGCGCCGCGTTGAGGTTGCCGCGCCCGTGCTTGACCGCCGCCTTGCCGACAGGATAACGGCAATGTTTGAAACAATGCTGCATGATAACATAAAGGCGCGCGAGCAGGGAAGCGATGGCAAATACCGCCATGTAAAGCGCAGAGAGGGCGAGGCAGAATTAAATTCACAGCTGTATTTTTATGACGAGGCGTATAGGCGCGCCGCTGCCGTACCGACAGAAAGCACCGCCGTAAAGCCTGCTGCTGTAAAGGTCAAGCTGAAAAGGGTAAGAAGATAACGCTTTTTCGGTGCGCTGACCATAATATACAAATCGTATTAAAATCCCGCATTTTTTTGTGTGAAAATGCGGGATTTTTGCTTTTTGCGCTTGACAAGCGCAGGATTATCTGATATAATAACAATGTTGCTGTAATGTAATTTTACTTGACACCCAAGAAAAGGCGGTTATCCATGGAGCGCAGCTTTGATTTTGTTATTCTGCTTGATATTTACGGCGAGCTGTTGGCAAACTCCCAGAGAGAGGCTTTGGATATGCGCTATAATGCGGATTTATCTCTTTCGGAGATTGCTGAGGAGATGGGCGGCGTTACGCGGCAAAGCGTTGCATATGCCATCAAAAAAGGCGAGCAGAAGCTGTTGGAGCTTGAGGGAAAGCTTGGATTTGCCAAAAGGCTTGGCAGCGTTTCGGCAAAGCTTGAAAGGGTGCAGCAGCTGCTTGATACAGAGGGCAGCGGCGATGATATAAAGCTGCTTCTGGCAGAAATAAAAAGAGAACTTTGATAAAGGCGGTGAGGATATGGCTTTTGAGGGACTTTCGGGAAAGCTTAACGGTGTTTTCGGCAAGCTGCGCGGACGCGGCAAGCTTAACGAAAAGGATATCAAGGACGCAATGCGCGAGGTTCGCATGGCGCTGCTTGACGCAGACGTAAACTACAAGGTTGCAAAGGATTTTGTGGCAAGGGTAAGCGAAAAGGCTGTCGGTGAGAAGGTTATGGAAAGCCTTACTCCCGCGCAGCAGGTTATTGATATAGTTCATCAAGAGCTTATCGCGCTGATGGGCAATACCACCGCAAAGCTTGATTTCCCTTCAAAGCCGCCGTGCGTTATCATGATGTGCGGACTTCAGGGTGCAGGTAAAACAACGCACTGCGCAAAGCTTGCAAAGCACCTTATCGCACAGAACCGCAGACCGCTGCTGGTTGCCTGTGACGTTTACAGACCCGCCGCAATAGACCAGCTTAAAATCGTCGGCGAAAAGGCGGGCGCTCATGTGTTTGAGATGGGTCAGATTGACCCTGTAAAGATTGCCAGAGAGGGCATAAAGTACGCAAAGGATAACGGTTTTGACGTTGTTATGCTTGATACCGCGGGTCGTCTGCACATTGATGAAACGCTGATGACGGAGCTTAAAAATATAAAAGCCGAAACAAATCCCAACGAGATACTGCTGGTCGTTGACTCTATGACCGGTCAGGACGCGGTGAATGTTGCGGAAAGCTTTAATCAGGCGCTTGATATTTCGGGCGTTATCCTGACAAAGCTTGACGGCGATACAAGAGGCGGTGCGGCGCTTACCGTGCTTGCTATAACCGGCAAGCCGATAAAGTTTGCGGGCATAGGCGAAAAGCTTGAGGATATAGAGCCGTTCCACCCCGACAGAATGGCAAGCCGCATACTTGGCATGGGCGATGTGCTTACGCTTATCGACAAGGCGAAAACCGCGCTTGACGAGAAAACGGCAATGCAGACCATGCAGAAAATGCAGGAGAACAAGTTTGACCTCAACGACCTTTACGCGCAGTTTGAGCAGATTGAAAAGATGGGCAATATCCGCTCCATTCTCAAAATGATTCCTGGCGCAAACAAGATTGATGAAAGTCAGATTGACGATAAAAAAATGCCGCGCACCAAGGCTATAATTTCCTCAATGACGAAAAAGGAGCGCGAAAAGCCCTCCATTATCGATGCAAAGCGCAAGCGCAGAATTGCCGCAGGCAGCGGAACAAAGGTTGAGGAAGTAAATCAGCTGCTTAAGCAGTTTGAGCAGATGCAAAAGATGATGAAGCAGATGGGTCTTACAGGCAAGGGCAAGAAAAAAATGCGTATTCCCATGAACATGATGAAGCAGATGGGCAATATGGGAAATATGGGCGGCGGCATGGGCGGCTTCCCGATGTAAGTTGATTCAATAAGGGGCTTGCCCCGTCATTTAACGTGGCAAGGGTTGGCTTTGCCA
>CAZLBL010000062.1:0-12338 GCA_964557825.1 uncultured Ruminococcus sp.
GGCAAAGCCAACCCTTGCCACGTTAAATGACGGGGCAAGCCCCTTATTGAATAACCTCACAATTATACTGCGCGTAATAATTTTGCAGACTTTCAAGCGGAACATCGCCCGTTATCAGCATAACCGCCAGATACTGCATACCGTTGCCGTTGCCGACTATTTTTCCCGCCGCCGAAAAGCTTTCCGCGCAGGTCATTCCATCGGGCAGCGGAATTTCGGCAAGCTGCTTTTCTAAAGCTGCCGCAGCGTTGTCATTTACAACGGCAGCCACTCCGACAAGAATTACGGGAACGATCAGCACAACTGCTGCGATAATCAGCGCCGTTTTTGCCTTGCCCATTTGTACCACCTTTTATGTCAGAATTATGTCAGAAAACGCAGAAATCTGTAATATTCTTGTTGGATTATACTTAAAGTATTGAAAATTACCGCCTGCAAGCGGGCTTCAAGCCGTCATTGCAGCGTAAGTAGCACGCTTGCATACGCGCCTATTCCTTCGCCTGCCAGACCAAGACCCTCCTCGGTGGTTGCCTTTACGCTTATTTTGTCGGTATCGCAGCTAAAGGCAAGCGCAAGGTTTTCCTGCATAAACGGAATGTACGGCGCAAGCTTCGGCTTTTCCGCAATAATCGTAATGTCAAGATTTGACAGCGTGTAGCCCCTTGCCGCAACAAGCGAGATAACGTCCATAAGCAGCAGCATACTGTCCGCGTCCTTGTACTCCGGAGCGTTGTCGGGGAACATCTGTCCTATATCGCCAAGAGCCAGCGCGCCAAGCAGCGCGTCCATAAGCGCATGGGCGGCAACATCTGCGTCCGAGTGACCAAGCAGTCCCTTTTCACAGGGAATTTCAACCCCGCACAGCACCAGCCGCCTGCCATCGACAAGCCTGTGCACATCATAACCATTGCCTATTCTTATCATTTTTCTGCCGCCTTTCTGCTGCGATATATCGCCTCCGCCGCCGCAAGGTCATCGGGGCGGGTAATCTTCATGTTGCAGGCGGTAAGCTCCGTAAGCCATACCTTTCCGCCGCAGCGCTCGATAAGCGCGCTGTCGTCCGTAAGCTGCTCCGCCTGTGCGCCAAGCCGCTCAAGGCAGTCAAGATACAGACTTTTGGAAAACGCCTGCGGCGTCTGCGCATAATAAAGCCTGCTGCGGTCGGGAGTATCTGCGACAAACCCGCCGTCTGCTGTTTTTACCGTATCTGTTGCGGGCGAAGCCGCAATTGCCGCGCCGTGCCTCTCTGCGTCTGCAAGCACGCGGTTTATATCGGCGGTGGTTATCAGCGGCCTTGCGCCGTCGTGTATCGCGATATACGCGCAGCTGTCCGATACGGCTTCAAGCGCTTTTTTCACCGACAGCGCCCTTGTTGCGCCGCCCTCAGCTACGCATTTCAGCTTGGTTACGCCGTGCGCCCTTGCAAGCTGCGCAAAGCGTTCAGCCTCACCCGCAGGAGAAGCTATTATAATTTCCTCCACCATATCCGAAGCGTTGAAGCCAAGCGTACTGCGGATAAAAACAGGCGCGCCGTCAAGCTCCGCCAGCTGTTTATTTATCCCGCCCATGCGCTGCGCGCTGCCTGCGGCAAGGATAATCGCCGAAAACATCGCCCCACCTCCGATAAAATCACGGTCAGAAATTGCCGTGCAGCTTAAAATAGTTGTAATCAGTGCCGAAGTTCTTCAGCAGCTTGCGCGTTGCGCTGTCGTTAATGTTTCCGGGGAACTCTATGTAAAACATATGGTCATCGGGGAATTTCATTCTGATATCAACAGGCAGCGGCTTACTTTGTATTTTGCTCATATTTATGCCGTTTACGGCAAACTTCGTCAGCATTCTGTACAGCGAACCTGCGTAGTTTGGTATTGAAAGCGAAACTGCAATTGTATCCGCGCCATCGTACACCTCAAGCCCCTTTGATATGCAGATAAACCTTGTGGCGTTGTTGGGGTCGGTGGCTATTCCCTTGTGGATTACGTCAAGTCCGTGCATTTCCGCGCACTCCTCGGAGCAGATACAGCCAAGCTCTCCGCTTGGGTTTTCCGATACCATAAGCGCGGCGGCGCCGTTGTTGTGATAAGGAATTACCGTAAGCCCGCGCCGGCTTTCAATATAATGCTCGCACTGGCGTATCGCCTGCTCATGCCCGAAAAGGATACGGATATCCTCCTCTTTTACGCCCTTTTTAGCCGCAAGAACGTGCGCGCACTCAACCCGTGTTGTGCGGTTGATATATACGCTGTGCTTTTCCAGCAGCTCCATGTTTACCGTAACCTCGCCTGCGGTGCTGTTTTCTATGGGGATTATGCCATAATCCACATCGCCGTTTTCCACCGCTTCAAACACCTCGGCAAAGCTTGCAAAAAAGCTTGCGTTGCCGTTGTCAAACAGCTTGTTGTAGGCGGCGTGGCCATAGCCGCCCTCTACGCCCTGAACGGCAACAGAAGGGCGCTCCAGCCTGCGGCGCAGATGAGGTATAGGCTCATCGGGAGTAATCTCGCTTGCCTGTGCGCATTTTGATATATCCATGATGTTCATGAACAGAAATTCCGCGCTTTTGCGAAGTTCCTCGGGAGTATTCAGCTTTACGCGCTCAATAATAGCCTTTTCGCGGTCGCCCTGAAAAACCACCATATTGTTCTGCGCCTTGTAGCGCGCGACATCGCCCGTAAGCGTCATACGCTGCTTGAACAGCTTCAGAAGCTGCTCGTCAATCTTATCAATATTACCTCTTATCTCGGTTAAATCAAGTTCCATCTTAGTTTTCCTGCTGTTCCTCGTTCTGCTCGGACGTTTCCTGCGGCGGCTGCGCCTCGGAGGTTGCAGCGTCCTGCTGACTTTCGGAGGTTTCTTCCTCGTAATTTTCCGCGATATACACAACGATTTCCTCACTGGTTTCAACGCTTACCGGGTCGCCGACCTCCTTGCTGCAGCCTGCAATCTTTCCGTTTTCAACCTCATTGGTTCTCTTGTTTTCGGTTTTGTATTTTATGTTAAGTTCGCTCAGCTCTGCAATATAGTCCGTTACGCTCATTCCCTTGTAGTCGGGAAGCTCCACTATACCTGGGCCTTTACTTACCTTTACGGTGATAACAGTACCCTCCGCAACCATTGTGCCGGCGTCTATATCCTGCTCAAAAATAATGCCGTCAGGGTATTTGTCATTGTACTCAGAAGCCTCTATCTTGAACGTAAAGGTATTCATATACTGATTTACAGCGCTTTCATAGCGGCGGTTTACAAAGTTCGGCAGGGAGATATTAGCGTCGGGAACGCTTATCGGCTCCTCGGTCGGATTTTCCGCAGCCGAGGTAGTGCTGCCCGCAGTTGACGAGGTAACCTCCGGCTTCTGTACCTTGGAAGAAGAACTGTCCGAAACCGCAGAAGAGCTTTCTCCGCCGCCCGTGCTTCCCGCAGCCCATATAAATACTATCACAAACGCAATCATTACAACTGCGGCGCAGGCAAGTACGGCAATGGTCTTTGCGCGCTCCTTCTTCTGCTTTTTCAGCTTTTTTGCCTGCTGCTTTGTAAGCGGCTTTGCGTTATCGTAGAGGTCCTGCTTCGTGGGGACGGAAAAAAGCATATCCACAAATTCCGTTATTGTTTTAATCCTGCTGTCGGTGGATAATCTCATGCCCTGCATGATAACCCTTGAAACATTGGCGGGAACATCGCGGTCTATCATCATCGGCTCAAGCATACTTCCGCCTGTGCGCGCGATAGCCTCCTGCGGGGTAACCGCAGTAAGAACGCGGTAAAGCACGGCGGAAATTCCGTAAACGTCCGTCCATGTACCGTTTGCCTCATTGGATACATACTGCTCCGGAGCGGCATAGCCCGCAAACATTTCGCAGGCGATTTCGGTGTTGGTGGTACGCGCCGCAGAGATTGCAAAGCCTGAAAGCTTAAGCTCCATCTTGTCCGTCACAAAGATTGTGGAGGGCGAAATTCCACGGTGTATTATGCCCGCCGCATGAACAAGGCTAAGCGTTGTCAGTATCGGCGGGAAAAGCTGCTTTACCTGCTCCCATGACATCTCCCTGCCCGTGCTTGCAAGATATGCAGACAGCGGAATGCCGTTTATATGCTCATACACGGCGTAGGCAGTGCCGTTTTCGGTGAAAATATCAAGCACCATCTGCAAATGCGCCATGCCGCGCGATTTCATAAGGGTCTTGTTAAGGTCTATAAACTCCAGCATATATGTCTTATAAAGCGGCATAACATCGGAATTTACAGTAATTTCCGCCTCGCCCCGCCTGCGAGAGCAGAGGGTGTCGGGCATAAATTCCTTTACATCTACCTTTGTGCCTGTTGCGGTATCATAGCCGATATAAACCGCGCCCTCTCCGTTATAGCTAAGCACCTTGCCCACGATATAACGCTCATTGAGAAAGGTTTTCGGCACAAGATATGAGGGAATACACGGCGCGTCGTCGTTGTATCCGCAAAGCTTGCAGGGACCGTCATATGTCTTATCGCACATACAGCCCATACATAACGTGGTATCCTTAAGCATTTCAATGTCGCCTTTCAGTTGATTTTTGCAGCAGCCGCATAAAAACTCTGTCAAGCCTGTAAAGCTGCCGATAAAATATTCTATACTCTATCAATAATACCCGAAAAATGCGGAAATGTCAACAGTTTTGCGGTATTTGTCACTATTCGTAATCAAATTGTAACCTTTTTGAAATAATTCCTCTGCATTTTGCACATACACCGCCGCGCTAAGTAAAAGTTTTTAGGCATTTTTGGCAGGCGGTATTTTTTTTGTCCGCGCGTTGCAATTCAGTGCAATTTGTGGTATACTATACAGTATACAGTTATGACCTACGCGAAAGGACCGCAAAATGAATTTTAACAATATGAAATCCAAAAAGGAAATAACCGAATCCAAGGAAGCAAAGCTTACCCGAATGTTTGCAGAAATGAACGCTTCAAGGCAGCCCGACAGCGACGGCAGACTTGTATGCGAAACGGAATGTACCATGGCGCGTATACGCTCGCTTTCTGATTTTCTGTATCTTATGCGGGTAAAACCGCTTCAGACGCTGTGCTATTACGGCGCGGCGGCGTTCTTCCTGCTTATGCTTGCCGCAATATGGTGTACGATAGGCTTCGGCATGGACGACCCGCGCAATGTGTGGTATCTTATCGTGATATTCGGCGTTATATTTCTGGTATTGGCAACTCTGCCGCACAATATGCGCATAAGATATTTCAACAGGCAGGCTGACGCAATGGAAAAATCCTACGGCAAGCTGATAAGCGCAGATTTTGCCGAGGAGGAAATTATCCTCACAACAAGCGAGGCTGTGCCGCATCATCAGGAGCTTGACGCAGACGGCAACGCCGTTGCGCGGAAAGCCGCCGTAAAAAACGAAAGCAGCGCCGTTGTGCAGCACATTCCCTACAAAAACATAACAGGCGCATATGAATGCAGCCACAGCTTCTATATCTTCCCTGTGGACGAAAACAGGAAAAAGCTGGACGTTATAATCTGCGACAAAACGCAGTTTATATGCGGAACACCCATGCAGCTTCGTGACAGGCTTGCAAGGGGAATAGGCAAAAGGCTCAAAATAAAAATCAAAAAAGCTTAAAAGAGGTGCTTATCAATGCTTGACGGATTTATTAAATGCGCGGCGGCAACTCCCGATGTAAAGGTTGCAGACTGCCGCTACAACAGCAGCGATATAATTTCGCTTATCGAAGCCGCTGCGGAGGAGCGTGTAAAGGCGCTTGTTTTCCCCGAACTTTGCATTACCGCATACACCTGCGGCGACCTGTTTTATCAGCAGACGCTGCTTGACGGCGCGCTGAAAGCTTTGGGCGAAATTGCGGCTGCTGCGGAAAATATTGATATGCTTATATCGGTTGGACTCCCCCTGCGCGTTTCGGGCAGGCTTTACAATTGTGCGGCAGTCATAAAGGGCGGCAGGATACTTGGCGTTGTGCCGAAAAAGCACCTGCAAAATTACGGCGAAGCCTATGAAAAGCGCTGGTTTTCGCCCGCGCCGGAGGGCGTTTGCACAATCACCCTGTGCGGTCAGAGCGTGCCTTTTGGCACAGACCTTATTTTCGCTTGCAGACAGCTTCCGGAGTTTACCTTTGCCGCCGAAATATGCGAGGATTTGTGGTCGGTCAACCCGCCAAGCAGTACGCTTGCGGCGGGCGGCGCGGCAATAATCGGCAATCTTTCCGCAAGCAGCGAAGCCATAGGCAAGGAGGAATACCGCCGCCGGCTTGTAAAAATGCAGTCCTCAAAGGCAATGTGCGGATACATTTTCGCTTCAAGCGGAACAGGCGAAAGCACGGGCGACCTTATCTTCGGCGGTCATGACATAATCGCCGAAAACGGCACAATACTGAACGAAAGCGCGCTGTATACTTCCGGTCTTACTGTAAGCGAGATTGATGTTCAGGCAATCGCGCTTGAGCGCAGCAAGGGTGCTGACCTTACCGCCAGCAAATCCATGAATTTTGTGGAATTTGATATGCAGCCCGAAGAAACTGTTCTTTCACGCTATATTGCGGCAAACCCCTTTATGCCCGACGACTGCGATATCGAAAAGCGCTGCCGCGATATTCTGGCAATGCAGGCAAACGCGCTTGCGCGGCGCACACAACACGTTCATGCGGATAAGCTTGTTATAGGCATTTCGGGCGGGCTTGACTCAACGCTTGCGCTGCTTGCGTCTGTTGAAGCAATGAAGCTTCTCTCCCGTCCCATGGGCGATATCGTCACGGTAACCATGCCCTGCTTTGGCACAACCGCACGCACCCGCACCAATGCCGAAAAGCTGTGCGAGCAGCTTGGAACCGCTTTCAGAGCCATTGATATAATGACCTCCGTAAAGCAGCATTTCAGCGATATAGGTCATGACGAGCGCGACCGCAGCGTTGTATACGAAAATGCACAGGCGCGCGAAAGAACCCAGATACTGATGGATATTGCAAACGCCGAAAACGGTCTGGTTGTGGGAACGGGCGACCTTTCAGAGCTTGCCCTCGGCTGGGCAACCTATAACGGCGACCATATGTCCATGTATGGTGTAAACGGCGATATTCCCAAAACGCTTGTGCGCCGCATTGTAACGTATTATGCCGAAAGCTGCGGCGATGACGCGCTTAAGGCTACCCTCTTAAGCGTTGTGGATACCCCTGTAAGTCCGGAGCTTCTGCCCGCCGATGAAAACGGCGATATTGCACAGAAAACAGAGGACCTTGTAGGACCGTATGAGCTGCACGATTTCTTCCTTTATCATATCGTGCGCGGCTCGTTTTCGCCGAAAAAGGTGTACCGTCTTGCAAAATACGCCCTCGGCGACCGTTTCGACAGCGGCACAATCCTTAAATGGCTGAAAATTTTCTGCCGCCGCTTCTTCAATCAGCAGTTCAAGCGCTCCTGCCTGCCCGATGGGGTAAAGGTCGGCTCGCTGGCGCTGTCGCCGCGCGGCGACTGGAAAATGCCAAGCGACGCATTCAGCACGCTTTGGCTTAACTCGCTTGACGAAATATCAGACGATATATCTTGATAAACCGAAAGGAAGCATGGCTATGGACGGCATAAAAGCGCGCCTTATTCATTTTGAAACAGACGGCGATATTATACGCGATTTTGTGGAAACGCGGCTTAAAAAGGCTTCCGCGCTGCGCGGGGCTATCCATGTCTGCTTTTATGCGCAGTGCGTTATAGCGGCTGCCTGCGCGCTTATCGGCGCAGTGCTGTCCGATGGACTTTTCGGCACGCTTTTTGCGCCGATTGCCGGCTTTGCCGTAATTGTTATCGCGTTTTTTGCGCTTGGCGGCAGAATGCCGGAAAAAATAATCTCCTGCATTATATCGCTTGTATATGCGGCGGTGTGCTTTATCGCGGGCGGTACGGGCATGAATATCTGCGGCGCGCTTATGCTTGCGGCAGCGGCGGCTGCGGCGGCAGGCGCAGTTGTTTATCACTATCGGGAGTTTCTGCTTAACTTCCCGCCGCTTAAGCTGCGCGAGGAAAATTACACGCTTAAAGATGGCGCGTACATACAGCAGTCCGCAGAACCCGCACCCGAACCAGAGCCGCAGAAATCCGAGCTTATGCAGGTTGCGGAGCAGTATATGGAGCTTTTGAAATGAGCGCCAAAAAGCTGTGCCTTTGCGGGGTATTCATCTGCTTTGCAGCGGCGCTTTCCGCGCTGGAAACCATGCTTCCGCCAATCTGCCCCATACCCGCCGTAAGGGTGGGGCTGGGAAATATCGTTACCATGCTTGTGCTTTACCTTGGCGGCAGTTGGCATATATCGGACGCGCTTTGCATATCGGTTCTGCGCTGCGTTGTGGCGGGACTTATAACAGGCTCGGTTATGGGTATGTGCTTTGGTATTGCGGGCGGATTGCTTTCGCTTGGCACGATGGCGACACTGAAAAGGCTGCTGCTGCATGAAAACGGCGACCGCCTTATTCCCTTTGTAGGAGTGGGCGGAGCGATACTGCACATTGCGGGTCAGCTTGCCGTGGCTGCGTTGTTTTACGGCACGGCTTCGGTATTTGCATATACGCCGATACTGCTTTCCTCGGCGATTATCGGCGGCGCGTTTACAGGACTTTGTACAATGCTGCTGCTTAAACGGCTGAAAATTCTACTGAACAAATGACAGGTGAAATATATGAACAGAATTATTCTTGCAGGATTTGACGGCAAAGACAGCCCCGCGCGCATAATAACACAATCGGCGGACGTATCCTGCCGCAGAATTATACTTCCCAACGACATGGAAAAGTCCGTAAAGCTGCTTTTTGACGAGATACAGCGTGCCGAAACAAGCGCCGTTATCCTGCTTGGGCAGAAGCCCTGCATCACGGATAAAATAGCCGTTGAGCCTGTGGCAAGGCGCGGCGGCGAAGCTCTCCACACGCGAATGGACGTTACCGTCTGCGCGGAGCTGATAAGAGAAAACGGCTTTGGCGCATATATTTCGCGCGGCTGCGGAACGTCATACTGCAATCATATTTATTTTGAGTGCCTTTCACGCGGTGTATGCTGCGTTTTTCTGCACGTTCCTGTGCTGCAGAACATAACGGATATAGGCGCGGCAGCGCAGGCTGTATCGGGCCTTGTAAACGGCATAGCGGGCGTGCCCTGTATGCTCTGAACTAACGGAGGATAAAAATGAAGCTTCTTCTTATTGATGGAAACAATATTCTGTTCCGCGCGTTTTACGCCATACGCCTGCTTACCAACAAAAAAGGGCAGTTTACCAACGCGCTGACAGGCTTTATGAACACCTATCTGCGCGTGACCAAAGAGGAACAGCCCGACCTTATCGCGGCGGCATTTGACACGCACGCGCCCACATTCCGCCATAAAATGTACGACGGCTACAAAGGCACGCGCAGCAAAGCCCCGGACGAACTTATACAGCAGATGCCCGTAATCCGTGAGCTGCTTACGGCGCTTGGCGTTGCTATAATCGAAAAGGACGGCTATGAGGCTGACGATATCATAGGTACGCTTTCACGCGCCGCAGCGGAGCAGGGGCTTGACTGCGTAATCATGACGGGCGACCGCGACAGCTTTCAGCTTATCGGTGATAAGGTGACGGTGCGCTATCCCTCCGCAAAGGGCGATGTAATGTACACGCCCGAAAAAATAGCCGAGGTTTACGGCGTAACTTCGCGCGAAATGCTGGAGGTAAAAGCGCTTATGGGCGACAGCTCCGACAATATCCCCGGCGTTGCGGGAATAGGCGAGAAAACCGCACTTTCGCTTATAGGGAAATATCACACGGTTGAATATATCTACGATAATCTGGATAATATCGAGGTAACAAGCGGCGTACGCGCAAAGCTGCAAAACGGCAGGGAAAGCGCGGAATTAAGCCATAAGCTTGCCGAAATTCAGCTTCACGCTCCTGTTTCGGAGTGCATGGAGGATTATCGCCCGCGCGAAGCGACCGCAAGAGCCGCAGAAATCCTCACCGAGATGGAGATGTTCTCCATACTTAAAAAGCTTGGTCTTGAAGCGGCGGCAGTGAAAAATCCGCAGCCGTCCAAACCCGCACCCGCCGCCGAGCAGCCTGCCGTACTGGAATTTCCTGAAAATGCATATGATATCTTTTTCAGCGGCGAAGCAATCAGCATATATAAAAACGGCAGGCCCATAAAGGGCGAAACCGCCGTTCTGCTTGCAGACGATACGCCAAAGCGCACCGATAACGCAAAGGCGCTGTACCGCTTCTGCCTGCAAAACGGGCTTGCGCTTAACAACGTGGTTTTTGATACCACGCTTGCGGCGTATCTGCTTAACGTAAACGCAAACGATTATTCCGTTCCCCGCCTTTGCGCAGAATACGGCGTAACCTATGACGAGGAGCGCCTTGGACAGTCGCTGTTTCTGCTGAACAGGGAGCTTTTCACCCGCCTGCACCGC
Source organism: uncultured Ruminococcus sp. (assembly GCA_964557825.1). Taxonomy (GTDB): domain Bacteria; phylum Bacillota; class Clostridia; order Oscillospirales; family Ruminococcaceae; genus CAG-115. The sequence goes on from CAZLBL010000062.1 coordinate 10,427, forward strand.
GAGGGTATGGCAAATATCCTTACCGAAATTGAAATACCGCTTGCCGAGGTTTTATCCTCAATGGAGCTTGACGGCATAGCCATGGACAGGGCTGCGCTGCATGATTTTGGTGAGCAGCTTAAACCGCAGATTGACGAGATAAAGCGGCAGGTGTATTCCCTTGCGGGGCATGATTTCAATATAGGCTCGCCCAAGCAACTTAGCGCCGTGCTTTTTGAGGAGCTTGCGCTTCCTTGCGGAAAAAAGCGCAAGACAGGCTACGCAACCGACGCCGAAACGCTTGAGGGGCTTGCGGATAAGCACCCGATTATACCGCTTATTCTGGAATACCGTTCGCTCACCAAGCTTTTAAGCACCTATGTAAACGGCTTGGAAAGCGAAATTTCCCCCGATGGGCGTATGCACACAACCTTCAGGCAGACCGAAACAAGAACGGGACGTATATCCTCCGTCGAACCAAATATACAGAATATCCCCGTACGCACCGAGCTTGGGCGCAATTTCCGCCGCTTTTTCACCGCGGGGGAGGGCAAAACGCTTGTTGACGCGGATTACAGCCAGATTGAATTAAGGGTGCTTGCGCATCTTGCAAACGATGAAATAATGATAAAAACCTTCCGCGAGGGCGGAGATATCCATGCGCAGACTGCCGCAAGCGTTTTCGGCGTGCCTGCGGAGTGGGTTGATGAAAATATGCGCCGCAGCGCAAAGGCGGTAAACTTCGGCATTGTGTACGGCATAGGCGCTTTCTCACTGGCAAAGGATATAGGCGCTTCGGTTGCCGAGGCTAAAAAGTATATTGACGATTATCTTACAAACTTCTCAGGCGTGCGCGAGTATATGAAAAGCGTCACCGCTTCCGCAGAAAAGGGCGGCTGCGCGGTTACCATGTTCGGCAGGCGCAGATTTATTCCCGAGCTTATGTCCACAAACAGAAACATAAAAACTCATGGTGTGCGCGCGGCAATGAACACGCCCATACAGGGCACAGCCGCAGACATCATAAAAATCGCCATGGTGCGTGTATATCGGCGGCTGAAAAAGGAGCTGCCCGAAGCGCGGCTTATTCTCCAGGTGCATGACGAGCTTATTGTTGAAGTTCCCAAAGCGCTGGGAGCAAAGGCGGCGCAGCTTATGACGGAGGAAATGCAGGGTGCTGTAAAGCTTTCCGTGCCGCTTATTGCAGAGGCAAAGGAGGGCAAAACGTGGTATGAAGCTCACTGACGAACTTATAGGACAGCTTGACCATATCGAGCAGACCTGTTTTCACGGAAGCTGGACGCGCGAAATGCTGCTTGAAGAAATAAACAACCCCCTGTGCGTTTTTACTGCTGCCATGCGCGGCGGCGCGGCGGCAGGCTTTGCGCTTGGAAAAATTGCTGCTGACGAAGCCGAATTATATCAGATTGCCGTGCTGCCCGAATATCGCCGCCAAGGGATAGCGGCTCAGCTGCTTACAGAGTTTCACGCGCTTCTTAAAGAAAAGGGCGCGGCGCGCTGCTTTTTGGAGGTACGCAGCAGAAACGCGCCCGCCATTGCATTGTATGAAAGCCTCGGCTATAAAAGGATATCCACACGCAGGGAATATTACGGCGACGACGACGCGGCGATATACAGGATTGAGTTATAGCACCCCGCGGCATGGCGTATGCTTCCGTTGGCGGAGTGTGTAAAGACTGCGGCAATAAAATATGTAAGCTGGCACGTTGAAGAATATTTTGGAATTGGGGGACTTTTTAGCCGCCAAAAAGATTTCTTGATTTCGCGCAAAAAAATCGCTCCAAGCAAAATGCTTGAAGCGAAATTTGATGCAGAGGTATGCTGCTGTCTATGTTGAGCGAAAAAGGTTTTTGCCGCATAATAACTTAGGCAAGATGTCCCCCTGCCTCCGAACCGAACTTCGTTCGGCTCT
>CAZLBL010000063.1:0-8731 GCA_964557825.1 uncultured Ruminococcus sp.
GCCGAACTTGTTCGGTACGGCCACGTTAAATGACGGGGCAAGCCCCTTATTGAATCAGCTTGACTTTGACGACAAGCAGGAATATGAGTTTGCTGCGCGAGTTCTCGCAGACAGCCCCGAAACAGCCTTAGATATATGAAAACCCGCCGTATCAGTGGATACGGCGGGAAAATTATTTTGCGACAGCAATAATGTGGGAAATATCATTCAAGCTGCTTCAGCGCTTTTATTCTGCGGAAAATCAGACACACCACAACACCCGCAATCCCGGCGACAAAAAACAGCAGCGCCGCGCCCGAGCCTTTTCCTGTGCCGAAGATATCGGCAAGCAGCGTGTTTTGCGCGTTCTCCATAAACGGCTCAAACACGCTGTCCACAAGAAAGCCGCCAAGAAAATATCCCACGGGAATAGTGAAAAACTGCAGCGTATTCCTCACGGAATAAACCCGCCCCTGCATTTCCTTAGGAACATTGGTCCGAAATATAACATCGTAGTTGGCGCTCATAAGCGGAATTTCTATCCAGCCAAGCACCGCACCAACGCACCACACAGCGGTGTTGCCGCCAAAGGCGAGCAGAAAATTTTCCGTGCTCATGGAAATCAAAAGACAATTGCAGATTACCTTTATTCTGCTTTTCGGCTTGGGAAAAAATGTTGCAATTACGCTTCCTAAAAGCGTTGCAATTCCTACACAACTGTTGACCAGACCCAACGCGGTTTCATCTGCCTTGGACAGCACCATTGCGGGAAGCGCCGATTCGTAAACGGACGCAATAAGGTTTATTGCCGATAGGAATAAAATCAGCCACAAAATTCCCTTGTTGTATCTAAGATAAACAAGCCCGCTTTTCACCGTTTGCAGGAGGGTTTCACTTTCCTTGGATTTCTGCGGCACTTTCGGTATCCTGATAAACAGCAGCAGCGCCAGAAAAGCTATTGCAAACGTGGTAAGGTCTAATACTATAACCGCTTCAACCCCTGCAAAAGAAACTATCGCCGTGGCAAACACGGGCGTGAGAATTGATACAAGCGAGCCGGAAAACGACCTCATTCCGCTTGTTTTCTGATAATGCTTCTCGGGAGTAAGCAATGTTGCCGCCACATCAGAGGCAGGCGATTGAAAGGCATTCATAAGACCGTTCAGCGCATTTAAAATGTACAAATGCCATACGGCGATGACGCCCGTTTTCAGCAGGATAAGCGTAACAACGGTACATAATGCCGCAATGCTGTCGCACACAAGCATAACCGCCTTTTTGTTGAACTTGTCGCTGATTGCGCCCGCGAAAATGCTGATAATAACATACGGCGCGTAGGAACACACCGTCAGCAGCGCCGTGGTAAGCGCAGAGCCGCTGTCCTGATAAAGCCATATTACAAGCGCAAAATTAGTCATGGCACTGCCCAGCGAAGAAAAAGACTGAGTAAGCCAAAGAATGATAAAAAATTTGAGTTCGTTTAAGGTTTTCATAATACCTTGCTCCTTTTCTGAATTATATATATCTTATCAGAAATGCAAGGTATGACGGAAAGCTTCAGAACCTGTTTACCTCCATGCAGTCCGTCATTCCTTGCATGGAGCTGTGCAAATGCAAAGCGGCATTGCTCTCCCCCCTGTCATTGTAATTATGAGATATACGCGCTTAATTGCTGCCTGCTAAAAGCGGTTATTGCTTCTTTGCGGCTCTGCGCACAGTAAGCCATTTCAGCGCGAAAAGCACGCCGATTGTCAGCGCAAGTCCTATCGCAAGGCTTATAAAGGCGTTTTTGATAAGCGCCGCCACAAGATACATCACAAAGGATATTGCCGCAACGGTCAGCGCATATGGAAGCTGAGAGGAAACATGGTTCACATGGATACACCGTGCGCCCGCCGAAGCCATTATCGTTGTATCGGAAATGGGCGAGCAGTGGTCGCCACAGACAGAACCTGCCATGCACGCAGAAATGGAAATAACCATCATTGTGGGGTCGCTGTTTTCAAATACGCTTACAACTATCGGAATTAGAATGCCGAAGGTTCCCCACGAAGTGCCTGTTGCAAAGGAAATTCCCGCCGCGATAACAAATATAATCGCAGGCAGCAGGAATTGCAGGTCTGCAACGTATTCGCGGACAATGGAGTCAACAAAGATATCCGCGCCAAGGCTGTCGGTCATGTTTTTCAGCGTCCACGCAAAGGTCAGAATAAGTATAGCGGGAACCATTGCCTTAAATCCCTCTGGAATGCACTCCATGCAGTCCCTGAACGATATAACGCGCCGAATCAGATACACCGCTATTGTAAGAATAAGCGCAATAAGCGAGCCTATAACCAGTCCCTTGGAAGCGTTGCAGTCCGCAAAGGCGGATATGAAATCCACACCCGAGAAAAATCCACCTGTATAAATCATGCCGAAAACGCAGGCGATAATCAATGTGACAATCGGGAAAATAAGGTCAAATATTCCGCCCTTGCTTTCAGCGTTCATTTCAATTTTGGCGGAACTCTCCTCATCGCCCGGATTCTCACCTGCGGCGGCGAGACGCTCCGCACGCGCCATTGGTCCAAAATCAATCTTAAGCAGGACAACGCCGATAACAAACACAATGGTAAGCAGCGCATAATAATTGTACGGAATAGCCTCAATAAACAGCGCAAATCCGTCGCCCGATTCTATATTGCTGGTGACAGCTGCCGCCCATGAGGATATGGGTGCGATAATGCAGACAGGGGCAGCCGTGGAATCAATAAGATACGCAAGTTTTGAAGATGAAATGCGGTGCTTTACAGCGACAGGCTTCATTACGCTGCCAACGGTAAGACAGTTGAAATAATCATCAATAAATATGATTATGCCAAGCAGCATGGTGACAATCTGCGCGCCCACGCGGCTTTTTATATGAGTTTTTGCCCATGCGCCAAACGCGGCAGAACCGCCCGCTTTGTTCATAAGGCAGACGATAGTTCCAAGAATAACAAGAAAAATCAGTATGCCCACATTATAGCTGTTGGCAAGCGCGCCAAGGAAACCATTATCAATCATATGATTCATGGCAGCTTCAATGTTAAATCCCGCATAAAAAAGCGCACCGATAACAATGCCGACAAAAAGGGAGCTGAAAACCTCCTTTGTTATCAGTGCAAGCACTATCGCAACAAGCGGCGGCACAAGCGACCAGAATGTACCTATCATATCCATGCAGACCATGTCCTCTCGGTGTTTGTGGCAATCACGCAGATATTATGCGCAGATTGCTTCGCAATAACAGTTTATCAGAAAACTATCATCTTGTCAAGCTGGCATCAAATCGCATCTGCTGCAAGCGCTGTAACCCATAAAAATCGCTTTGCCAAGCGACATTTTCGTATACTCTTTTATTCCCGAACAATCACTTGCAAAGTGATACTTTCCAGACGAGCTTACATAAACAGTTATAGAGATATCCTCATACCGGGCGGCTATCGCACGGAGGTTATCATCGGCTTCAGTTCCTTGCTTGTTTGCGCGGTTTTGTTCGATTTCGGATTTTGTTACAACAACGGTTTCGGCGCGCCTGCCCGCAATATAATCAGCGCAGACAATGCCAAGCAGCAGCACGCAAAGCGCAATACTGATAATACTAAGGATTTTGTCCTCATCATATTTCACAAAGCGTCACCCCGCATTTCCAAATATCGTGCCGAAACGGCGCAAATGATTTGCAGCCAAAATCAGTCCTCTATACTACACCCCTATACCGCCGTTTGCGGACAATTCTGCACATCGGGCAAATCTTTTACCAGCAGCGTTTACAGGCAGCGTGACCCGCTTCAATTGCCTGCTGTAATGTCATTTCGGTATAATTCTTCATGCCTGAACAGTCGCATTTTTTGTGATATTTCCCTGTTGAACTCACATAAACCGTAAGCTGATTTGCTTCATCGGTTTCCCAAACGCTGTGTGGATTTTCGGCAGGGGCAGTTGTGGCTGCAGCAGACTGCGTGACAGGTACAGTGCTTTCGCTCTCCACGACCGCGTCGGGCGGAGTTTCATTTTTGCTTGCCGTGGTTATATCGGGCGGCACTTCGGGTGCAATGCTTTCACTCTCGCTTTTCGCAGTTACATCGGGCGGAGTTTCAAGCACAGCATTTTCACTCTCGCTTGTTGCAATTATGTCAGATGGCTCGTCGAATTCGGCGCTTTCGTCCTCGCTTTCAAAGATTATCTCAGATGGAATGTTGCTGTTTTCGGTATCCTGAGTGGTGGTGCGCCCAACAAGCTCCGCGTATGTTATAGTGGTGACTCTGGTTTTCTGACTTTCAATATAATTTCCGGCAATGGAACCGATAAGCAGCACCGTAAGTGTTACGCCAACCGAGCCTTTAAGCTTGTCTGAAATATGCATCTGTAACACCGCCTTAATCAGATTTTTCTACCTATCATTATACCTATTCCAATGCAGCTTTGTCAATACATTTTTCGAGCTTTTTCTTGTTTCGCTGCGGAGATAACTGTAACTGAAAGCCTTTCATGGTGTTCTGCCTTTGTTGCTTACGGAAATATTATATCCACTGCCGAAAAGCAATTTGAACAAGCCTTTCCCATTATCTGTCACCGCCCGCGATTTTATAGCGCCGTGCAAAATTACCCAACGGTCTTTGCGCGGCGCTATCTTTGTTGTATCAGAGTTCCTTTGGCTTGTCAAGCGCTTTTTCTGCACTCATTCTTACATCATTGTTGTAGCACTTTATCAGGCTGGTTTTATTTTGACCGTATATAAGACCCTCGGGGATAGGCTTTTTGCCTGTGATTATATCCTTGGCGTACTGGAATACGCCTGCACCGTTTGGATTCTTGGCTGCAATTGACAGTTCCTTATCAAACGATCCCTGATAGTTTGATAAAATTACCGTATCCTCGCCACGGCAGTTTATTGTATCCATGGGTGGACGCAAATATGCAACTGACGCCAGAGCGCTTGACAAAGCTGTGAGATTCTCGTCATACGGTATTTTCAGCGTAGCTTCAGGCTTGGAAAGGAACGAAGCGTACGATCTAAGTGGTGTTTTGAACTGATTATTAAAGCCGAAATCCATGATTTTTTTCATTGTATCGTTATTTTTGGCAATTGGAGTACCATCTATGGACTGCATAATGTCGCAGCACGCAATAGAGTAAAAGCTGTGCGATGGCAGTGCATCGGCAACAGCGTTCACATCTGCGTAGTCTACCGATTTAAGGGTATTCCTGAATTCAGACAGAGTTTTATGAAGATTGATATACATTGCGGTTATTTCATTGGATTTGGCTTTTACGGCTTTATCATAAGCTGTTCTGAACTGCTTATCGTTGGTTCTGATTACATTTTGCAGCTGCTCGGCACTGTATTCGGGGTAAACCTGTTTTGCAACTTCATCGCGTGCGGGAAGCGTGATGATATCCACAAACTCCTTGCCGTATGCTTTAAGCTGCTCCTTGTCTGCCTCCGAGGGATTAAGCATACTGTCGAGCGACATTCCCTTGTTCATGGCATATGTCATAAACATTGACATACGCGAGCCCAGGCGGCCCAAAGTTTTCAGATACAACGGCTGATCTGCATATCCCTTATCATTATATTCTTTATAATATTTCGAAGCTTCCATAAAATATTTTGTGGGACCGCCGGGAAGCTCTCCAAAGACGTAATTATCCAGATCTGCAATCTGATTTGAATAGCGCATTTCTGCGTCGCGCACGGGTTTTATTTTTTCGGAGAACTCATGGTCGGTAAGGTCATATTCTTTTATCTTTGCAATCGCGTCCTCGTTGCCAAGCTGAGCAAATGAGATTTTCTCCTCTGCCTTCTGCTTATCTGTTTTGCCAATTCCAAAGAAGCGGAGGATTGCTTTCCACAGGCTGAACTTTTCCTCGCATACAACGTTTGGGACAACTTCCACCGAAGCAACCTTATCATTTTCCACAAACACTCCGTCTATCTTTTCCATGCCGCGCACGTTTATCTTCTTGCCGCTCAGAACGTCCTTGATTATACTCGCGCACTTTAGGCCGTAATCGGATTGGTCAAGATTTTTCGCTCCGGCAGACTTTCCGTCAATATAAATGGAATTGATGATATTTTTTTTATCAACCGACAGCTTTTTATATCCGTCATTGGTATAAAGACCACGCACCATGTTTTCAACTGCGTTTATTGCCCACTGCTTGGCTTCCTCATCCTTTATATCAGACAGGCGCTTGGCGTAATTGCCCATATTCAGGCCTTCGCAGGCGTACATATTCAGGTTCATTTTGGTGTTTTTGAAATCGCGTCTTATCAGGCTGTTGTTATCGGGCAGCAGATTGGGATTTGCTTCCCTTACAGCGTCCATCTCATTAGCGTTTTCGTGGGTTAAGTCATAGGTGATAAAGTTCAGCGTATCAAAATCAGACTCAATTACCGATTTCTTTTCGTTGTACTTTTTCTGATATTCCGCAGCGGAATTTTTGATTTCCTTTTTCAGCGCGCCAGAAACTTCAAATTTTACTCCATCTATGCCATGCTGGTTGTCGCAGATATTTGCAGCCACAAGATGCGCGATATATTCACCCTCTATCTCGGCATATTCCGCCAGCTTGTCAGTAGTGTTATTTATAAAATCCCACGCGCCGTTTTCGGGCGTGATATCCTTGATTTTCTGCAGCTTATCGGCGTATACATATGTATTTTCGATTACAGAACTATCAATAAGTTCTTCCAGATTGCTTCTCAGCACCATTCCGCTTACATGCTTGAAAAGCTCCTCTTTAGTGTCAATTTTGAATACTGTTTTTGCCATAACCTTAAACTCCTTTGTCTATTCAGAACGCTTACTGAATGCTTCTGTTATTTTATACGCAGCTTTTGCCGAAATGTAACAGCCATCTCCAAAAAAATATTCAGACGGGCAATATACCGATTGCCTGCGGCGCACTTGAAAAATAACGTTATTTGTGTTATAATATAGTAATGATACGGATATGCTTTGAAAGCAGCCGATTGATTGTTGAATAGCTTTGGGCTTTTGCCCGATTGTCTTGTATTATTCCGAGGTGTGCAGTGTACAGCGAAAAATATTTATCATTTAGTTCAAACAGGCAGAAAATTGTAATTAGCACAGCAAAAATATTGTACGTTATCATGGCAAACCGCAATGCAGAAATTCATGTTGCGGGCGGCGAGGTGTATAAAACGCGCATGGCGTTCAGCACGATAGAGGAAACGCTTGGCGAAAGATTTCTGAAAGTTCACCGCGGGTGTCTGGTTTCGGTAACGGCAATTCACGATATAACCGATCATATCAATCTCAGCAACGGCGAGCATCTTGAATATGCCAAGAAAAACAGAAACAATATCGTCCGGCTTATGCGCACAAAGCAAAGGGGCATTATCGGCGCTCTCCATTCGGTTGATGTCCCTGCAACGTATGAGGAGTATCTGGAGTATTATTTTTCTTTTGAAAAGATGCCGTTTGCTTTTACTGATATTGAAATGGTCTTTGACGAAAACAAGCAGGCAGTGGACTGGATTTTCAGATACGGAAATCCCGCGCTTGCCAGTCTTGAGAAGCTTCCGCTTGAAAAGCTTATAGGCAGCTCGTTCGGCAGTCTTTTTGCCAATATGGATTCCAAATGGCTGCGCAGCTATGAACGCGCCGCGCTTTACGGCGAAACGCTTGAAATCATTGATTACAGTCCCGAGATAGACACATATCTTAAAGTACTGTGTTTCCCTACGTTTAAGGGTCACTGCGGTTGCCTGCTGCTGGATATTTCGCAGGTTAAATTTACCCGAAACAGCGGCGACGCGGAGAGAGCCTTAATGCTTTATTTCGGCGCAAAGCCTGGTACGGGACGGTGAAATTTCCAAACCGAATATTCGAGAGAGAGGGGAAACCCTCTCTTTCATGTTAAGGCAAAGCGACCGTCTTTGTGGAAAATCCTGTCATAATATGCCATTCGCGCACGTTCGCGTGCAATTCGCGCCACTTCTATTGACATTTTGCGCCATGTGTAGTAAAATAGAGGTAAGTATAAGCTTAGGATTATGCACCGCCGTTGGTGCAGGGGCTTATGGCAACATTGAATGGAGGAAAACCATGGCAAAGAAACTACTTAAACAATCAGTTGTGTGGATAGCGGCGCTGGCGGTTATGCTGGCGGCGATGTTCATAGTGCTGCCGAGGGCGGCGGCTGAGGAAGCGGGAATAGTTGTCGGCGCGTTCACGATAACGGGCGTCACATCGGACACGGATTATACCTACGAAAACAACACGCTCACGATTAAAACAAGCACACCTATTACAATCAAGAACACAAACACCGGCGCAACCACCGATACAATCGTGGTTGCAAGCACAGGCGGCGCAAATATTACGCTTGCGGGCGTGAATATTGATGTTTCAACGGCAAACAGCAGCTGCGCGTTTAAGATTGCAGACGCCACCGCTGGCGATGTTACCATCACGCTTGCGGACGGCTCGGCAAACACGCTTAAAAGCGGTGAGTACTGCGCAGGTCTGCAAAAGGATAGCGGCGCAGGTTATAATCTTGAAATCACCACAGCCGAAAACTGCACTGGCAAGCTTACCGCAACAGGCGGCGATTGGGGTGCAGGCATAGGCGGCGGCCAAAACAAAGCAGGCACGAATATCACCATCAGCGGCGGCACAGTTACCGCAGCAGGCGGCGATCGGGGTGCAGGCATAGGCGGCGGCCAAAACAAAGCAGGCACGAATATCACCATCAG
>CAZLBL010000063.1:8831-10176 GCA_964557825.1 uncultured Ruminococcus sp.
CGGCAGTGCAGTTGTAAGCGCAGCAGGCGGCAAGTATGGCGCAGGCATAGGCGGCGGCGATTATGGCAGCGGTACAGATATCACCATCAGCGGCGGCACAGTTACCGCAGCAGGCGGCGATTGGGGTGCAGGCATAGGCGGCGGCGATAGTGGCAATGGTTCAAATATCATCATCAGCGGCGGCTCTGTTAAGGCAATTGCAGGAGAGAAAGCCAACGCTGTCGGCGGCGGCAATGGTAAGTCCGCTGCAATTCCCGCCAACGGCACGGAAAATGTTTATCTGCTTAAAATCATAAACGCAGACAATGAAGATGTTACCATTGACGGCACAACTTATACCCCTAAAAGCCACACGGCTATTGACTATGAACCCGTGCTTTACGCTTATGTTACGGGCAGTGACAAACAAGTTACGGTTGGTGAAAGCGCAAGGACTTATAAATTTGATGACGATACAAAAACCTTTACATGGGAAAACGCTCCCAGTGACCTTAAAATCACGGCAACAGGCGGCGGAGAACTTTCCGATGGCGCGTATACTTATACGGATAATGTGCTGACAATTCTCACTGACACAGCCGTTACCGTTTCGGGAGCGACTTTAACCGACACAATTGTGGTAAACAGCACAAACGGCGCAGATATTACGCTTAACAGACTGTTTATTGATGTTTCGGAAACAAGCGACAAGTGCGCGTTTGATGTTGCAAGCACCACCAATGGCAATGTTAAAATAACGCTTGCGGAAGGCTCGGCAAATACGCTTAAGAGCGGTGAGAACTGCGCAGGTCTGCAAAAGGATAATGCGGCAGATTATAAGCTTGAAATCACCACAGCCGAAAACACCACGGGCAAGCTTACCGCGGCAGGCGGCGATTATGGCGCAGGCATAGGCGGCGGCAATAACGGCAGCGGTAAAGGTATCACTATCAGCGGCAGTGCAGTTGTAAGCGCAGCAGGCGGCAATCGTGGCGCAGGCATAGGCGGCGGTAACAGCGGCAGCGGTGCAGATATCACCATCATCGGCGGCACAGTTACCGCAGCGGGCGGCGATTATGGCGCAGGCATAGGCGGCGGCGGTGGCAAGAACGGCAGCGGCGGCGGTGGTTCAACTATCACCATCAGCGGCGGCACAGTTACCGCAACAGGCGGTGCCGTCGGCGCAGGCATAGGCGGCGGCAAAGACGGCAGTGGTACAGGTATCACCATCAGCGGCGGCACAGTTACTGCGACAAGCGGCTCTAACGGCGCAGGCATAGGCGGCGGCGGCAACAGAGGCAACGGTACAGATATCACCATCAGCGGCGGCACAGTTACTGCGACAAGCGGCTCTAACGGCGCAGGC
>CAZLBL010000063.1:10276-11593 GCA_964557825.1 uncultured Ruminococcus sp.
ATAGGCGGCGGCGAGAGTGGCATCGGTAAAGGTATCACCATCAGCGGCGGCACAGTTACCGCGACAGGCGGTGCTGCCGGTGCAGGCATAGGCGGCGGCAAAAACAAAGCAGGCACGAATATCACCATAAGCGGTGGCACAGTTACCGCAGCGGGCGGTGAAGCCGGCGCAGGCATAGGCGGTGGCTACGGCGGCAGCGCCTCGGTTATTAAAATCACAGGTGGCTCTGTCAAGGCAGAGGGAAGTTCTTACACTTATAGTTCCAATACATTTACTGCCCCTGCTATCGGCAGCGGCTGCAGTGATAGCTCTAACGGCACGCCATTAACGCCCACCCTTGAAGACGGTACATCTGTTTATCTTCTTGAAGTAAACACAGATGGCGCAGAGGCTGTAACAATCAACGACAGTGATTACAAGCCAACTAAGCACGGCAAAGAAAACAAGATTTATGCTTATCTCCCCGCAAAAACAGCTGCAGACCCTAACAAAATTGAAGCAAACGCAATCACCAAGTGCTATTACAGCACAACTCAAGGAAAGTGGATTAAGGTAGTTGAAGCGGCAGCACTGGTAATCTCCCCCAATGGCGGCGAGTTTATCGCTCCGCAGGCGGTAAGCATCACCAGCATAACCGAAGGCGTGACAATTTACTACACCACTGACGGCACAGACCCCACAACGAAAAGCACGCAATACACAGGCGCGTTTGACCTCACCGACAGCGCAGTTGTCAAGGCAATTGCAGTCAGGGGCAGCACGGTAAGCGAAATTACAACAGCGGAATTTACCCGAAAGAAAGCAGAAACGCCTGTAATTACCCCGAACGGCGGTAATTTCAAGGGCACGCAGGAGGTGACTATCACCTGCGCGACAGACGGCGCAACAATTTATTACACGCTTGATAATTCTGAACCGACAACGAACAGCGATGTTTACAGTGCAGCTATTACGCTTGACGAAACAGCCACGGTTAAGGCAATCGCAGTCAAGACTGGCATGACCAACAGCGAAGCTGCAACGGCGACATTTACCAAGCTTGAAAAGGCTGCAACGCCTGTAATCACCCCGAACGGCGGTAATTTCAGAAACTCACAGGAAGTAACAATCACCTGTGCAACAGAGGACGCGACAATTTATTACACGCTTGATAATTCTGAACCGACAACGGCAAGCACGAAGTACACAGGCGCAATCACGCTATCCGATTCCGCTACGGTCAAGGCAATCGCGGTCAAGGACGATAAGTCGGACAGCGAGGTTGCAACGGCGACATTTACCAAGCTTGAAAAGGCTGCAACGCCTGTAATCACCCCG
>CAZLBL010000063.1:11693-11812 GCA_964557825.1 uncultured Ruminococcus sp.
GCGGTCAAGGACGATAAGTCGGACAGCGAGGTTGCAACGGCGACATTTACCAAGCAGTCCTCGGGCGGTGGAAGCGGCTCGGGCAGCGGTTCGAGCGGCGGCAGCACAGGCGGTCACAG
>CAZLBL010000064.1:0-11796 GCA_964557825.1 uncultured Ruminococcus sp.
GCTTTTGTGCGCCCTTTTTTGGTATGGTGCTCATATTACAGTGTTTCAACCTTTTCTTTCCTTTCGTTTTAAGGCGGTTACAGACCTGCAAAGCCGTTTGCCGCCTTTGATTTTTGAACAGCTTTATCTGTTCCCGAAGCTTCACGCTTCAGGCTGCTCACTCATTTTTCGCTATCAGCCGCTTTTTCTCTTGCAAGTCGTTCCCGCTCCGCCTGCGGAAGCCTCAAATAGCTTGGCATAAGAGTCGCAGGGGGGATTTCTTCCCTGCCGTCCGCCGCAAAGCACACCCCCGCGCCGCGCTGAAACCGAAGCATTTCGGGCGCAAGCATAAAGCTGTGCTGCGTTGCTTCATCAACCAGAGCCGCGCCGTCGCCCGCAAGAATTATTTTGCCGCCAACGGTCTGAAGCTCATCATAAAGCTCGGAAATCCTTATTGCCCTGTCCTCGCACATACGCGAGATAACACCGCCGCAGCTAGAAAACATTGCATTATACACCTGACCACAGCGCGCGTCCATCAGGCAGCAGATAATGCCGTCAACGCCGATAAAATTATACGCTATCGCTTCAAGCGTTGAAACAGGAACGCACAGCTTCCCTGCGCCCATTGCCATACCCTTTACAGTGGCAATGCCTATGCGCAGTCCCGTAAACGAGCCGGGACCGCAGGTTACCGCTATCTTGTCGATATCCGCAAGCGTTACTCCCGCGCTTTTCAGCATACCCTCCACCATGGGCAGAAGCGTCTGTGAATGCGTGTGCTTTGTATTGAGGAACTGCTCCGCCGCAATCCTGCCGCCGTCATACAGCGCACAGCCTGCCGTGACGGCAGAGCTATCTATACCTAAAATCATACTGTCACTTCCATTAAAATTCTGTGCCGCTTACTCGCCGAAATATTTGCCGCTTACCGTAATTTTTCTGCCGTTTTCGGACAGCTTTTCAATCCGCACGGTGATAACCTCGCCAAGTTCCGCTTTAAGCTGCGATATATTTTCGCTCCACTCGGCTGCGATTATTCCGCCGCGGTCAAGATAATCAAAAAAACCAATAGCATAGAGGTCGTCATAGCTTTCTATACGGTAAAGGTCGAAATGAAACAGCGGCAGCCTGCCCTCATACTCGTTTACAAGCGCAAAGGTGGGGCTTGTAACCTCGTCCTCAACGCCAAGATATTTCGCAATTCCCTTGGTGAAATGTGTCTTGCCTGCGCCCATATCGCCCTCATAAAGAATTATATCCCCTGCCGCGAGTACCGCCGCCACTTCCCCTGCGGCGGCAATAGTTTCCTCTACGGAATTTGTTATATACTGCCGCATATCAGAACAGACCGCTTATTGTGCCGTCCTCGGCAACGTCTATATTGTTTGCCGCAGGAACCTTGGGCAGACCGGGCATTGTCATTATATCGCCCGTGTACACAACAACAAAGCCTGCGCCGTTGGAAACGCGCGCGTCGCTTACCGTTATGCTGAAGTCTGTCGGTCTGCCAAGCTTTGCAGGGTCGTCAGACAGCGAATACTGCGTTTTTGCAACACATACAGGAACACGGTCAAGCCCGAGCTTTTCAATCTCTGCAATAGCCTTTTCAGCCTTTGCCGTGTATACAACGCCGTCTGCGCCATAGATATTCTTTGCGATTATGTCCAGCTTTTCCTTGATGGGAAGCTTTTCGTCATACAGCGGTCTGAACTCGCTCTTTTCTATTTCAATTGTTTCAACAACAGCATTTGCAAGCTCAATAGCACCCTCGCCGCCTTTAAGGAACACATCGGAGAACGCAACCTTTGCGCCCTTTTCCTCGCAGTAGCTGCGTACTGCGGCAATTTCCGCCTCGCTGTCGGTATAGAAATGGTTAATAGCAACAACCACGGGAACGCCGTACTTTCTCATATTGTCGATATGAACGCCAAGATTTGCAATGCCCTTGTTAAGCGCTTCAACATTCTCTTTGGTAAGGTCGGGCTTTGCAACGCCGCCGTTGTACTTAAGCGCGCGGATTGTTGCAACCAGCACAACGCAGTCGGGCTTAAGTCCCGCAAAACGGCACTTGATATCAAAGAATTTCTCCGCGCCAAGGTCTGAGCCGAAGCCTGCCTCGGTGATGGTATAATCCGCAAGCTTCATGGAAAGCTTTGTGGCTCTTACGGAGTTGCAGCCATGCGCGATATTTGCAAAGGGTCCGCCGTGGATTATTGCAGGATTGTTTTCAAGCGTCTGCACAAGGTTGGGATTGATAGCCTCCTTAAGCAGCGCGGTCATTGCTCCGACAGCCTTAAGGTCGCGCGCATATACAGGCTCGCCGCTGTATGTATACGCAACAAGGATATTGCCAAGGCGCATTTTAAGGTCGTTAAGGTCGCTTGCAAGGCACAGTATCGCCATAATCTCGGAAGCAACAGTAATCTGAAAATGGTCCTCGCGCGGGATACCGTTTACCTTGCCGCCCATGCCCACAACGCAGTTTCTCAGCGCCCTGTCGTTCATGTCAAGACAGCGCTTGAACAGTATGCGCCTTACGTCAATGCCAAGCTCGTTGCCCTGCTGAATGTGATTGTCAAGCAGTGCTGCAAGCAGATTGTTCGCAGCCGTTATAGCGTGCATATCGCCTGTAAAGTGCAGATTTATATCCTCCATGGGCACAACCTGCGCATAACCGCCGCCTGCCGCGCCGCCCTTAACGCCGAACACGGGGCCAAGCGAAGGCTCACGCAGCGCAAGACAAGCCTTTTTGCCTATCTTGTTCATGCCCTCGGCAAGACCGACAGAGGTTGTGGTTTTTCCCTCGCCCGCAGGGGTGGGGTTAATCGCCGTTACCAGGATAAGCTTGCCGTCGGGCTTGTCCTTAACCCTGTCTATAAGGCGCTGGGAAAGCTTTGCCTTGTAGTGACCGTAAGGCTCAAGCTCGTCCTCCTCAATGCCAAGCTTTGCGGCAATGTCCTTGATTTTCATCATCTTTGCCTGCTGTGCAATTTCGATATCCGTAAGCATAATTCTTTCCTCCCAAAAATCAACAATTATTCTGAAGATAGTCCCTTAGCTTTTCAAGCCAATCGGGAATATCCCCGCTTTTCAAAATAAGAACGCCGTTTTTGTATTCTGCTTTTTCAGCAAAGCCGTTTACGCCCGCAATTATTGTATAGGTTTTTATGGACGCTCACCCCCTTACCAAAATCAGAACAGACTCATCTGCGAAATATCCTTAGCAGAAGCCGCACCCGCCGAGGGTACCGTCTTAATACGGAAATCCTCGGGATTTTTAAGATCGCTCAGTTCAAGCGGGTACGCGCCTGTAAGCTCTGCCTTTGTCAGCCGCATTACCTGCACGCCCTGCGTATCCCTTGCCGCCTTTGGCAGCACAAGCGCCGTATTGAACACAAGCACCTTGCCCGCAGAGGATTTCAGCACGAAGTCTGTTTCACCATCAACAACAAACATACCCACGACCTCTGACAGCGCGGAGTACGCATTCTGAAGCTTCTTGCGCTTTGTTTTGGTTTCAAACGAGGACAGCGGTATTTTCGCGCACTTTCCGTTTTTGAAGAATATCACAAGCATTTCGGAATACTTTTCCGTAACCGCCATGAAAACAGGCGTTTCGCCCTCGTCCATGCCAAGCCTTGCGGGAACATAGTCGCCCATAACGCTTGCTTTGGTTTCGTCAAAATCAGCGCAGCGGCTCTTATAGCACTGGAATTTATCGGTAAAGAACAGCAGCTCGCTTCCGCTGCTTACCTCGCGCGAGAATACAACCTCGTCGCCCTCTTTCAGCTTCTGCTGATTACTCATGCGCAGCGACTGCGGCGTAATTTTCTTGAAATATCCCTCCCGCGTGAAGAACACATTGACGGGGTAGGTTTTTTCGGGTTCTTCCTCAATAACGGCTTCCGCTTCCGCCGCGTCATAAATAAACATTGTGCGGCGCGGCTGACCGTATTTCTTGATGATTTCCTTAAGTTCGTCAATTATCAGACGGCTGATTTTATTTTTGTCGGAAAGGATATCCTCCATCTCAGCAATTTCCTTTTCAAGGTCAGAGGTTTCCTGCGTGCGCTTAAGAATATATTCACGGTTGATGTGGCGCAGCTTTATTTCAGCAACGTATTCCGCCTGAACCTCGTCAATGCCGAAGCCTATCATAAGGTTGGGAACAACCTCGGCTTCCTCCTCGGTTTCGCGGATAATGCTGATTGCCTTGTCAATGTCAAGCAGTATCTTCTTAAGACCAAGCAGCAGGTGCAGCTTTTCCTTTTTCTTCTGCAAATCGAAGTACACGCGCCTGCGCACGCAATCGCGGCGGAACTCAATCCACTCCGAAAGTATTTCGCTGACGCCCATAACTCTCGGCGTACCCGCAATCAGCACGTTGAAGTTGCAGTTGAAATTATCCTGAAGCGGCGTAAGCCTGAACAGCTTCTGCATAACCGCGTCGGGGTCGCAGCCTTTCTTCAGGTCAAACGCAAGCCGCAGACCCGAAAGGTCGGTTTCATCACGCGCGTCTGATATTTCGCGCAGCTTTCCGTCCTTTACAAGCTCCGCAACCTTGTCTATAATAGCCTCAACCGTGGTTGAGGGCGGAATCTGCGTAACCTCTATACAGCGGCTGTCCTTGTCATAATTATACACCGCGCGGACCTTTACCGCGCCAAGACCAGTGCTGTAAACCCTGCGCATTTCAGCTTCGTCATAAACGATATAGCCGCCGCCAGGGAAATCCGGACCTTTAAGCGTTGTAAGCGGGTCATGGTCGGGGTCTTTCATCATGGCGATAGTGGTTTCACACACCTCTGTCAAATTGAAAGAGCAGATATTGCTTGCCATGGAAACCGCAAGTCCAAAGTTGGAATTTACCAGCACCGAAGGAAATCTTACGGGAAACAGCGAGGGTTCAAGCATGGTGTTGTCATAATTCGGCACCATGTCTACCGCGTCCTTGTCTATTTCGGCAAAAAGCTCTGCGGAAATTCCCTCCAGCTTTGCTTCTGTATAACGTGCAGCGGCGTACGCCATATCGCGCGAGTATGCCTTGCCAAAGTTGCCCTTGCTGTCAACATACGGGTGCAGAAGCGCCTCGTTTCCGCGCGCAAGGCGAACCATTGTTTCATATATAGCGGCGTCGCCGTGCGGGTTAAGCCGCATAGTCTGACCAACGATATTGGCGGATTTTGTCCTTGCTCCCGTCAGCAGACCCATTTTGTACATTGTATAAAGCAGCTTTCTGTGAGAGGGCTTAAAGCCATCTATTTCGGGCAGCGCACGCGAAACAATAACGCTCATTGCGTAGGGCATATAGTTTTCTTCAAGCGTGCTTACTATATCCTTGTCTACAACCGTACCGCTGCCTTCGATATATGCTTCGCCGTTCTTTTTAGGCGGCTGCTTTTTGGGGGTTGATTTTTTCAAGCTAAACTCTCCTTGACTGTTGTCATGATATTCGGCAGACCGTGCCGTTAGGAAATATCCGCAATTTCAAGATATCTGCTGCCATTTTCCCTAATAAACTCCTTGCGTCCCTCAAGGTTGTTGCCAAGAAGCACGTCAAACATCTCGCGGGTAGCCTCAACATCTGTGGGACTTACCTTGATAAGACGGCGGGTATCGGGGTTCATTGTGGTAAGCGACATCATATCGGGGTCGTTTTCGCCAAGACCCTTTGAGCGCTGAATAGTATATTTCTTATCGCCTATCATGCCGAGGATTTTAGCCTTTTCCGGCTCGGTATAAGCAAAATAGGTCTTGTCCTTGGTGTTGATTTCGTACAGCGGCGACTCCGCAATATACACAAAGCCTTTCTCGATCAGCGTGGGACAAAGCTCCTGTATCATGGTGAGAATAAGCGTGCGTATTTGGAAGCCGTCCACATCGGCATCGGTACAGATTACAATTTTGTTCCAGCGCAGATTGTCGATGTTAAAGGTGGACAGATTTTTGTTCGCCTTGCTTTTAACCTCCACTCCGCAGCCAAGAACCTTGATAAGATTGGTTATAATCTCGCTTTTGAAAATCTTGTCATGGCTGGCTTTAAGGCAGTTAAGGATTTTGCCTCTTACGGGGATAACCGCCTGAAACTCCGCGTCACGGGCAAGCTTTACCGATCCCAGCGCCGAGTCGCCCTCCACAATATACACCTCGCGGCGGGATTTATCCTTGGAGCGGCAGTCCACAAACTTATCAATCCTGTTTGTCAGGTCAATAGTTCCCGTAAGCTTCTGAATTGTTGACTGGCGGATTTTGTCCGCATTTTCACGCGAACGCTTGTTAATCAGCACCTGTGTTGCGATTTTTACCGCCTCGTCGGGATTTTCAAGGAAGTACACCTCAAGCTGGTGCTTCAGCCATTCGGTCATGGCTTCATATATAAAGCTGTTTGTAACCGCCTTTTTGGTCTGGTTTTCATAGCTTGCCTGCGTTGAGAAGTTGGAGGAGATAAATATAAGGCAATCCTCGATATCCTCCCACTTTATGCCCTTTTCACCCTTGTTGTACTTGCCGTTGTTTTTAAGATAACTGTCAATCTGCGACAGAAACGCCTTGTTAAGCGCTTTCTGGGGACTTCCGCCATGCTCCAGCCATGATGAATTGTGATAATGCTCAACAAAGCAAAGCTCCTTGCTGAACACAAACGCAACGTTCATTTTAAGCTTGTATTCGTCCTTGTCGGCTCTGTCCCTGCCCTGCCGCTGAGCGCTCCAGCCCTGCGGAGTTGTCATAGTCTTATCGCCGACCACCTCAAGCAGATAATCGTTTATTCCATGCTCATAGCAGAAGCGTCGCTCTGACCATTCGCCCTCCTCGCTTTCCGTGCGGAGAACAAACTCAATTCCATCATTTACAATCGCCTGCCTGCGCAGCATATCGGTCAGAAATTCCGTGCCGACATCAATATCGGTGAAAACCTCAAGGTCGGGACGCCAGTGGATTTTTGTGCCTGTTTCACCGTTTCCCTTGTGCTTTTCAAAGCCGCGCTCGTCCGCAGTGACATTGAAGCCTTTTTCAAAGCGAAGCGTATATTCCCATGTTCCGCTGCGGCTTACAACCTCCATATATTCCGCAGCAAACTGCGTTGCGCACAGACCCAGACCGTTAAGACCCAACGCATAGGTATAGTTGCCGCCATCGTTATTGTTGTATTTTCCGCCCGCGTAAAGCGTGCAGAAAGCAAGCTCCCAGTTGTATTTTTCCTCGGATTTGTTGTAATCAATCGGGATGCCGCGACCGTTATCTTCAACTGTAACGGATTTATCCGCATGAAGCAATATTGTTATCACCTTGCCGTAGCCCTCGCGCGCCTCGTCAATTGAGTTTGAGATAATCTCAAAAACCGAATGGCGGCAGCCCTCTACGCTGTCCGAGCCGAAGATAACCGCAGGGCGCAGACGCACCTGATCAGGTCCCTTCAGCGACACAAGGTCATTATAATTGGATTCCTTAGCCATTTATACACCTACTGTTTCAAAATTGGGGCGGATTTGTGCAAAACCGCACAAGCCGCCATCATAAAATACAGTTTGATTATACCACATATTGACGAAAAAAGCAAGAGCCTACGCATTTTTTAATGCGCAGACCCTCTGCCTGTTGGAAAACCTCATTTTGCCCGCGCAGCGGGCTTTTGAAATCCGTTTTTTGCCTCAACTCTGCCGAGGAAAAAACACTTCCATATTTATTATTCACATTCAATAAGGGGCTTGCCCCGTCATTTAACGTGGCAAGGGTTGGCTTTGCCAACCTGCCATTCAGTAGGGGATTGTATCCCCTACTGAATGGTAAATGGAACCCGCCGCCTAAGAGGCGGGGGACATCTTGCCTAAGTTATCAGCCGCTGGGGAATACAACTGTTCCATCATCGTTAAACTGAAGCGTATCGTAATACATAGGCTCGGGATTTGCGGAGGTGCAATCGAAAACGGCGTAGACATTGCACATCTTTTCGGAACTGTAATAGCTTACCACAAGATAATTTCCGCATAGGCTGCAGCTTGTAGACATCTGCATAATCTCACCGCCCGAGGTAAATTCAACGGAGCTGCAAAGCTGCGTTTTATCATACACATTCAAGCCAAGTCCGTTCTCAGAATTGTAAAGCACATACAGCCTGCCGCCATAGCCTACCGCGTCAGCCGCAGTAAGGCTGTCGGTTATCAGCTTGCAGCCGCTGCCGTCATTATAAAAAATCTCGCTGCTTATAACTTAGGCAAGATGTCCCCCGCCTCTTAGGCGGCGGGTTCCATTTACCATTCAGTAGGGGATACAATCCCCTACTGAATGGCAGGTTGGCAAAGCCAACCCTTGCCACGTTAAATGACGGGGCAAGCCCCTTGTTGAATCCACTGCGCCATACTGCTGCCCATAAGTCTGTACGCATAGCTGCTTCCATCACCGCAGAGTTCTATCCTTGCATTGGCAATAAAGCGTCCGTATTCGTTGGCTTCGCACTGGCGCTGTATATCCTCGGAAAGCTCCGTGCTTAGCTGCGCCGTATCACCAACGCTTACATCAACGCAGTAATGCTCGTCAGTCCATCTCAGAGTATCGCCCTTAATAAAATCAAAGGTGAAATACTTCATCTCCGCAGGATTTGACTTATTCTGCATTTTAAGAGCGTACACATAGCTGCGGTTTACCATAAGCGAATACACTCCGCCCCAATCAACGCTTCTGTCGGAAGTGCGAACCCAGTGTGTGCCGTTATCGTCAGTAATCTCCATATCAAAGAAGCTGTCAATGTCGCCATAGGTTGCTCCCATATCCATCAGACCGAAATAACCCATCTTGCTGCCGCCTACGCCGCCGAACGACTTGTAAAGCGTGTATACAGCGGTGCAATCGGAAAGCACAAGCTTGTTATCGCCGCTTGCATTATCGAAATAATACATGGTGTTCATCTGGTCTTTTGCGATATACCATACGCTGTCCTCGCCGTACATATAGTAGCCAAGGTCATCGCTGCTCCAGCCAAGGCAGGGATTTGCATAACTGAACGCATCGCTGTCCATGTTAAGGTCAAGAATGCCGTTATCGCCCGCCCATACTCCAGCAAAATACTGATATATTCCAAGATTTTCGGGGTCGGCTTCACTGCGCTGTGGGGCAATGCTGCCGTCAACCTGACGCTCGTCAGCGTTAGTGAGAAGCTTATCGGCGGTATCAACGGTGAAATACTCCGCCGCGCCGTCAATAATCATCATGAACGCGTCATTTGTTACCGTCACGACGGTGCTGTCGGCAAGCATTCCATTGCCGCTGATATATGCAAGCTGCATGCCGTCAAAATAATAGAAGCTGGGGGCGTATTTTACCTCATCTGCGCTGTACTGTACGGGAACAAATACCGCAAACACGCCGCCGTCATATATCGGGATTTCCTGTACGGTGATACTGGTGTTTTCGGGGATACTTCCTCCCGATGAGCGAATATAAGCGCTTTGTATATTGCTGCTTGCAAGAACCTCGTCGCCTGTTTTGCTGCTGACATAAACGCTTATAAGGGAAGCCAGCGTTTCGCCATTAGTCTGCGTAACCGCATAGGAAACGTTTGCAAAATAATCCGTGCCGCTTATACGATCGCGCTCAAGATGCATACCATCGCCATTGGGCAGAGCATTTCCGTTTTCATCGCAGCAAGCCGAAGCCACTGTTTCATACTGATATTCTCCATCGGCGCCGTTCTTTACCTTCTGTACGATATGTGCAAACCACTGGGTCTGCTCGGGGAAATCTGCCCTCTTGTACTTCATGTAGAACTGCGCATAGAACGCGGTTGTTCCCGCGCGGTAATCGCTGATGTAAAGCTCTGTCGTATCATCGGCGGGCAGCCAGCTTATGCCTTCTGTGTCCTTGAAGCCCGCGCATATTCCGTCAACGCACGCTGTAAAGCTTTCATCGTCAAACACGCCAAGCAGGCTTTCCATGCCCATAAGGTTAAGTCTGCCCTCAAGCATTCCCGAAACCTCGCCGGTGCGCTCGTATTCCGCACTGTAATCGCCTGTTTCGGTTACGTCCTGCTGATAGTTCTCATAGGCATACATAACGTCTGTGTTTTCTTTTGCGATATAATAGGTCATATCGTCAACAACAAGCATATAGCCGTCTGAGGTTTCCTTGCAGCTTACAGTAGAATAATTGCCGCTTGTGTAGTCCAGTGTGACATTATTTCCATTGGCTGACGTCCATTCTCCGCGGAAATATTTATAATAAGCAGTATCGTTAAAGGCATTCTCGTTGCTGTCATATACCGCCTTAATCCACAGCTTGTTTATCTGTGCGGGATAGGTTTCCATTATGCCGCCGTAATAGCACACCTTTACGCTGTCGCCAACCGCGAATTTGCCATCGTCATGCACGGAATAAATATCGCTGCTGCCCAGAAGCAGATAGAAGCCATCATCAGGATTTGTGTAGTTCATGCCGTCTGTTTCAGCAACGGTGCAGTACATAATATTCGGCATATTCATGGCGAAAAAGTTTTCAAGCTCGTTATACTGCTGCTCTGTAAGCTCAAAATAGCCGATAGCGCCGTCTGCGGAAATACTATAATAGTACTTTCCTGTGCTGCTGCACATATACAGCGACATTTCGTCATAGCTTTCGGAAGCGCTGTCGGGGTAAAGCCGCAGCGTTCCTGCGGTCTGCGAAATGCCCGCAATCTCGCTAAGCATATCAGAGGACGTTCCCTGCATAAGCTGGTTAAATTCCTCGATATAGTAATCGCTAAGAGTATTCGCCGCGTCCTCCTCAGCACCCTGCATTACATATTTCTGATAGCTTGCTTCACTGTAAGGCTTTATACTCTCCGAAGCTGCACTCTCTGAAATATCCACAGGCAGCTTTCCGCCGCTGCCAAGCCATATTCCGCTGCCTATTCCCGCGGCAACCAAAACCGCCGCTGCCGCCGAAATGCCTATTATCCTGCCCCTGCTGCGCTTTGGCGGCTGTACGTCAGTCTTTATGGAAATCGGGTTGGAAACCTCAATCTCATACTGCTCGCGCTGCTGCATTTTCTGAGTGTTTTTTGCAAGTGTCTGTGCTGTTTCGCTGATAAATTTCTCGTCAATTTCGTTTATCGCCTTATCCCAGTTTTCTCTCATAACTCAACGCCCCTTTCCTGCAAATACTTTTTCAAGCCTGCTCTTACCCGCGACAACCTTGTCTTTACAGCACCCTCGCTGATGGAAAGACCTGCGGCGGTGTCGCTTATGCTCATGTTGAAATAATACCGCGATATAAAAACCTCGCGGTTTTTTCGGCTTTGCTTTGCCAGATATTCGTTTATCCAGCAGCCAAGCTGACCGCTTTCAAAGCGCGCTTCAACCGTGCCGCTGTCGGGAATAATCTCGGCAAGCTCGTCATACTGCTGCTCATAACTGCGGTACGCTGTCCTTTCATACGCCGTCAGCGCAGTGTTTCGCACAATCGTGCAGAGATACCCGCAAAGCGACTGCGGACACTTTGGCGGCACGGCGTTCCACAGCTTTATGTAGCTGTCGTTTACGCACTCCTCCGCGTCCTGATTGTTTGCAAGTATGCCGCGCGCGATGCTGCCGCATAGTCTGCCGTATTTTTCCTGCGTAAAGACAAGTGCCTGCTCGCTACGGGCGAATAACAGTTCAATAATTTTGTTGTCGTCCATAATTACCGCCTCCTCGTAACATATAACCATGAAAAGGGCAAAAAGGTTACATCAAACCGTCGAAAAAGCCCGCTTTGCGGGCAAAATGAGGTTGTTCAACAGGCTGAGGTTACATTCAATAAGGGGCTTGCCCCGTCATTTAACGTGGCAAGGGTTGGCTTTGCCAA
>CAZLBL010000065.1:0-11658 GCA_964557825.1 uncultured Ruminococcus sp.
CCTGCGCGCTCGTCGGCGTCTCGAAGCTCCTGACGGGAATGGCCCCCGCCGCCCGTCGGCACTGAGGCCGTTTCCAGACTGATCGGAACGCATCCCCTCCATGCGAGAACAGCCACGAGTCGGGATCATTCCTTACAGCTTTCGCCTTGCGCCTTTGCCCCGGACGTCTGGGGACAGACTTCGGCGGGCTGTTCATTTTTTGTAGGCGATAAGTTGGAGATGGTTGGATGAGGTGGAGGTTGGAGGTCGAGGTGGAGCATGGAGGTTAACATTCCACTCTCCGCTCCAACTCGAGCAGGCCTTTGTTGGCTGTCCATTGTCTTTTGTCCGTGAATCCCCAGTTTCCCTCGGCAGACGCTTGACACGGCAAAATGACATGGGAACAGACCTCGGTGGGCTGTCCACGAATCTTCACGAATCGACACGAATTCAATTAAGATTCGTGAAATTCGTGTTAATTCGTGGACAGTCAATTGGCGCTTCGCGCGAACACGAAACGGCGCGGTGCGCCGTTCACGAAAACCCGCGTAACGCGGAACACGAAAGCGCAGGGCCGGGAGTCGAGACACGAAAACGCTTCGCCCCTCGCTCGAATTCTCAACTTTCCGTGGCGAAAGACGGCATGGCCACGGATTTCAGGGATTCGCACGGATTTTGGAAGGAATAGGAGGCGAAAAGAATTCCGTATTGAATTCTCATTTTGTAGGCGACAGGTTGGAGGTGGTTGGATGAGGTTGAGGTGGGAGTTGGAGGTGGAGCATGGAGGTTGACATTCCACTCTCCACCTCCACCTTGTTCCTCCAACTCGATCTTCCTTTGCCCCACGCGCTCCGCGCGCGGGGCGCAGTTGCGCGGTGGGCGGCGGATAGTGTATAATACCGCCTAGTTATCGCCTGATGGTGGGTGCGCCGTCGGGCGGCGAGGACGGGACGGGGCGGAGAAGGGCCGCTTCGGAAACCGGGCTCGCATGGCTCTTTGACAGAGGCTGGTGCCGCACCTGAGCATTGGCCGTTGGCCTGAAGGAAGGCGGAGGACGGGCTTAGACGTTCTCCGTTGACCAGAGGGCAGAACCTTGGAAGACCGCTGCAGACAAGGGCGGAAGGACCAAGGGGGTCGGGAATCCCAAAAGGATCCGGCCGCGTAACGCAGCAGTTGCGTAAAGTAGCTTCGTGAGAAACCGGAAATTTCTTCAACTGGAAAGTGAAATACGAGCTGTGCGCTACGTGTGTCCATCACACGCGGCGTACTCTCTATTCATATTTTCTAGTAGGCTCTTTCCGGTGCCTCTCACGAGATACGAATCTTGAGGGTGCGCCGTTCCTCTTTTCCTGCGCCGAGAGCGGCCGCGCCTTGTCAATGGCGGCGTGGGAGAAAGTAGGGTATACACAATGTTGGCAAATGTTACAATCTGGAAGATTGATCGCAATGATCAAACGAATATGAAGCCTGTGTATGTGGATGTTCAGGGCACTTACTCAAATACGGTTGTCGACGACACGATGATTAAGGCGTTGGTGTCTCAATTTGCCTACGCTCATCCTGCGGTGACATTTGTGACGAGGTTTAATTTAGGAAGGTCAAATGCAACTTGGGCTTTTGCGAGCGATGGCGCACAAGGAACAGAATTGTATCTTGTCCGGGTTGTTGAACTGTGACAAGCGAAGGACATTGCCATGTGCTGCTTCATGAAAGTTAAAGATTATCGAAAAGATTTCTGTTGCTCGGGGTACCAAGAGGAACGATACTCTGAGTAAGAAGGGTGGGGTAACTTCAGCGGAACGCCCTTACGAAAAGAAGAACTTCATTGATGCCGCGTTAGATGAGACGTATGGTCCTGAAGGTGGCGAAGGTGAGCAATGGCCACAGGTTAAATGGTGTCATTGACTATTGTTTGGAGATATTATGAATATGAAATTGAGTTGCATTCTTTCTTTTAGTTTGTTGTCAACGCTAACGGCCTTTGCCGCAGACCCAGGTGGTTTCCCTGGCTTCGTCAAGGCGGTGTTCACCGGCTCGGCGTGTGACACGACGAGCGATGTCTTTGCGAACGCGAAGACATGGGTTCTCGTGCCGGAGGAGATGTACGCCACGAGCCTTGCGGAGAAGACGACCGTGGCCTATGGCGGCTACATGTACATGGAAAAGGGCGTACGCTACGACTTCAAGGGCTGCTATGACGACTATGTGACGGTCAAGATTGGCTCGACCTGGGTTCTCTCCCAAGGCGGCGAATGCAAAGAACGTACGGGGTCGTATACGCCGACCTCGACGGACTGGTACAAGATTGACTTGCGCGTGGCGAACAATGGTGACAGGGGCGGATGTCAGAACGCCTCGCAATACGGCATCCTCTGGAAAACCGCAAGCGAAACGACTTGGCACAAATTTGCGGGAACATCTGAGCAATTCATGTCGGGGCCGCTTTCAAGTCGCATCAAGGCCGATAAGCCCTATGCCGAGATCGTTTCTGCGCAGATGCGGGAGTCCGACCCAACCGTGATGGATGTGAAGTACCGCGTCTATTCATTGGCCGACAAGGTGAACGTACGGGCGTTGGCGTTTGAAAATGGCGTGCGGAGCTTCGCGAACGTGGTACGGCCGACGACGTTTCTTGAAGGGAGCGTCATCGGCGACAACGTGCCCGCGAACACGGTCAACTCGTTCGCATGGAAGGTATCGGCGGACTGGAAGGTCGATCTCGCGCAGGTGTCCGTGGAGGTGCTGGCGCAGGATGTCGGCGCGGGGCTTGTGCCGCTCGACTTTGTGACGATTCCCGCGCACGGCAGCTATGGGGCCGTGACCTGTTCCAAGAATGTCGTCTCGGACGCGCAGTATCTCGACGCCCTCTATTGGCTCTACGCGGACGGCGATGCCGACCTCTCGCTCAAGGACGGGTGGCTGCGCGATGCGGCAGGGCAGATTCTTGTCAAGGGGACGGCGTTGCAGACAGTCGTTGACATTGAGGATCTCTTCTATGGCAAGATGGGATATCTCACGAACAACTCAGGATGGCAACTGTTGGGAGAAGCGGATCCAAGACTAATCGCGATTGCGCGCGTTCGGCGAGTGGCATTCCAGCAGATGGGAGCGAAACGACTTTTGATGAAGGGGTGGCAGTCCGTACCCATGCAGACGATGGGCAACGGCCTTTATATGGTCATCGACCTCGACAGCACGGACTACAATTTCCCTGTTACCTACTTGAATACCGCGCCTGCCACCTGGAGCGACAAATACAAGACGAGCAAGATTGTTCTGCGACGCATCGACAAGCCGAGCGGGGCTTACTATGCGGGTGTCTTTGAGATTACTGAGGCACAGTGGGACCGGGTGATGGGCGGGTCGAGTACCAGTACAAAACCGAAAGGTCCCGTCTCCTACGAAACTATTCGCGGCAGTGATTGTGTGTATGACTGGCCGGGTTCCAACGCGGTTGCGGCAGAGAGCTTTATGGGTGTTCTCCGCCAGATGACGGGGATTTCGACCTTCGATCTGCCGAGCGAGGAAGAGTGGGAGTACGCCGCGCGGGCGGGCGTGACGACGAAATGGCTCAGCGGCGACAGCGTGACGGGATTGGGCGACTACGCCTGGTATAGTACGGGCTGGGGGGAGATAAAGCAACCTGTCGGCACGCGCCGCGCGAATGCGTGGGGCCTCTACGACGTCCACGGGAATGTGTGGGAGTGGTGCTTGGATCGGTATTCGAGCGGCGAATACAGCCGCCGGGTGATGCGCGGCGGCTCGTACGCATACGGCGCGTCGTTCTGCGCGTTCTCGTACCGCTACTGCGATCCGTCTGAGGACTGGGACGACTTAGGGTTCCGGCTGTTCTGCCGCCCAGGATCGAACTGAGTTCCATGCTCCAGAATAGCCAAGAACAGGAAACGGAAGAGAAGCCGAGCGCGGGCGCGTTCGGACCCCGGAGGCGTCCACGCGCCGTGCGCGAGGCGGCGGCATGAAGCGGGTCGGCAACATCTTCGACGCGGTGGTGGACCGCGACAACCTGCGCGAGACGTTCCTGAAGGCTCTTGCGGAGGCGTTTGCATGAGAAGATTGGAAAAGCTGAAAGAAAGGTGTTTTCAATGAGGCGAATCGTTGCGCTTTTGATGGGCATCTGGGCAATAGGGGCAACGGCCGATATCGTTCATGTCACCTACCAGACCTCGGCGGGCGGCGCGGGGGCGACGCTTGCCGAGACGACGCTGGAGACGGGGTGCGCCTACACGACCGTCCCCGCGCCGGCGAAGGACGGTTTCATCTTCACCCACTGGTCGAGCTCGGAGGCAGATCCCATCGTCGTGTGCGACGCTTTTGGCCGCGCCCTTGACGCCGCCCGCTTCACGCTCTACCAAGACGTCACGCTGACGGCGCACTACCTCTCCGCGTCCGAGGACACGGACGGCGACGAGATTCCCGACGGCTGGGAACTCTACTGGTACGGGAACCTCTCTCAGGATGCCGCGAGCGACACGGACGGCGACGGGTACACGTTCGCGGAGGAACTTGCGAACGGAACGAATCCGCTCTTCCCCGACACGGTGGCGGCGGGCGGTGTCTCGCGGGTCGATTCGGAGTCGTTCCTCTACAACCCGCACGGCTACGCGCCCGTCATCGTGCGAAGCGAGCCGGTGGGGGCGCTTGTCACATCGTCCACGAACTATCTCGCAACGGGTGAGCTATGGCGGACGCCCGCACTCGCCGTCTCGGATGGCTTCGCCTACTGGACGGTGGACGGCGTCGCGCAGCGCGATGCTTTCGGGCGCGCGCTTGATCAGGTGGTTGTCAATCCCGATGCATCGCGACTGACCGAGGTCGTGGCGCACGTCGTGACGGACGAGGCTACGCGCTGGTCGCTCTACTGGTACGGACGCACGGACGTGTCGCTTGACTCGGACACGGACGGCGACGGCTGGACATTCGCGGAGGAACTGGCGCGGGGGACGAACCCGCTCTTCCCCGACACGACGGCGGCGGGCGGCGTCGCGTGGGCCGACTCGGCGGCGTTCCTCTACAATCCGCACGGCACCGCGCCCGTCATCGTGCGGAGCGAGCCGGAGGGCGCGCTCTTCGCGGCGGCGACCAACTACGTCGCGGCCGGCGACCTTTTGTGGACGGCGGCGCCCGCCGTCGCGGACGGCTTCGCCTACTGGACGGTGAACGGCGTCGCGCAGCGCGATGCCTTCGGGCGCGCGCTCGACCAGGTGGTTATCGACCCTGACGCGACGCGCATCACCGAGGTCGTGGCGCATGTCGTGGCGGACGAGGCCGCGCGCTGGTCGCTTTACTGGTACGGACGCACGGACGTGTCGCTTGACTCGGACACGGACGGCGACGGCTGGACGTTTGCGGAGGAGCTTGCGCGGGGGACGAACCCGCTTTTCCCCGACACGACGGCGGCGGGCGGCATCGCGTGGGCCGACTCGGCGACCGTCGAGGCGAACCTCCAGCCGTTCGATCCGGCGACGGGGGCCGTCGTCGGCGAGGCGTTCGAGCCGCTTTTCACCTCGCCGTTCGCGGGGAACGCCGCGACGAGCCGGACGTTCGGCCCGAACGCGCGGCCAATCGTCACGGACGTGAACGGCGACGGCGTCTTCGATCTCGTCATTCTCTGGGACGGCGGATATGAGGTGTACCTCAACGGAGGAACGGCGGGGAACCCGACGTTCACGCGGGCGGAGGGCATCTCGACGAACGGGCTTGACCTTGCGCAGGGAAGTCTCGCGGCACTGGACGGGCTGACGCTGGACGTGCCGCCGACGGGCGCGGTGAGCTGCGCGTTCGGCGACGTGGACCAGGACGGCATCGTCGATCGGCTTGTCAGTGATGCCGACGGGCGCATTTGGTTCTACAGGGGAATGGGCGAGAATGTCTTTGCGCTCCAGCACAAGGTCTGGGGCGGTTCGCACGCCGGGTTCGCGTCCGGCCTCACAATCGCGCTCGTGGACTGGGACGGCGACGGCGACCTCGACTGCATCTGCGGCACGGCGGACGGCAAGCTCATGTTGCTCGTCGATCCGCGCGTCGGGCGGCCGACGAACGTGCAGGCGACGGCGGGCGCGGACAGCGTGGTGCTGACGTGGGACCCGAACGGCAACTCGCGCGTGCGGGGCTATGGCGTCTATCGCGGCGCGGACTCGAACGCCTACGAGCAGATTGAGGCGCTGTGGCCCCTGCCGCGCTACCGCGACGTGCCGGAGGTCGTGCAGGACTACTATTACCGCGTCACGAGCCTGAGCCGCTTCTACACGACGGGCAACTCACTGCCGACGGTGAGTGAGTCATCGCCGACGGATGCGGTGTACGTGCAGTTCCGTCCGCGCGTGTGGCTGACGGACACGAGCGGCTTTACGGAGTCGAACGTCACGGTCGTCGTCTCGATGAACAACTCGATGGGCCTTTCCGCCGAGGGGCTGTTGCTCGCCTTCGCCTACGACCCGGCGGTGCTGGAGCCGCGCGGGATGCGCACGACGGGTCTGACGGAGGGAGTGCGGTTCGAGGAGAGAAAGGTGGAGGGAGAAGGTGGAGGTGGAGCGTGGACGTTTACCTCTTTGGGCGGTGATGTCGCCACGGGCGCGGGGCGGTTCCTGCTGCTCGACTTCCGCATCCGCCCCGTCCACGACGTCGCCGAGACGACGGTCACGCTCACGGCGGCGACGGTGAAGGCGCTCGACGGACGGGCGGTGGCGCTCGACCTGCCGCAGACGGCGAAGATCGAGATCTCCGACTCGAACCCGCTCGTTCCGGCGCTCGTCGCCGTGCGCGTTGCCGACGCGGCGGTCGCGAGCGAGACGGTGTTCGAGCTGCCTGTGACGGTGACGAGCTCGGAGACGCTCACCAACTTCACGGCGGAGGTCGCGTGGGACGCGGCACTGCTGGAGTTGCGCGGTGCCACGGGGGCGACGCTTGTGGGCGGTGGGACGGACGGAACGGCTTCGATTCGGGGGACAGGCGGCGACTTCGCGCTGAACTTCTACGCGAAGGATCCGGCGTCTGCGGCGACGAACTTCGCCGCGCGCGTCAGCCTCGTGTACGTCGTCGCCGTGGACGCGCATGGGTTCGTCGTCGGCGCGGACGACGCGGCGGGCACGGTGCTGATTCGCAATGCGCACCCGTGGGTTCCGGCGACGGTGCGGGCGAACGTGGGTGGCGCGAGCGTCGACACGCTCACGGAATTCGAGGTGCCCGTCACGTTCACGAGCAGCAAACGGCTGACGAACCTCGTGGCGGAGGTCGCATGGGACGCGGACGCGCTGGAGCTGCGCGGCGTCGCGGGCGGCGCGATGGTGACGGGCACGGGCGCATCCGGCACGGCGCGGCTGTCGGGCGACGGCGGGAACTTCGCGCTGACGTTCTACGCGAAGGACCAGCACGCGGTGACGCGGACGGATGTGCGGCTTTCGGGCGTGAGGGTTGTGGACGAGCATGCGTTTGTCGTCGATGTCGAGGATGCGGGCGGGACGGTTCTCATCCGCGACGCGAACCCGCTCGTTCCAGCCCGCGTGATCCTGAACGTCTCGCCCGCCTTCTCGGACACGCTGCGCGAGTTCGCGGTGGCGATTCCCGTCACGAGCACGAAGACGCTGACGAACCTCGCCTTCACGGTGGGATGGGACGCGCGCGTGCTGGAGCTGCGCGGCGCGTCCGGCGGGGCGTTCGTCGATGGCGCGGCGGGGAACAGCTCGGCGCGAATCGGGGCGCGGGGCACGGTGCCGTCGACGCTCTACCTCACGTTCTACGCGAAGGACCAGCACGCGGTGACGGAGACGGCCGTCACGCTGGGCGCGGCCTCGGCCGTGTGCCTCGACGGGCTCGCCGCGCAGGTGACGACGGTGGACGGCACGGTGCGCCTGACGGACGCGAACGTGCCCGTCCCGGTCGAGTTGACGGTCGCGACGTACCACGCCCGCGTCAAGAGCGGCGAGGCGTTCAAGGTGCCGGTCGGCGCGACGGCGAGCGGCGACCTCGCGGAGCTGACGGTGGACGTCGACTGGGACGACGCGCTTCTCGCCTTCAACGGCTGCGCGGCCGCGACGCGCGTCGAGACGCTGGCCGCGAACAGGCGGCGGCTCGTCTTCGCCTGCGAGGGGAACAACAATCTCTTCAACCTCGACTTCGTGGCGGCGCGGATCGCGGGACTGCAGACGAACGCCTGGACGCGCGTCGTCGCCGCGTCGGGCGTCGGGCGGAACGGGCTCGCGGCCGTCCTGAAGACGGAGCTGCCGCGCACGGGCGACGTGGTGATCGTGCGCGAGATCGGGAGGTACGACCCCGGCGACGTGGACGGCGACGGCGCGTACACCGACCGCGACCAGATCATTCTCTCAGGGTATGTGACGTACCTGAAGATGCAGCAGAATGGGGCCGTCTACGCGGAAATCTTCGCGGATGGTTACTTGAAGCAGTATGGTGTGGACGTGCGGCTTACGGGGGCGGCGGCGCGCGCGGCGGACGTGAACGGCGACGGGCGGATTGACGGAAGCGACATCGCGATGCTGCAGATGCTGATCGCAGAAGCGAAAGGAGCGGGCAAATGAAGATGAAGCGGGGGATTCTTTGGGCGGCGCTGGCGCTGGGCGCGCTTGCCGCATCCGCGCGGACGGTCTCGACGGGCACGTTCGCGTGCAGTCCGGGGGCGGTCGTGGCCGTGCCGCTCGCGGTGGACGACCTTTCGGACGTCGCGGCGGCGGTCTTCACGGTCAACTACGATCCGTCGGTTGTCGCCTGCCTCGGCGTGGCGGCGGGCGAGACCGTCGCGGCAGATCGCTTCACGTACGCGGACACGGGGGCGGGTCAGGTCGTCCTCGTCGTCTCGTCGTTCCGGAAGGCGACGGGCGTCGTTTCGCACGTGCGGCTCCTCGCGCGGGCGGGGACGCAGGGACTTTATTCGGACGTCACGGTCGCCGATGTCGACCTCGCGGCGGCGGACGGGCTGACGGACCTCGGCGCGAAGAATCCGATCTCGACGGTGAACGGCATGGTGCGCGTCGTCGCGGCGGACGCGTCGGTCGCGCGGCTGGAGCAGTCGTTCACGGTCTGGCCGGCGACGCGGGCGGGGACGCTCGCGCTCGCGGCGGGCGACGGGCTGATGGCGTCCGACGACGGCGTGCCGACGGTCGTCTCCAGCGCGGTCACGGCGGCGGGGGCGATTCCCGTCGCCGCGCCGCCGAACGGCTGGCAGACGGGCGCGTACGCGCTTCTGGAGACGCCGACGGCGGGGCTTACGTTCGCGCTCGCGGGCCTTGGGTCGGACGGCGCGTGGACGGTACGTGCGGAGACCGTCGGCGGGCGGACGACCTACTGGGCCGACGTCACGGCTGGCGGGTCGGTCGCGGTCGTCGCGGCGGAGGGGACGCTCGACAAGGCGACGGCGGCGCAAATCCGCACGGCGCTTGCGGACGCGCTCGCCGCGCATCCGGGCGTGAAGACGGTGCGGGTGAAGGGTGACCTCGCGGTCGTGCCGGTCGCGGTCGACCTCGGCATCGCGCCGCAGCTCGACGTTCTCGGCACGGAGGCGACGGCGACGTACGCCGCGCCGACGCTTACCATCATTGCGTTCGACACGAAGACGGGGCTTGTGCGCATCAGGGTCACGCCCGGCGAGGGGAACGCGATCCGCGCGCCGCTTGCGACGGGGTGCATCCACGTCTACGGGACGGGCGACCTCTCGCGAAAGATGACGTACATCGCGGGGACGCAGTTCGACTTGACGCCCTATTTGAAGGACGGGACGAAGGGCGAGGCCGACCTCACGGTCGCGCTCGGCTCGCACACGTTCATCAAGGTCAAGGCAGAAAC
This sequence comes from uncultured Ruminococcus sp., assembly GCA_964557825.1. Lineage (GTDB taxonomy): Bacteria > Bacillota > Clostridia > Oscillospirales > Ruminococcaceae > CAG-115. Next base: position 9,796 of record CAZLBL010000065.1, read on the forward strand.
CATAACCAAACAAGAAGGAGAGGAAGAATGAACAGGCTCATCATCGCCGCTGTGGCGGCAACGGGAATCTTCGCGGCGCACGCGGCGGAGGAACGGGGTACGGTACCGAACTGGCGGCTGACGGTCGGTGGACTTGCGCGCGGGTCGATGAAGGCGCAGTCCGGGGATCTCGGCTCGAAGCGCTGCGAGGCGTACGGGGCAGACCTCGACTTCCAGTACCGGGCGTTCCAGGCGGGGGACTTCAGCCTCTGGACGGGCATTGGCGGAACATATGTGCCGAAGCAGCGGATGGGGTCGAGTTCCTTCTATGAGCTTGACGCGTCCGACCCGTATGTCACGATTGAGGACGGAGGACGCGGTACGCTGGACGTGGCGCTCGGCGAATGCCGCTTGCTGCTCGTGCCGGAGTACGCGGTCACGGAACGCTGGTCGGTCGGCGCACGTGTCGGTGTGGCGTTCGACTGGGTGCGGGCGACAGTCAAGGCGTCCGTCTGGAGCCGGACGGACATCCACATTCCCGGTCTGCCCTCGACGGTCATTCCCGCCGGGCCGTACAGCGAGACGGATCGCTTCACCGAGTTCGTCGCGCAGGCGATCCTCGGCCTTCAGACGACCTACATGTTCACGGATAATCTTGGGTTGTACGCGAACATCGACTACCGTTGCGGCGGCGATGCGACGTTCGAGAAGGGCGGCGAGCGGTACGCGAGCCTGAACCTCGACGGCTGGTGCGCCGGCGCGGGCTTCGTTGTCGCGTTCTAGGGGCTTGGACGCGTTTCGCGGGGCTTGCGCCCGCGCGCGGAAGCGGCGGCATGCACGGCGCGGCGGTTTTGGTATAATGTCGCACATGCCGGAAACATATGTCTTGATCCTGCGGCTCTTGCTGGCGGGCTTTCTCGGGGCGCTGATCGGGGCCGAGCGCGAGTATCGCGCCAAGGTCGCCGGGACGCGCACCCACCTTCTCGTGGCCATTGGCGCGGCGCTGATGATGATCGTCTCGCGCTACGGCTTTGAAGGGCAGGGCGACCCCTCGCGCGTCGCCGCGCAGATCGTCAGCGGCATCGGCTTCATCGGCGCCGGGGCCATCATGGTCGACAAGCACGCCGTGCACGGGCTCACGACGGCGGCGGGAGTCTGGGTCGCCGCCGGCATCGGCATGGCGATCGCCGCCGGGCTCTATGCCGTGGGCATCGCCTCGACCGTCCTCTCCCTCGTCGGGCTGGAGGTGTTCGGCTGGATTTTCCACGAGTATCGCAACTTCAAGACAGAAAGGGAGGGAACAGATGTCGGAAAACTGCACACATGACTGCTCGACCTGCGGCAAGAGCTGCGCGGAGAGGAAGGAGAAGGCCGGCTTTGCCGCGCCGCTCAACGCGGCCTCGAAGGTCGGCAAGGTGATCGCCGTCGCGAGCGGCAAGGGCGGCGTCGGCAAGAGCTTCGTGACGACGATGCTTGCGGTCGCGGCCATGAAGCGCGGCCTTCGCGTCGGCATCCTCGACGCGGACATCACCGGGCCGTCGATTCCGAAGGGCTTCGGACTCGCGGGCGCGAGCTACAAGTCGGACGCGGGCATCGAGCCGACGACAACGAACGGCGGCATCAAGGTCGTCTCCCTCAACATGCTCGTCGAGGACCCGAGCGATCCCGTCGTCTGGCGCGGGCCGGTCATCGCCGGCTGCGTGAAGCAGTTCTGGACGGACGTGCATTGGGGCGAACTGGACGTGATGTTCGTCGACATGCCGCCGGGGACGGGCGACGTGCCGCTGACGGTCTTCCAGTCGCTGCCCGTCTCGGGCGTCGTCGTCGTCGCCACGCCGCAGGATCTCGTGGAGATGATTGTCGCGAAGTCCGTCAAAATGGCGC
>CAZLBL010000066.1:0-11549 GCA_964557825.1 uncultured Ruminococcus sp.
GCCGAGTTGAACTTTGTTCAACGCTAGGCAGGGGGGACATCTTGCCTAAGTTATAGGCGTTTAACAGCCTGACGGATTTCGGCAGCACCATGCTGAACTGTGGCAGGTCTATTCCTGTGCGCTCCTCAAAGCCATCGCCTGTGAAATATATGTCGTGCGCGTAGGCCTCGGCTTCATAGCCCCATGCCCGAAACCACTCGTACCTGTCCACAAGCATATACGCGCCGCCCTGCGAAATATCAAGCGAAACGGTACACAAAGCCTCGTTAAGCCGGGCTTCAAGCTCTCTGTAGCTGCTGTTCTGCTCGTCATACCACAGCACAAGCAGGTTTTGGGGCGGGACGAGGTTCATATGCCGGCGCTGTCATAGGAAAAGATTATGTGCGCGCCGTCAAACTCGCTTGCCGTAACCTCCACGGGACAGCCGAAAAGTCCCACAACGCCGGTATGCAGAAAATTAACGCCATACACATTTGTAAGCCGCGCGTTATCCGCGCCCACAACCTCAACCGAAACAACCTGCGGTCTTTCGCTGTCGCCAAGATAAAGGCGGCAGCTTTCAGCCCCGCTGTCAAATACGGCAAGCTTGCTTAGCATAAGGTTAAACGCAAGATAGAAGATGTACAGAACCCTCACAATACCCCTCCTTAACCAAAAACGCCCCCTGCCAAAAGCAGAGGGCGACATTAACCGCGGTACCACCTCAATTTGCGGCTTAAGCCGCCTTTGACAGCTTTAACGGGCTTACCCGTGCCGCGCTACACACGGAAAAACCCGCTTCACGCAGCCGCTTGGGGAGGTAATTCGCACACCGCCTGCCTGCCGATTTGCACCAGCCATCGGCTCTCTGTAAAGGAAAGGCGGGACTACTGCGTCCCCTCAACGCTTTAACCATATAAACATCTTGTTTATTGTACCACATATTTGCGCCCTTGTCAAGCGCCGCCGCGAAAAAAATCCGCAGGCGCCGCACATTTCTGCACGGCGCCCGCCTGCGTATTAAAGGAAGTAGGTAGTTATCTGTACTCGTCAAGGACGGCGTCAATCAGCGGGATCGCCTGCTGTGAAAGCTGCGACCAGCTTTCGCCGGCAAAGGTGCTGTTGTATACGGACTGGCAGACGTTTACCTTTACGTCCTCGCCGAAGCCGTACAAATCGTCCTGAATATACTCGAACTTATCCGAGGTGCAGACCTCTCTCCAAAGGTCGTAAACCTGCTCGTCCCAGATGATTTCCCACTTCTGCATGCCTGCGTATTTGCCTGCGGTGTAGCAGATGGGTGCGGGGCTTACATGGTCGGCTCTCTCCTGCTCGATAATGGATTGGTCGGTTTCGTACAGGCGGTTGCAGTGGATAAATTCAACCGCGCCATCTATGTTCTTTGCGCCCTTTGCTATCATATAACCGAAGGTGCCGTTGTTGAGATAGTAGGCGTCCGCCTGCGGGTCCTTGGGATAGGGAACAAATGCAAAATCGGAAACGGTGTTGAGAATATCATTCTCTACGCCGGAGGGGTTCTGTATCTGCTCTGTTGCGGCAATGTATGTCCACTCAGGCTCCATGCCAAGGAACAGTATCTTATCAGAGATGGGCGCCCATACCTGCGGGGAAACCCAATCGCCATGCTGTCCTGCGTACAGCACGCCGTTTCTGCCAAGGTCTGCAAGGAACTCAACCGCCCTTGTGATGTCCGCGTCGGCAAGGTTGTTTCTGATAGTGCCGTCTGCGGAGTAGTCTATAAGCGCCTTGCCCGTGGTGTTGCAGAACGCAGAGGCGATTGTATCGGTGGCGTACCAGCCGATATTGTCATCGCTTAAATTGCAGAAATCAATCATCATCTGCCGCCATGCGTCCCATGTCCACTCGCCGTTCATGTACAGCTCGTAGGGGTCGCGAAGTCCCGCGTCCTCTATGGTTTTTCTGTTGTAGTTAAGCGCAAACGAGGTTACAACGCGGTGGGGAACGTAATAAATCCTGCCCTCATACTTGTTCTGCTCAACAAAGGGCAGCATTTCCTCCCACATGGGGTCTTCAAGGTTGAAATAGCCGTCAAGCGGCTCAAACATATTTCTGCTTACGGCATAGGGCAGCGCCATTGCCTCATGGATAAGTATATCGGGGGAATCATCGCCCGATATCAGCGTGGCAAGCTTTTCATAATAGGCATAGTCGCTTGGCGCGGAGATCCACTCAATCTTGCCGCCGTAAAGGTCGGACTGGAAAATCATGCACTGCTCCTTGCCCTTCTGGTCGGTGGTGATATCAAAGTAGCCAAGATATTTCACAACGCCCGCGCTGCCGCTGGGGGTGTAGTCGCCGGTGTTCATGTCCTTGATTTCCTCATCGGTTGAGGCGTTTTCATCGGGGTCGGTGGTGGTTGCCATTGTGGTGGTTGTGGCAGCGCCCGGCGAGCCGCTGCTTGTGCCGCTCTGCGCGGGCGAAGCGTCCTCGCACGCCGTTATTCCAAGCGTAAGCGCAAGCGCCATTGCCGCCGCCAAAATTCTTTTGGATTTAAGCATGGTAAATTTCCTCCTGTATTGCCTTTACTTGTACTCGCAGCGGAAGCCACGGAAGCCCGCCCTGCCGCCAACTGCGTAAATTCCCATAACAACGCCCGTAAAGCCCTCGGCAACCTCGCTTGAAAGGTACTTTGTAAAGCCTGTGCCAAGCGGGGTGTACCCGCCCTCCTGCACAATGCCGAAGCCGTAGGCGTAATTGCTTGCCGCGATTTTAAGCTCCGCCCTGCCGCTTTTAAGCGGAACGGCAGCCTGTATATGCTTTATGCCGCCTATATTAAGCTTAAGCACCGCTTCATAGCCGCTTTCGGTCTTTCTTACGGCGATATCGTAATGCTCGTTCTCGGTCATGTACATTGTAAGTCCGCCCTCGCCGTCAAGCACGTCTGCCTCAACGCTGATATCCGCATTGAAATCGCGCTGGCGCAGACCGACAAAGGTGGGCGAATCCACCATGTCAAGCGTTATATCCGTGCCGTCAAGCACCGCGTAATCAACGCCAAGGTCGTAGTTTTCCTCATGCGGGTGGCGCATGAAGCACCAATCTATATCCCAATCGGTATTTTCAAAGGTAAACAGCTTTTTCTCCGTCTGCTGCGTGCCGTAGGGGCTTTGGTAGCTGTCGGCGGTGGTGCCGTCCGTGCCGGCGGTAAACCAGCCGTCCGCGTGGAACTGCACGGGTGTGAGAAACACCTCGCGCCCAAGATGGTGGAACGGCTGCCATATGCCAATCTGCCTGAAGCCAAGGCACAGAATGTGCCAGCTGCCGTTTTCATCGCAAATAAGGTCGCCGTGACCTATGCCCTGTATGATGTTGGGCGCCTTGTTGCGGTTTGTCAGCACGGGATTTTTGGGATAGCCGATAAACTCGCCCCATACGCTTTCGCCGCGCGCGTAGGTTATCATGTGGCCGTACTCCGTGCCGCCCTCTGCCGCCATAAGATAGTAGCTGCCGTTTATTTTGTACATATGCGGACTTTCAAGGTAACGTCCGCCCGAGCCCTGCCACAGGCAGCGCCTTGCAGAGAGCCTTTCGCCCGTTTCTATATCTATCTCGCACTGGATAACGCCGCTTTTGCCCTCGTCGTCAGTGCCGTTGCTTATGAAGTATGTGCGGCCGTCCTCAAAGAAAAGAGAGGGGTCTATGCCGCCCTGGTCTACATATATGGGGTCGCTCCATTCGTCGTGGATATCGTCCGTCCATACATAAAAATTCTGGTGGGTGGTGTCGTTGGTTGTAACCATGTAGAACCGCCCGTTGTGAAAGCGGATTGTGGGTGCAAACACACCGCCGCTTGAATTTATCTTTTCAAGCATTACCTGGTTTTTCCTGGTGAGAACGTGACCTATCTGCACCCAGTTTACAAGGTCGTCGCTTTCAAACAGCGGAACGCCGGGGAAATACTGAAACGAGCTGCACACCATGTAATATTTCCCCCCCGCAAAGCACACGCTGGGGTCGGGATAAAAGCCTTTTTGTACGGGATTATTGTAGATTGCCATAGCTAAAGCACTCCTAAAAACGTTTTTGTAATTCAATAATATCACTTTATAACCTAAAATTCCTTACCTTTACCGACTTAAAATAGCACTTTTTTGCCACAATCAGCCCGCGGTTTGCTTTTTTGGCACATTACAGCCAAGTGAATATTGGTTATTATCAACAATTCTGCATACAGAATAATATCACAATTGCAGAAAAGTCAACAAAGTTTTAACGATTTTATGTATTAAAGCATAAAATTCAATTGACACAAAAGTCAAACAGTGGTATAATTAAGACAATCCCAAAAGCAAAGGAGAACAAAGGCAATGTCAATGAATTTTAAAAGGAAGCTCCCCATACCCAAAGAGGTTAAGGAGATGTACCCGCTGACAGACGAGATTAAGGCGGTTAAAGCTGCGCGCGACGCGGAAATTGCAGACGTGTTTACAGGAAAAAGCGATAAATTCCTGCTGATTATAGGCCCCTGCTCCGCAGATAACGAGGACTCCGTTATGGATTATGTGGGCAGGCTTGCACGGCTTCAGGAGCAGGTTAAGGACAAAATCATCATAATCCCAAGAATATACACCAACAAGCCCCGCACAACGGGCGAGGGCTACAAGGGCATGGTTCACCAGCCCGACCCCACAAAGGGCGAGGATATGCTAGAGGGCATTGTAAAAGTCCGCAAGCTGCACACCCGCGCCATTGCTGAAACAAAGCTTGTCTGCGCGGACGAAATGCTTTACCCCGGAAACTACCGCTACCTTTCCGACCTGCTTTCGTATGTGGCTGTGGGCGCGCGCTCGGTTGAGGACCAGGAGCACCGCCTTACCGCAAGCGGCATGGACTGCCCCGTTGGCATGAAAAACCCCACGGGCGGCACGCTTTCCATCATGCTTAACGCAATACGCGCGGCGCAGGCGCAGCATACCTTTATTTACCGCGGCTGGGAGGTTACAACGGACGGCAATCCCCTTGCGCACGCAATACTGCGCGGTTTTCAGAATAAGCATGACCAGAGCCTGCCCAACTATCACTATGAGGATCTTAAAATGCTGTTTGATATGTACAGCGCAATGAACCTTAAAAACATCGCCTGCATAGTTGACACAAACCACGCAAACAGCGGCAAGAAATACATGGAGCAGGTGCGTATTTCCAAGGAAATACTGCACAGCATGCGCCACTCCGCCGAGATTAAAAGCATGGTAAAGGGTCTGATGATTGAAAGCTATATAGAGGACGGCGCGCAGAAGGTGGACGAGGGCTGCTACGGCAAATCCATCACCGACCCCTGCCTTGGCTGGGAAAAATCCGAAAGGCTTGTGCTTGATATCGCAGACCAGCTTTAAGAAAAATTCAACATTCATATAACTTAGGCAAGATGTCCCCCGCCTCTTAGGCGGCGGGTTCCATTTACCATTCAGTAGGGGATACAATCCCCTACTGAATGGCAGGTTGGCAAAGCCAACCCTTGCCACGTTAAATGACGGGGCAAGCCCCTTATTGAACAAAAAGCCTGTCTTCCGCAAAAGGAAAGCAGGCTTTTTTATTAAGGCAACACCGCACAAAGACCATCTTTTGGATTTTGCGCGCGTCTTGCTTGCATCTTTTAGTGTGGTTCGCTTGCGAACCATACGGCCATATTGCACAAATTTTCCTTGACAGGCGTGTCTCCCCCTGTGGGGGAGGTGGCACGCAGTGCCAAAGGGGCTGACCGACAGACCAGCCTGCCTGCGTCAAATTTGTACAATCTGACGAAAAATCTGACGGCGCAACTCGCGAGGTACAACGAAGTTGTTCCGCAATCTTTGTGCGATGTTGCCTTAAGCTATTTGTGATATTTGGAGTTATTCAATATAGAGTAGGCTCTGTACACCTGCTCAAGCAGCATTACCCTTGCAAGGCTGTGAGGAAATGTCATGGGCGACATGGACATACGCAAATCCGCGCCGCGCTTGATTTCCTCCAACAAACCGTGGGAGCTGCCGATAACAAAATTTACAGTGCTTATGCCGCGGTTGGCAATATCACTCAGCTTTTCTGCAAGCTGCTCGCTTGAAAGCTCCCTGCCCTCTATGCACATTGCCACCGTAAACGAAGCAGGCTTTATATATTCGCGTATGCGCTCCGCTTCAAGCGAAAGCGCCTTTTCTATCTGCGCCGCATTGGGGTTTTGCGGCAGGTCTGCGGGCGCAGGCTCGCACACCTTTGCTGCCGCAAACGCGCCAAGGCGTTTAAGATACTCGGCGCACGCCTCGCGGTAATAGCTTTCCTTAAGCTTGCCCATGGCGATAAGGTTGATATTCATGCGCTTACCACCTGCCCGATTTTTTCTTTGGGGATTTTTTCTGCGCGGAAAGATTTATCTTGCGGCGGCGGTTCATCTCCGCAACGCGCTTTCTGTAACTTTTCCGCATTGCGCTTGTTATCACGCACAGAATTATCAGCAATATAACAAGCACAACAATAGCCTTGAACTGCCATGTGTCAAGCACAATGCCGATTTTTTCCTTGTAATACTCGGTGATATCCAGTTCCACGTGGCTTTCCGTCACAAGCGGCAGCTTTGCCAGAACCTCTCCGTTAAGCCTAAGCTCCAGCGCGCCGATTTCCATGCCCTTTTCCACGGGTGCTTCCAGTTCCTTAACATCAAGCGTAACCTTGCGCTGAATGGTGGAAGCGTCAAGCGACTTCGGCAGCAGGGTGTAATAGTTCTCCGTTACGGTAAGTCCCACCTTGTCGTAATCCTTGCCCTTTTCCACATCAACCTGCGTTATCTGCTCGTTCTTTTCAATAACGCGGGTATACTCAAACTCGCTGAACGCCCAGTTGTACAGATTATAATGGTCCTCAAACGAGGATACCTCCTCCATTGCGCTGCCGTCTGCGTTGAAATACGGTGCATTCAGCGTTACAATGATGTAATGGAAGCCGTCACGCTCCGCAGTGGTTACAAGCGCGCGGCTGCCGTATTCGGGATTGGCGGTGTCAAAGGTGCCGTCCGCGTTTTTGCGGTAGTAATAATCAATGCTTCCCGTTTTAACGCCGTGAACGCCCTCAAGATAATACGGACTGTCGGGCGACATCATCTTGTTTGTCTGATATTTTGTGTAACCGTCAGGATTCCACTCGTTGGCGGGCATATCATAGGAATAGGTATCGCATATCTCCATAAAGCGGGGATAATTATCCATTGCATACTTTGTGATAAGGTACAGGTCATAGGCGGTGGTGTAGTTATTCTCGTCAAACAGACCGTGAGGATTGGAGAAATGCGTGTTCTTGCAGCCGATTTCAGCAGCCTTGTTGTTCATCATCTGAACAAAGTTCTCAATGCTTTCGCCGCCGACATTGTAGGCAAGGATATTTGCCGACTCGCACGCGGAGCAGACCATCAGCGTATACAGCAAATCCCAGTAGGTTATGTTGGACTGCTTAGGCTCTATCGCGGCGTTTGATACGCCGCCGCTGAAATTGGGATTATCGCCGCTGAACTCGTTGAACGCGGTATACGGACACAGCGCATAGGCGTTGAAATCCTTGATATTCTCCAGTGCGACAAGGCAGGTCATTATCTTGGTTGTAGAAGCGGGATAAAGCTTTTTGTTCTCATTCTCCGCAACAACAACTATATCGGTATCGGTATTCACCATGTAAACCGCCTCGCTGTAAAGCTCAAAACTCGGCTTAAAAGCGGCTGAAACGGCAAAATTGCCCAGAAAGCATGAGCATAGTAAAATTATCGACGTAAATAATGAAAAAATTTTTACTTTTCGCATATAGACAAATCCCCCGATATGAGTTATTATATTATATAGAAGTTTGACAGTGCTTCTCTCTGTACGCTGTCGTTTACTATTATATCAAATAAACCGCTGCATTGTAAAGTGGTTTTTACAAATTGTAACCGAATTTTAATAAATTATGGACGGGTTGTAGGAATGATTTATATAACAGGCGATATCCACGGGGATTATTCCCGCTTTAAGTCCCCTGCCCTGCGCAGGCTGAAAAAGAACGACGCGCTTATAATCTGCGGCGATTTCGGCTTTATTTGGGACGGCGGCAAGGCTGAAAAAAAGCTGCTGAAAAAAATCGGCAGAAAGCGCTACAACGTGCTGTTTGTGGAAGGCTCTCACGAAAACTATGACCTGCTGGAGCAATACGAGGTAAGCGAATGGTGCGGCGGCAAGACCCGCGTTATCAGCGGCAGGCTGCGGCAGCTTATGCGCGGACAGGTTTACGAAATCGCAGAAAAAACAGTGTTTGCCATGGGCGGCGGTCAGAGCGACGACTCCGCAGACCTTATCGAGGGTCAGAACTGGTGGCAGAGGGAAATTCCCACCGAGGAAGAGCTTGCCGAGGCTGTGGCAAATCTTGAAAAAGCAGGAAACAGCGTGGATTTTATAGTTACATATGAGCCGCCCGCAAAGCTGCACGATTTTATAGACCACAAAAGCGGCGATGTAAACCACATCAACACATTTCTCAACAGTATTTACGAGAATGCCGAATTTTCCAAATGGTTTTTCGGCAAGCTTCATCTTAACAAGCTTGTCCCGCCGAAATACCATGCGGTTTATGACGGCATAATCGTTGCTGATAAAACAAAAATCAAGAAGAAAAAAGAGCCGCGCACGGCGAAGGCTTCTTCAAAAAACAAGAAAGCAGAGGACAAATAAATGGCAGAAATCAAGTACGAAATCACTAAGGAGTTGGGCGTTATCTCCGAGAACGCAAAGGGCTGGACGAAGGAACTTAACATGGTAAGCTGGAACGACCGCGACCCCAAGTTTGATATCCGCGAATGGTCGCCCGACCACACCAGAATGAGCAAGGGCGTTTCCCTCACCGAGGACGAAATGAAGCAGCTTGTGGAGCTTTTCAACGCCCGCAACGAAGAGGACAGCTTTGAATAATCCGCACTGCGCGGCAAAAAATCAACCAGCAAATTATGACAATACCGCACAAAAAATGTGCGGTATTTTTTATATAGCATTTTCTGCGTACTCCATCGGCTGTTAATTTTCTTTTTTCAGTTCATCAAACATGGCTTTAACAGTGGGAGCGTTTTTTGTCAGCTTCTTGATAGTAAGCTCGTCTGCCTTGTTATTGGCAAGCCTTAGATTGTTCTCGGAGGAAAGCAGCGCGGCTTTGGTTTTTTGCAGATGGTCTATCGTCTTGTCGATTTCCTCTATTGCCGTTGCAAATTTGTCGCTTGCGATACGGTAATTTCGCGCAAAGCCTTCTTTGAATGCGTTCATGTTTTCTTCAAAGTTGCGGATATCAACCTGCTGATTACGGACAATCTGAAGCTCACGCCTGTATTCCAGTGAGTTTTTGGCGGCATTTCGCAGCAAAGTAATCATCGGGATAAAGAACTGAGGACGAATAACATACATTTTCGGATATTTGTATGACACATCTACAATGCCGCTGTTATACAGTTCGTTGTCAATCTCAAGCAATGACACAAGAATGGCATACTCACAGTGCTTTTCGTTGCGGTCCTTGTTCAGCTCCTTGAAGAAATCCTCGTTTTTATGCTTTGTGGCTGTTTCATCGGCTTCGTTTTTCATCTCAAACATAATGGAAATAAACTCAGTGCCGTCCTCGCCGCATTCACGGTAAATGAAATCACCCTTGCTGCCTGTTCTGGCATCGTTGTCTTTTTCAAAATAAGCGTTCGGGAATGCCGTCATTCGCAAAGAATTAAACTGCGTCAGGCAGTGCTGCTCCAGGCTCTCGCCAATCATTTTTGTTGACTGGCGGGCTTTGAAATCCTTGTAATATTCAATCTGCTCATCTTTAAGTCTGAGTTTTTCTTCATACTGTTCTTTCAGCGATTTTTCGTTCAGCCGATTTTCGGTTTCTTTGCTTTTTAGTTCGCCTTGCAGATTTGCAACCTCAGTGGTCTTCTGAGAAAGTTCCTCGTTCTTTTTCTCGACAGCCTCAGCCACTGCAAGTTTTTTATCGGTTTCGCTCGCGTCAAGCTTTGCCTGCAATTCGGCAATCTTTCGGTCGCGGTCAGAAATCTCTGCATTCTTCTGACTGAGATTTTCATTATTAGCCTTTGTTTCTTTTGCAAACTCCTTGTTTTTCTTTTCCAATGCTTCTGAAACCGCAAGACTTTTTTCCGTTTCGCTCGCGTCAAGCTTTGCCTGCAATTCGGCAATCTTTCGGTCGCGGTCAGAAATCTCATAGTTCTTCGCCGTAATGCTTTCCGTCTGTTCCTTTTCTTTTTGCAGACGGATTACTTCAAATTCCTTTTCAAGCCTGACATCAAATTCTTTTTCACGGCGGCTGAGTTCCTTTGCAAACTCTTTATCTCTGACCTGCTGGGCTATCTGGTCATAACCGGACTCATCAACCTGAAATACTTCGCCGCATTTTGGACATCTGATTTCCTGCATTTTCTCATATCCTCCAATTTAATTAAGGCGGCGCCGCGCAAAGATAATCCTGCGTATTTTGCACGCGCCTTGCTTACACATTCAGCGTGGTACGCCTGTGGACTTAAGTCCACATTGCACAAATTTTTCCTATTTGTTTATTATACAACACTTTATCGGAAAGCGCAAGACATATCATGAAAAAACTTGTCTTCGCAATGCAAATTCCACAAAAATACCGCTGAATTATTCAAATACAGCGTTTATGTTGACAATGCAATCCAAAAGATGTATAATAACCTTCGGCAGCATATTTCCGAGGCAAGGAATTATGCCAACTAATTTTCAAACCGCGCACGGAGCTTGTCAAGCGCCTTTTTCTCAATACGCGAAATGTACGACCTTGAAATATCAAGCTGCTTTGCAATTTCACGCTGAGTAAGCGGCTTGCACACGCGCCCGTTTTTATCGGGTATACCGTAGCGTTTGGCGATAATTTCGCGCTCGCGCTCGTCAAGCTCCTCGTTGATAAAGCGGTAAAGCTTCTCGGAATTTATACTAAGCAGCGCGTTTTCCTCGATATTTATATCCGCGCTGCAGATATCCGCAAGGGTCAGCGCGTTGCCCTCGCTGTCGCAATCGATAGGCTCGCTGATGGATACCTCCGTAAGCTGATGCTTTATTTTGCGGAAGTACATTTTTATCTGGTTATCTATACACCTTGAAGCATAAGTGGAAAAATGGTTGCCCTTGGTGTAGTCAAAGGTTTCCGCCGCGCGGATAAGTCCTATCGTGCCTATGGATATCAGGTCGTCAGGGTCGGCGCGGTCGGGATAGTTTTTGTTTACGATATACGCGACAAGCCGCAGATTGTGTACAATAAGCGTGCTGCGCGCCTCGCTGTCGCCCTCGGCAATGCGGCGGATACAATCAGCTTCCTCTTTTTTGGAAAGCTGCTTTGGAAACATATTGCGCCCATCAAGGTGCAGACCCAGAAACATAAGATTTTCAAGCGCAAGCTGTAAAAATATATCAAGCATTTATATCACCCCGATATATTTTATTAGCAACCGCCTGTACAAAATTACAATGGAGGAAGGTTGAAACACTGTAATATGAGCACCATACCAAAAAAGGGCGCACAAAAGC
>CAZLBL010000067.1:0-11065 GCA_964557825.1 uncultured Ruminococcus sp.
GCAAAGCCAACCCTTGCCACGTTAAATGACGGGGCAAGCCCCTTATTGAAATATGCAATCAGGGAAAATTCAGACCATCACCGCCATATCGCAGGAGAACGAGTAAATGTATATCTCCTTAACGCGCACTCCCGTCATAATCGGCAGCAGCGTGCGGTATATGTCAAGCTGTTTTGCGTATGCTTCAAGCTCTTTTTCAAGATTTGCCTTTGTATCGCTTTTGTAGTCCACAAGCACAATGCCGTCGTCCTCATAAAAGAACATATCCGCCCTGCCTTGAACTATGGTAAGACCGTCCTGCTGCACATGGATATCCCTTGCGGGAAGCTCCGCAAAAATGGGGTATTCGCGCTCAATACGGCGGCTGTCAAGCATACGCCGTCCAAGCGCGCTGCCGAAAAACGCCGCGATATGCAGCGGGTTTACGGCTTTAAGTTCCGCTTCGTCAAGTATACCACATCTGTGCAGATTTTGCAATACCTCTGCTGCAAAATCAGCGTTGGGCTGCCTGCCCCCTTGCAATTCCTCCAGCGGGAAATGCTCCATTGTGTGGTGATAGGCGTCGCCTACCTCCTTGCCGGAAAGGCTGCCCTTTGGCATAAACGAGGGTCGGCTCATAAATACCGTTGTGCCGTCATGCTGATTATCGTCCATGTGTGCTATTTCGGTGACGGTAAACCTGCTGACAGCCGCAGCGTCTGCCTGATAGGGATATTCCGCGGCAATTGCGGCGGCTATTCTTTCGGCAGATGCTTCATCGGGCAGGCAGTTAAATTTTTCCTCGGCTTCGGGATTATCCTTAACGCATTCCTGCGGGATTTCGTCAGTTGCCACTGCGTTTACCATGCCGCCAAGACTCACGGCTTTTTCTGTTATCAGCGCGCCGTCCGAGTATCTCAGCAGGGAAGCGGTAATCCACTCTATAAGCCTGTTTTCGGACATTGCAAAATCCGCCGTAAAGTGCTTTGTTCTTAACTGCGCAATATCCTCCTGCTTCATTTTGCCCACCATAATCAGCTTTTCACGCGCGCGCGTCATTGCAACATACAGCAGGCGAAGCTCCTCGCTTTTCTGCTTTTCCTCCTCCGCAAGGGCAATTGCTGTATAGCCGAACGGCTTGTAGCGGTAGCGCTGCTCTATATCCACATAGCGCAGACCTATTCCCGCGCTGCGGTTGAATACCATCGCGCCGTTCATATCGTCTTTGTTTGGTTTTTTTCCAAGTTCCGCAAGGATAATAATAGGCATTTCCAGACCCTTTGAGGCGTGGAAGGTCATAATCTGCACGCTGTCCGTTTCGTTATCGGGCAGAACGGCGCCCGCAAGGCTTTCGCCCTTTTCGCGCACGCTGTTGGTATAGCGCAGGAAATCTCCAAGCGAGCCGCCGCCGCTGTTTTCAAAATCTGCCGCATATTTCAGCAGCAGACGTATGTTTGCAAGGCGCTGTCCGCCCTGTTCATACGCGGAGATAACCGAGAAGAAGTCGGTATCGTCATATATCCTGCGTATCAGGCGCTCTATGGAGCTGTTAGCCATAAACGCGCGAAGCTCTGTAAGCGTTTGGACGAATTTAACGCATTTGGGGTAACCCTTTGGGCGCAGCCTGCGGAACGCGGCAAGCTCCCCCTCGGAAAGCTCGTCCGTAAACGCGCCGAAGGCTTCGCTGTCGGCGGCTCTTGCGCAGGCGCTTATGCACGCAAAAAGCGATGTGCCCTTGTATCTTTCATACAGTGGGGTAAGGTCGACGCCTGCTGCGGCGGCTTCGTCAATGCCAAGCACGCCAAGCCTTGCTTTTGCAAGCTCCTCGGCGGTAAATTCAAACACAGGCGACATCAGCACGCCTAAAAGCTCCTTGTCGCGCAGCGGGTTGTCAATAACCTTAAGAAAGTCAAGCACCAGCGTTATTTCCTCGCTGGCAAGATAGCTGCTGCCGCCGTCTTTGCGCACTTTTATGCCAAGCGCCTCAAGCGCGTTTTCAAAAACCTCTCTGTTGGGAGCGGAGCGCAGCAGTATGCCAAAATCCCCCGCGCGGCACGGGCGCGTGGTATCTCCGCTTTTTACGGGGAACTGCCGCTTTATCATATCCGCTATAAGCGCGGCGGTATATTTAGCTTCGGCTTCGGTTTTGTCGTCTGCGTCATAATAGTCCAGCAGGTGAAGCTCTGCGGTATAGTCGGCTTCTGCCTGCGGGTAATCCGCACCGCAGAAAAGCTTTGTGCTGTCATTGTAATCCACATCGCCGTACTGCTTTGTCATAAGATCCGTAAACACTGCGTTTACGGCGTTGATAACCTCCGCGCGGCTTCTGAAATTTCTGTTAAGCGGCAGAGGGGTGAATTTGCCACTGCCGTTAATCAAAACGCTTTCGGTAATCAGCCTGCGTATTGCGGACAGTCCTGACGGTGCGGCTTTGCGCATAGCCTTTATGCCGCGCGGCAGCGGCAGCAGCCTTGCTTTTTCCGGCTCGCACAGGGCGCGCATAATCCCTGGATTTCCGCCGCGGAAGGCGTAGATTGACTGCTTTATATCGCCCACAAAGAACAGGTTGTTCCCGTTATCCGAAATCAGCCTGAATATCTCATACTGGATATCGTTTGTGTCCTGAAATTCATCTATTATAATACAGCTGAAGCGCTGCGATATACGGCTGCGGAACTGTCTGTCGCTTCTCAGCTTATCAAGCAGCAGCCGCTCGCAGTCGGAAAAATCCACATAGCCCGCTTCGCGCTTAAGCGCCGCGTATTCATCTGAAAAGCGCTTTACAAGCTGCGCCAGCGCGCATATAGCGGCGTGCTGCGCGGGAAGCTCCTCGGCTATTGTAAGCGGGTCGGGCAGGCAAGCGGTAAGCTCCTTGTAGGCTGCCTTGAATTTGTTTCTAAGCGGCTCAATCTGCGATTTTACATATTCGTCCTTGCAGCTTAGCGCGGCAAAGCGCAGCGCGCCCTTTGCGTTAAGCCCAAGCTGCGATAAGCCGTTGAATGCTTTTTCCACCGTGCAGCCTTTGTTCAGAAGTTTCATAAGGTTTTCGGCTTCAAGCAGCTTTATGCTGTCGTCCTGAAGCATTTTTTCAAGCTTTGGTCTGTCGGGGTGCGCCTCGGGCAGTGCGGCGATTATGGCTTCATAGCCGTCATAGCAGCCGCGGCAGCCGTTAAGCTTTCTGCGCATTGCACCCAGATAGTACGGCATAAACCGTTTTTCCGCAGCCTGAACAGAGCCGTAAGCGGCGCAGCAGCCATCAAGCCATTCCTGCGGGTCGGAAAGCGTTGTAAGCTTTTCTTGGATTGCGGCGACAGCCTCTGTAAGCTTTTTATCATCGCGGAACGAAAAGGTTTTGAAAAGCAGGTCGCGGCTTTCTGCGTCAAATTGGTCGGAGTAAAAATATTCCATTGCGGTGTCCGCGGCCTCCGCCCTAAGCAGCACCGCCCGAGCCTCGTCAAGTATAGAGAACCCGACGGGCAGCCCGAAGCTTTCGGTATTATCGCGCAGGATTGAAAGGCAGAACGAGTTTATCGTGCATATCGGCGCGCTGCGGAAGCGTATAAGCTGCTCCGAAAGATATGTATTGCCGGGCTGAGCCTTGGCGGCAGCGGCAACAGCGTCCGTCATGCGGCGGCGAAATTCCTCCGCCGCGTTGCGCGTAAAGGTCATTATGGCGATTTTGTCCGCCGCAACGGGATTTTCGGCGTCGCAAAGAATACGGATAACGCGCTGAACAAGCAGCGCGGTTTTTCCGCTGCCTGCGGCGGCGGTTACAACGGCGGAGCGGCTTTTGCCGCCGTCCTCGGGAAAGTTTATTGCCGCAAGCTGTTCGTCTGTCCAGTTCATGGTTGGTTTTCCTCCCCCTCGTCATTGTACTGCGGCGGCAGCGCGTGGATTTCGTTGTTTCTGCTGCGTCCGCATATATTTGCAAAGCGGCAGTAGCTGCACGCCCTTTTTTCCAGAGATTTTTCCTTATATACCGTGGGAACGGCGTCCATATCGCCGCTGTACAGCCTGTCAAGCGCTTCGGCGGTCTGCCTTTTGCAGTCCTCGGCAAGTCGGCTGAATTCTTCTTCTGTCAGAGTGTTTTCCGCGTTTGGCACAAATTTTTCGGGCTTTGCCCCCGACAGCTCGGAGAACGTCTGCGCGTATTTGCTCATTTCACGCTCGCTTGCGGCTGTGCGGATATACATTCCGCTTTGCGCGTGGTCCTGCGCAAGCAGTGCAAACGGGGCGCTTTTCTTTGCGGCAGGCTCCGTTACCCGCGACGGCAGATAGCTTACGCCGCCCGCGTGCAGCTCTGGGTTAGCCTGACACACCGCGATAAGGTACAGCAGCATCTGCGTATTTATGCCGTAGTAAACGTTGACCATGCTGAATTCCTTTACGCCTGTCTTGTAATCCACAACGCGGATATATTCGTTTCCGCTTTCATCGGTGAAGATATCGGCGCGGTCGATTATTCCCGTGATGTTTATGCTGATGTCGCTGCGCACATTTATGTTCAGCGCGGGAGTATTGATAACCGTGCGGTTGCTGCCGGGTGTGTTTTCGGCTTGTCCGGCGGGCGGCTGTGCGGCTTTCTCCTGCGCTATATCGGGAATGCCGCTTATATCGGGCTGCGCATTTGTATCTGTGGGGGAGCTTGCGGTGGTTTCGCTGCCGCCGATAGAAAGCTCAAAGAACTTGGGACGGTAGTCGCGCGCGGCAAATTCCGCCTGAAGCAGCACAAGCATATCGACAGCGCCTATTGCAAGGTTTTTGTAAAGATAGCCAAAGCGAAGCGTTTTTGCATAATCTCCGCCCAAGGCAATATTTTTGTATTCGTCCAGAAAAGCGCGAACCTCTGCGGTAAGCTGTCCGCGCGAAAGCTGAATAAACGCAGGCATATCCGCGCAGTATTTTTCAAGCGTTTTCTGAAGCACATAGTGAACCGCATTGCCTATTTCCATGCTGCTGAGATTATGGCGGGTGCGCTCTTTTATCCTAAGACCGTTATCGCAGAAATATTTGAAGCGGCATTGATTAAGCCTTTCAAGCTTTGTTGCGGAAAAGCTTCTGCCGCGGAAAAGCGCCTCTGCGGTTTCGCCGTTAAGCTGGTGCAGATATGCGGTGCGCCGCCGTTTTGTAAGGCTTTCAAGGTGCTTTGTAAAAGCGCCAGCGTCTGATTTTTCCAGTGCGCTTTTAAGCGTTGCGCGGCGCTCGCTGTCCTCGCTGCAAACGCCTGCAAAACGCTGCTGTGCGGCGCGCAGACTGCGGCAGTAAAACTCGTCGCCCATATCGGCGGCGTTTTCCGTAAGGTCTTTGCCAAAAATGCTGCCGATAAGCGCAATAACGTCTGACGGCGCTTTTTTGTCGCACGCGCTGCCAAGCATGGGATAGGTGAGATAAAGCCGTTCCGTGGGCAGCGACAGCGCGCGGTAGGCAAGATACCGCTCATAGCAGCAGCGCTCTCTGCGGTTCATGCCAAGCTTTACAATGCTTTCACCCAGAAGCTCGCTTTCGTACTCCGTAAAAATGCCGCCCTTAAGGCTGTCGGCGGGGAAGCTGTCATAGGTCGCGCCTATGATAAACACCGCCCTTGCGCTGCCTGCGCGGGTTCTTGCAATATCGCCCGCAAGCACGCTGTCAACGGTCTGCGGCGGCTTTGCAAGGGTTGCCGCCGTGCAGATATCGCGCAGCAGGCTGTAATAGTCCGCAAGGCTGATTTTGAAGCCGTAAAGTCCCTTGTACAATCCTTCAAAGATTTCCAGCATGGTGTTCCACAGCGTCTGATAGCTTTCCATCAGGTGCTTGTCGGAGTCGGAAAGAAGCTCGCTGCCAACAGACTTGCAATGGGCGGCAACTGCGCGCTGTATTCCCACGGTATCAAACAGAAAATCGCAGATTTGCTTTGTTATTTCATCGCCTGTGCAGCCGCTTACGCTTTGCTTAAGCTGAAGCAGCGGGGGAATTATATCCGCCCTTATTTTTTCGGCGCGGGGAAGCCTGCCGCCTATTTCTGGGAAAGGCTGCTTCAGCGCTTCGCCCTTAAGCTGCCATTCGTATATATAGTCCTCAAAATCGTTGATATCGCGCATTGAAAGCGGCTTGCCGCTGCTTTTTTGTATAAAGCCGGATTTGATATAGCTAAGAACATTCTCGGCGGTGAAGCTTTTAAGCACCGCCACAAGCGAAAGCACAAGGTTTACCAGCGGCAGGTGAAGTATGCTTTCGGGCGCGTCATAGAACAGCGGCACGCCGTATTTGTCAAAGCTGCTTTCGATAGGAGTTCTGTACTCTGCTGCGTTTGTGGAAAGCACGGCTATTTCGCGGCAGCGATAACCCTCCTCGGTGGTAAGGCGGCGGATTTCGGCGGCGGCAAAGTCAGCCTCGCCGTAAACGTCGCCGCATTGGATAATCCGCACGCCGTCGCTTTGGCAGTCTGCATGGATATCGCAGAATATCCCCTCGCAAACAGCGGCAAGCGCGGGCGAAGCAAACCGCTCGTTATCGCCGAAAACACGCAACTCGCCCACAACCTCTCTGTCGGCGGCGCGGGAATGCTCCGCAAGCGCGCTTATGCAGGCGCTGACGGTTGAGAATATTTCGCGGCAGCCCTCTGCGCAGTCCGAAACAAAGGAAAATGTTACGTTTTCCGCAAGGTCGATTATGCTGAAAAGCAGCTGAAGCTGGCTTTTGGAGAAATCGCTGAAGCCGTCGCAGTATACGCTTTCGCCCCTGAACAGACCATGCTGCGCTGCAAGTCCTGCCGCAGCCGCTGTGCTGTCAAGCCTGTCGGAGTAGCTTTGCGACAGCAGCGCGTCATACGCGGAATATATGCGGCTTACGTCCGAAAGCTTTGCAAAAAGCAGGGGAGAGCTGTCGCGGAAATCCTCGCTTACCGCGCCTATGGTATCGCAGAGGCGCTCCGCCGAAATTCCCGCGCCCTTAAGCGCGGCAATTGTCGCGGTGATTTTTGGCGCAAAGCCGGGCTTAAGCGCAATTTTGCCGAAAGCCTCAAGTTCGCCGTCAAGTTCGCTTACGGCGCGGTACATCAGTATGTGCTTGGTGATATCGTCAGCAGGCTTTTTGCTGCCCGCGTATTTTGTGATTATTTCCGTGGAAATACCGCTGAACGTCTTTACGGCGATATTGCTGAACCTTGCAGGGCTGCCCGCTTCCGCACAGCGGCGGTAAAGCGCCCTTTCGGTTTCAAATTCATACTGGTCGGGCACGATAAGCGTTGCCCTGCCGCCGTTTTTAACCTCGTCCAGAAGCTTTTGGTACAGCCGTTCGGTAGCGTCTGCACACGCCTTGGCTATGATAAATTCAGTCATTGCCGCTCCTTTCTGCCACTGTATAGATATAGCTTTTTCCTTGCCTTCCGGTCTGCACGATAATTCCCGCCGCGCGCAGGACCTCAAGGCGCAGCGAGGCTGCGCCGTCGCCCGAAAGCTTGATAAATTCCTTTTTGGTAAACTGTACGGGAAGCTGCTCCGGCAGAAAACGGCGGTATGCTTCTGCGCTGTCCAGTATTATTTCCTCTGACAGCGCCAGCGGGATTTTCTCCATGGTTATTTTCCTGCGCGTGCTGCGGCTTCTCATATCGGGGATATCGTTTCCTTTGAAATACACGCGCTTTTCCGTTTTAAGCCGCGCCAGAATTATTCTTACCCGCCTGTCCCAAAGAAACTCCCGCAGCGAGTACAGCTCCTCAAATATTTTACATTTAGGGTCGGCTTTGCGGAACGGAGTTTCCTTTACAATCTCTCCCGTATCCGTGCTGATGTAAACTGTGCGGCGCTCGTATTCCACGGGATATACAACCGTAACGCGCGCCGCCTCTGTGAAGCGTTTCAGCTTTTCGCGCAGCCTGTAAAGCGCACGGGTCTGTATCTCAAAAATTCCGTCCTCGCTTACCGCGTCCGCAAAATATTGTCCTATTTTTATCTCCTGCTCGTCCGAGTAGGGCGCATAGTAGCTTTTAAGTGCGGCGTGGATAAGCTTTTCGTTCTGCGTTCCAACAGAGCCGTGCATTCCGCGTATGCGCGTCATTGCCGCGCCAAGCGCGCGTGAAAATCTGTCGGCTTTGGGGGAATATTCCTCCCGCCCGCTTATAAATTCCGCAACGGAGTTTTCACTGTTTGAGCCGATTATAATATCCGCCTGCGCTTTTACGCTGTCGTCTGCGTTTGCTACGGCAACGCCTGTATCGGCGGCGCGCAGCATTGAGATATCGTTTCTGTTATCTCCAAAGCACACAAGCTGCTCCGCGCCGACAAGCTTCTTGATTTGAAGCACGGCTTCCGCCTTTGAGGCGTTTTTGCTGAATATCTCAAACCATATTATATCTGGGTTGTAGGTATCGCGCATACAGTTGTGGGAAAAGCCGTTTTCGCCGCTGAAAACCTCGGCAAGAATATCCATGCCGTCTGCGGGGTTTATAATGGTGATATAGAACACGCTGCCCTCAAAAAGCTGCTTGTAGCCGTCCACGGGACGCAGCCTTTTGTCGCCCCTGCGCGGATTTACATAGCCGCTTACATCATCGGCCTTGTCCGCAAGATAGGATACGCGCTCCCTGCCGTCTATATAGCTGTAAACAAGCGGCGCAATGCCGTTTGAAACTATGTATTCCTTTGCAATGTCCAGACTTTTTTGCGGCAGCAGATTTTCAATTATGTGCGCGCCCGTTTTGGGGTCAACGACAAACACCCCGTTGAAGGTAACAGCGGGGCAGTTGAGATTAAGCTTTTCCACAAGCGGCGCAGCGCTTGCAAAGGAACGCGCCGTAGCGTATGTAAACAGCACGCCGTCTTCTGCAAGACGGTTAAGCGCGGCGGCGCTTTCGGCTGTAAGCCTGCCGTCGGGCGCAAGCAGAGTTCCGTCAAGGTCGGTTGCATACAGGGTCATGGCGTTATTCACCAAGGCTTTCCACAACAAAACGGTGGTCAAGCATATATTCGCGAAGCTGCGCCATTGTGGGAAGTCCTGCACGGTCGCTGTCGGTATTAAGCTGCATACTGCCAACCGCGTTTGCGCGTATTACCGCCTCGCTCAGCGGGATTTCCTCGCATATGCCGCTGATAAGTCCTGCCGCAAAGCCATCTCCCGCGCCAAGAGTATTAACCACCTCGTCCGCCATAAATGTGGGAACAATACCGCTTTCAACCGCGCTTTTGTAGAACGCGCCGCGCTTGCCCATGGTGATAACCACCTTTTTAGTGCCAAGCGAAAGGTATCTGTCGGCAATTTCGTTAGGCTGTGACAGACCGCACAGCGTTTCTGCTTCATGCAGATTTGGCAGGAAAACGTCCGCTCTGGCGGCGATTTCGTTAAGCAGCGACAGCGCCTTTTCGTCCTTTGTCCACAGGATACCGCGGTGGTTAGGGTCAAATACAACGGTAATCTGGTTTTCCTGCGCGCGTTCTATCAGCCTGCGCGCAGCGTCCGCCGCCGCGTCCGATATAACGGGGAATATGCCTGTTATATGCACTGCGCGTATGTCCGTAAGGTCAAGCGCGTCTATATCCTTTCGGCAGATAAACGAAGCCGCCGTCTGCTGGCGGTAGTAGTACAGCTCCTGTTCGCCAATCGGCGCATTGCTTTTCATCATGCAGCCTGTCTGATGGTCGGGGTCGGTGATTATAAGGTCGTCCGCAATGCCGTTTTCACGCATAAAGCGGCGTATGCGCTCGGCTCTGGGGTCGCTGCCAAGGCGCGTCATATATCGCGGGGTAATACCAAGCCTTGCAAGTCCCACGGCGACATTAAGTTCCGCGCCCGCAACCGAAGCCGAAAATCCACAGACATCGGAAAGCCTTCCCTTTTCGTTGGCGGTAAGCAGTTCCATAGGCTCGCCGATAAGTAACACCTTTGTCATAATTACCTCTTTCTGTCATATATACAATGATTGATGATAGTTTGATAAAATACCCTCTGCGGGGATACATATATTATACCAACAATCCGCAGATAAATCAATACCCAAAACGCACAATTAAAAATTCAGCCCATGGTGAATTTTTGCCTGTTCCTCGGCAATAATAGGGATATTCTTACAGGAGGTTGGTAAAATGTGTACAAGCATAGCGATGAATAACGGCGGCTTCTGCTTTGGCAGAAATATGGATATTGAGTTTGCGCTGCCCGCGGCGGTTGTGATAATGCCGCGCAGATATCAATTTTGCTTGAAGAATGGCGGCGCGCTTAATCAGCATTACGCGCTTATCGGCGCGGCGGTGGTAAGGGACGGCTATCCGCTCTACTGCGACGCAGCAAACGAGGCGGGGCTGTGCATGGCGGGGCTTAGCTTTCCCGACAGCGTATATCTTCGTGCGGCTTCCGGGAAAACGCAGATAGCGCCGTTTGAAATAATCCCGTGGGTGCTTTCGCAGTGCGCGGATATTTCGCAGGCGGCGGCTCTGCTAAGCAATACGGCGGTTGTTGACGAGCCGTTCGGCGCGGATACACCCAACACCCCGCTTCACTGGCACATTGCCGACAGCAGCGGCGCGCTTGTTGCTGAATGTACTGGCGAGGGAACTAAAATCCACAGCGACCCCGTAGGCGTACTTACAAACGCGCCGTCCTTTGACTTCCATTTGCAGAATTTGCGGCAGTATACGGCGCTTTCGGCTGATTATCCCGCAGACCGATATCTTGGGGAATATCGGCTTTCGCCGTTTGGCAGGGGCTTTGGTGCGATTGGACTCCCGGGGGATTTTTCGCCTGCCTCGCGCTTTGTAAGGGCGGCGTTTGCAAAGCATAATTCCGTTTGCGGTGAGAATGTGCAAAGCCGTATTTCCCAGTTGTTCCATGTGCTGCATACGGTTGCAATGCCGCGCGGCAGCGTGCTTACCGCAGACGGCAGGGAGGAGCTTACCACATATTCCTGCTGTATGAGCGGCGGAGTGTATTATTACACCACCTATGCCAACAGCCGCGTGTGCGCCGCCGATATACAGCACGCCCCGCTTGACTGCGAGCAGCTTACCGTTATCCCGTTTGCGCAGGACGAGGATATTTTGTGGCAGCTGTAGCTTGTAATATAACTTAGGCAAGATGTCCCCCGCCTCCTTAGGCGGCGGGTTCCATTTACCAT
>CAZLBL010000068.1:0-10729 GCA_964557825.1 uncultured Ruminococcus sp.
CTTTTGTGCGCCCTTTTTTGGTATGGTGCTCATATTACAGTGTTTCAACCTTATCGCCTTGATATTCCTCGCTTATTTTTCCAATCAACTGCGTAAATCCAAGTTTTGAGTAAATATGCAAAGCGGCTTTGTTATTATCTTCAACGCCTATTGTGAATTCATAATAGCCTTTTTCGGACAGTCTTGAAATTACATCGTTAATCAGGTGCTGTCCGTATCCCTTGCCCTGAAAATCCTTGTGAATACGGAAGGCGAATAAATAAGCGCGCTTATCTATTACAGCAAACCGCTCGTCTTTGTTGGTATAAGCTGCATGAATTTCGCCTATAAGTCTGCCGTCTTGAAACAAACCGAATATATCAATTTTTCCATCGTTAATATCTCTTGCGTTTTCGGTAAGCATTTCTTCAGGATTGTTGTAATCAAAAAGCGGAAGCAGAAGGTGAAGTTCGCTTGCGTCCAGAGCCTTAACACAGCATTTCAACGGCTTTGCGCCGCTGATTTTTTTCGCCGCGATAATCTGCATAAAGCGGCTGTTTTTTTGCAGCACAAATCTGAACAGCGGGCAGCCGATTATGGTTATTACGATAAGCTCCCCCGCGCCAACGGTCAGCATACTAAGCCACCAAGGCCACGAATATGTAAGATGCAATTCTATTCCGATAATCACCGCATTGCTGATTACGGGCAGCAGCGAGGCTATCCAGATGTTTTTAATTGAAAACATAGGCACCGCCGCAATTACCGTGGCAAGCGTGCCGAAGGTCATATCCATCAGCGCCATGGGGCTGAAGCAGTTGGCAATAAAGCAGCCAAGCGCAAGGGCAATGCTGTAATCCCTGCGATAGAAGCACAGCAGCATCATAATTTCAGATATACGCAGATTTATAAGTCCGAATGAAATAGGCTGCAAGGCGGCTGTAAGCGCCGCGTATAGTGCGGCAGTTACGGCAAGTCGAGCAATATTCTGCGTGGTAAGCTTGTCTTTCGGCATAAAAAAACTCCTTGTTTTTTAACGGTGGTTAGGCAAAGAAAACACCGTATTAAATTCTGTATACAATCGCCAAAGCTATTGCACATATCCAGTATATCATGAAATAGAGTAAAAATCAAGTGGTCTGCGCATTTTTATGCAGGTCAGCGGAACGCTTCATTTCTGTATGTGGTGGGAGTTATACCGTTTCGTTTCTTGAACTGGCGCATAAAATGCACATCGTTGTCAAAACCGCACAGCTCTGCAATCTGTCTTATCGAAAGCGAGGTGCTGCCCAGATAATGCCGCGCCATTTCGTGGCGCGCGTTGAGTATATCCTCATAGCAGCTTATGCCAAACTGCCTGCTGTATAAATGCTGAAAGCGCGATGGACTAAGCGACAGCTCGGCGGCAAGCGCATTTATTGTTCTTTTTTCCGCAGGACTGCGGTAAATTGCGGCGCGAAGCTCTCTCAGTGCGCCGCAGTAGAGCGAAGTTTCGGTTTTGCCGCCGCCATCGGCAAGCTTTGTAAGAAGCAGGCGCAGTAAAAGGTCGGTGCTTTCTGCGGAATTTTGCGCTGCCGATATAGATTCGATGCTAAGCAGCTCCAGTACGCGCTCCGCAGCACCTATATCGGGCGGGGTTATAAGAGTATTGGGTGCAAGTCCTATGCGCTGCAGAAACGCGCTGTCGCTTTCGTGGTCAAAATGCACCCAGTGGTTTATGTATTCGCCGCCGCAGGCGCCGTAATGCTGGTGATAATCGGGCGAGAAAACCACTGCGCTGTCGGCGGGCGCTGTTAAAGCATTATTGTTCAGCTTTATTACGGCGGGCGTTTTGAATATTATGATAAGGCTGTCCCCTGAGCCGTTTGGGCGGTCTATAAGGAAATCCGCGTCGTGCCGCGTGCCTATCCCAAGCGCGTGAAGCTTCATGCTGTTCTCCTTTCAAAGCAGGATACATCAGTTTATATAATATGATACATCATTGAAATAATTCTGTCAAGTGGTAAAATAATAGTATCACACACGGAAAGGAATTTTTTCTATGAAAGCATTAAAGCTTACCTTTAACCACCTTGATAAGAAAAGCAGAATAAACCGTGAAATCTACGGAAATTTTTCCGAGCATCTTGGCCGCTGCATATATGACGGAATTTATGTGGGCGAAAACAGCGATATTCCAAATATAGAGGGCTTCCGCAAGGACGTTGTTGAAGCGTTCAGGCAGATAAGGCTTCCCGTGCTGCGCTGGCCGGGCGGCTGCTTTGCGGACGAATATCACTGGAAGGACGGTATTGGCGATAAGTCCCTTCGCAAGAAGATGGTTAACACCCACTGGGGCGGCGTTGTTGAGGATAACAGCTTTGGCACGCATGAGTTTATGCGCCTGTGCGAGCTTGTGGGCTGCGAGCCTTATATAAGCGGCAACGTAGGCAGCGGCACGGTTGAGGAGCTTTCGCAGTGGGTTGAGTACATGACCTTTGACGGAGTTTCGCCCATGGCGGAGCTTCGCAGACAAAACGGCAGAAGCGAGCCGTGGCGGCTGAAATATCTGGGCATTGGCAATGAAAGCTGGGGCTGCGGCGGAAATATGCGCCCCGAGTATTACAGCGACCTTTACCGCAGATATGCCACCTACTGCCGTAATTACAGCGGCAACAGCCTGTACAGGATAGCAAGCGGCGCCAATGCCGATGACTACAACTGGACGGAAACCTGCATGAAGAATATTCCCTTGTGGCTGATGGACGGAGTTTCCATGCACTATTATACAGTACCTACGGGCGACTGGAGCAAAAAAGGCAGCGCAACGGAGTTCAGCGATAAGGAGTATTATGACACAATTGCGTCTACCCTTGCGATAGAGCGCATGATAATGCGCCACGGTGAGATAATGAACCGCTATGACCCCGATAAGAGGATAGGTCTTATTGTTGATGAATGGGGCTGCTGGTATGATGTTGAGGAGGGCACAAATCCCGGCTTCCTTTATCAGCAGAACACTATGCGTGACGCTGTTGTGGCGGCGATAAACCTAAACATCTTCAACCGCCATTCCGACCGTGTGCATATGGCGAACATTGCACAGGCAGTAAACGTGCTTCAGTCTATACTGCTTACCGAGGGTGAGGTTACGGTAAAAACGCCGACATATCATGTTTTTGACCTTTATAAGGAACATCAGGGTGCGGAACTTATTTACAGCCATACCGAAAATGAAAATGCCGATTGCGAAAAGGATATCCCCTGCATAAGCCAGTCGGCTTCTGTCAGTGAAAACGGCGATATTCTGCTTACGCTCAGCAACTGCGCTCTTGATAAAGACTTTGAGATTGAATGTGCGGGTGCTTTTGGCAAGGTAAAATCCGCACAGGCAAGGCTGCTTACGGGCGGCGCAGGAGAGTACAACACCTTTAACAATGCCGACAGGGTGCATATTGTGCCGCTTGAGGTTCGCTGTGAGGGTGACAGGGCTTTTGTGCAGCTTCCCGCGTGCAGCGTTGCGGCGGTAACGCTTAAGCTGTCATGACGGCGGCAAAGCCCTGCACCCGCTGCCTGCTTGAGGAGGCGGGCAAGGGTGATATTTACGCCATGGTGCAGCGCAGCATTGCAAAGCTGCCCGAAAATCAGCGCGCCGCCGCACAGGAGTATGAGCGCAGGCTTAAGCTTTGCGCTGATTGTGAGTATATCAGCGGCGGCACCTGCCTTAAATGCGGTTGTTATGTGCAGCTTCGCGCGGCAAAGACGGACGCACACTGCCCGCTGAAAAGACGCGCATGGTAGAACAAAAACAGCGCAGGACTATTTCCATATACGATACGAAAAGCGGCTTCCGATACTCCGAAAGCCGCTTTTGATATTGCGATAAAGTGGATATTAAAGTTCAATCTTGCCATAAAGCGTTGCGCTTCTCTCGGCTTCTACCGTTTCCTTTGAAAACTCGCCTGCTCCTGCACCTGCGGTTTCGTCGGGCTCGTAGGTTCTGCGTTTGTATTCGCGCTCAAAGCTTGTAGAAAAGCCGCCAGAGGATTTATAGTTACGTATTGCTCTTGCGTCGCCGTGATCGTCTCTGTCGCGTCTGCCCCCACCGCGGCGGTTGTCGTACTTGGGTCTGTCTGCATAGATAACAACCTTTCTGTACGGCTCTACACCGGTGGAGTGGCTGGAAACGCCCTCTATCTCGGCAACACAGCTATGGATAATGCGGCGCTCGTATGGATTCATAGGCTCAAGCGCGATTTTTCTGCCCTGCTTGATAACTTTTGCGGAGGTTCTCTTTGCAAGCGATTCAAGCGTTTCCTTGCGTTTGTCGCGATATCCGTTGCAGTCAACGGAAATACGGCAGTAGTTTTCCTCGGTGCGGTTGCTTGCAAGGATTGTCAGATATTGCAGGCTGTCCAGTGTTTCTCCGCGTCTGCCGATAACCACGCCAAGCTTTTCGCCTGTGATGTCCAGAACGATGTTGTTGTCACGTCTGACCGCGTTTATTTCAAAATTCTCCAGCTTAAGGGCATGAAGAACGTCCATCAGATACTGCTTTGCAAGCCTTACCTTTTCGCTGTTTTCAATATCAAAATCTGCGGGCAGCGCGGAAGTTTCGGCTTCTTCTTCAATATCTTCAGCTTCGCTGATTGCAGGCACTTCTTCTGCGGCAGCGGGAGCTTCCGCTGCCTTTTCTTCATAAAAAGCCTTAACTCGCGCCTCGCCCCTTGTGCCGAAAAGACCCTTTCGCGGCTGTTCAAGTATTTCAAATTCGATATCGTCAACGGAAACGCCAAACTCCTGTGCGGCAAGAGCCTTCGCCTCGTCAACGGTTTTTGCGGTAAATTCCTTTTCCATTGTCGTTTCCCTTTCCAGATTTAATCCTCATCGTCCTCAATATATTCTTCGCCGTATTTTATAGCGTCCTGACGGCGCGCTTCGGCAAGCTTTCTGCGGTTTATCTCCTTTTGCGTAAGCTTTTCACCGTTGTATTCGGAGATGGCGTTGTCGCTGTCGGCATTGCGAACCTGCTTTGCCTGCACCTCGATACGCTTCATACGCTCGTTGTATTCAGCTTCAGCCTGTTCTCTCAGCTTTGCGGGGTTATACAGCTTGTTCAGAATAACAGTCTGCGCAATACCGAACACATAGCTTATAGTCCAGTAGAAGCCTGCGCCCGCAGGTACGGAGAATACCAATATCAGCGAGAATATGGGCAGGATATACATGGTAAGCTTCATGCCGCCGCCCACCTGACCGGGGTTGTTTTTCTCCATCTGCTTGTTGGAAATAAACGATTGCAGCAGCGAGAATACAAAAGCGGCAATAGGGATAAACAGCATGGGGAAGCCCATGTGCTCTCCAGGGATTTCGCTGAGTTTTATGCCAAGGAAGTCAAGGTTATCGTAAAGCTCCTCAATGCTGTCGGTGGAGTTGAGCGAATACAAATCCTTGAAAGCGACTGTTGTTCCGTTATTGTATTCCTTTTCCGTGCCGAACATACCGAGGATATACAGCTCTCTTTGCAGAGAGTTTGAAGCCTTGAAGCCTGTTGTGCCGTTTGCGGTGATGTAATAGTAGCCAAACTGCGTCTGCGCCGTGTTGAACGCGGATTTAACGGTTTCGCTGAAAGCGTGCTGCGCAAGGTATTCCTTTTTCTCTGCCTCGTCCTTGATGGCGTTGTAGGTTTCTTTTTCGTTTTCGGGATTGCCTGCGGCATTGCCATCGGTGGTGGGGTAATCTGTAATTGCATAGAGGTTAGTGTTGGAGAATACTATCTCCTTGCCCGTTCCGTCATTTTTGGCTTTAAAGTCCTCATAGCTGTTTTCAAGCGCTGCCTTCATCGTGCTCTCAACCACGCGCAGGGAGTCTGCCGAAACCGTTTCCCATACAGCCTGTGTATATTCGGGGTCGTTCTCGCTGCGGTTAGCGTTGTAGTATGCAAGGATTTTCTCCGCGTCGCGGATTATATCCTCGTGCTTTGTAAGTGCGTCACCCTCAAGCGCGGAAATATCAGTGTTGTTGTATTCATCGACAAAAAGCGAGGCTATCTTCATGTTGTAGGATTCCTCAACCATTGTTTCGATATCGCTTGAAGCTGTGCGGGTGATATGGGTCATGGGCTTGTACACAACGTCCAGCACGCCGAACAGGATAAGGAACGTAAGCAGCATTGTTCCGCAGCCGCCCATCGGGCTGTATCCCTGCTGCTGAAGCTTCTGAAGTTCCTCCTGCTGTTTTTGCTGGTTGTTTTTGTATTTTTGCTGTATTTCTCTGACCTTTGGCGCAAAGATAGCGGATTTTGCGGTGTTTTTCTGCTGCTTGATGGAAAGCGGCAGCATGGCAAGCTTTACGATAAGCGTAAACAAGATGATTGCAATACCGATGTTGGTAATGCCAATCTGGTAGATAAAATAGAGGATATAGCCAAGCGGCGTTCCTATAAGACTATATAAGAAATCTATATCTTCCACGTCCTTTCAGCAAGATTTCGGTATGACACAAGCGCAGGGCGCTCATGTGCGGTTTATTTTAATGCGGATTTCTGCAATTGCTTTCTGTATCATTGTTGCAGCAGTGGGTGGGTGGTAGATTGTGCTGCACCTTTTCCGGACGAAAGCAGAATTTTTCCGGAACAGGGTCATACCCGCCGCGTGAATATGGGTTGCAGCGGATAATTCTCCATAACGCCAAATAACCGCCCTTAACCGCACCAAAACGCCGAATTGCAATGGTTGCATACTCGGAGCAGCTTGGTATGAAGCGGCAGCACGGCGGCAGGATTTTTGACAGCGTAAGTCTGTACAGCTTGATAATGCCTAAAAACAAATATTTCATGATAGCTTTGACAGAACGTTCTTTTTCATTAGGGAGAGTATCTTTCCGGATTTCTGCTCCGGGGTTTTACTTCTCGCAACGAAAACGAAGTCATAACGCTTTTGTGTCTTTTCCTTCAAAATCGGCTCAAAAAGGCGGAAGGCTTCCCTTATAACCCGCCTTGCCCGATTTCTTTTCACCGCGTTTCCGACCTTCTTGCCCGTCACTATGCCAAGACGGTTGGCTGTGCCGCGCCGCTCTTTAACATAGCAGACGAAGGCGTAGGTCACAATGCTCTCTCCCCTTTTGAAAAGAAAGCTGAAATCGCGGTTTTTCTTGATTACAATATACCTTTTTCTGAGGTCAGACATTGGCTTTGCAATCAAATTAGTAGGTCAGCTTTTTTCTGCCCTTTGCACGGCGGCGTGCGAGAACCTTGCGGCCGTTCTTAGTAGCCATTCTCTTCATAAATCCGTGCTCGCGCTTTCTCTGAAGCTTCTTAGGCTGGTAAGTTCTTTTCATTTTCAAAAACCCCCTTTTTGTATTTCGGTTAAATCTGCGTGAGGATATAGTATGTCCGCACACAACTGTCAACAATAATTTATTATACATGATTACAAAAGCATTGTCAAGTGTTTTTTGCAAATTTTCTTCTGCTTCTTTCTTATTTTATTAACGCTTTGTTATAAATTTTGATATTATACAGAAATCGTGCTTGTAAACAGCTAAAAAATATGGTACAATAAAAGCACAGCTTAAAAAGGTCGGAATTGGGAGAGTATAATTCAAGCAGATATCTTTCTTGGGTTATACAATATTCGATTGGGGGGATAAGGTTGCTGAAACATAGCGGAATTAAGGCACTGCTGCCCGTAAGACCTGCTGCGGAGCTTTCAGGCGGGCGCAGGCTTCGCCATGAACTTAAATACATGATAAACGAGGGCACATACCGCCTGCTGCTGGCAAGGCTTTCACCGCTGATGTACCGTGACCGCAATGCGGCGGGCAATGGCGAATACCGCGTTACAAGTCTTTATTTTGACGATATTTACAACAGCGGTTATAATGACAAGATAAGCGGAATAGCCACAAGGCGCAAATTCCGCATACGCAGCTATAATCTTGACCCCTCGCTGATTTCGCTTGAAGCCAAGCACAAGGACGATGAGTATGTTTCAAAGCTTTCGTGCAGGCTTACGCAGCAGCAGTATAAGGCGCTGCTGTGCGGCGATTGCTCGTTTATGGCGGGCAGTGATTGGGACGAAAGCGCATTTGGAGAGTTTTACCGTGCAAATCTTGTGTCGGCGCTAAGACCAAGGATTATTGTGGATTATGTGCGCGAGGCGCTGATATATCCCCATGGAAATGTGCGCATAACATTTGACAAAAAGCTTTCCACTTGCTATAATACAATAGATATGTTTGCGGATAACGCGCTGTATTCCCGCGTTTACGACAGGGAGATAATACTTGAAATAAAATATGACGGCTATTTGCCGTCAAGTATTTATGCGGCGCTTCAGGGGCTTAACGCTCCGCAGCAGTCCGTATCCAAATACATATTATGCAGCGACAAATTACTGGAGGTAAAATCGCATGGTATCTGAAAATCTTCTTAACGGCTCAAAGCTTAGCGATATTTTGTCGGCGTTTGGCGACAGCTTTAATGTTTCGGAGCAGTTTGCAAATCTCTCAATAACCACGATAATCTGCACGCTTCTTACGGCGACGCTTTGCGGTGCGATAATATATCTGATTTACCGCTTTTTTTACAGGGGCGTTGTATACAGCGACAATTTTAATATCCTGCTGCTTCTCACAACGGTGGTAACCTCGTTTATTATAATGACCATCAGTGCAAACGTTGTTCTGTCGCTTGGCATGGTGGGCGCGCTTTCCATTGTGCGTTTCCGTGCGGCGGTAAAGGACCCGCTTGATATAGGCTTTCTGTTCTGGGGCATTGCCGCGGGAATTACGGCAGGCGCGCAGCTTTACATGGTGGCGGTTATCGGCACGGTAATTATCGGTGTGATATACATACTTCTCACCATATTCAAAAAGGAGCGCAAAAGCTATCTGCTTATAGTACGCTATAATGCCGAAACGGAGGTAAACGTAAACGGCATACTGGGCGCGATAAAATACAAGCTGAAGAACAAAACCCAGACCGGAAGCAGTATAGAGCTTACGGTTGAGGTTAAAATAAAGAACAACGATACAAGCTACATCAGCCGCTTCAATGCTATTAGTGGCGTTGAAAGCGTAACCCTGCTTGAATACAGTGGTGAATATATGAACTGATATTGTTTTAAGAGGTAATGCACATGATACTTACAATTGATGTTGGCAACACAAATACCGTTATAGGCGGATTTGATGAATGTGACAGGCTTATGTTTGAATCAAGGATAGACACCGACCGCTATCGCATGGCGGACCAGTACGCGATTATTCTTAATGATATTTTCGGTCTGTACGGGCATTTGCCGTCGGATTTTTCGGGCGCGGTGATATCTTCTGTTGTGCCGCCTGTTACGGAGCAGCTTAAGGGCGCTGTGGAAAAGCTTTGCGGCTGCCGTGTGCTTACCGTTGGCCCCGGGCTTAAAACAGGACTTAATATCAAAATTGACGAGCCTGCCTCGCTTGGTGCGGACATGGCGGCGGTTGCGGTTGCGGCAAAGGAGCATTACCCGCTTCCTGCGGTTGTTATAGACCTTGGCACTGCCACAAAGGTGCTTGCGGTTGACAAAAGCGGGGCGTTTGTGGGAGGAATTATCGCCCCAGGAGTTAAAATTTCGATAGAAGCGCTTGCAAACCGCACGGCAAGCCTGCCGCTTATCAGCATAAGCAGTGACCCGCCGCTAAAAAGCGTTATCGGCACAAACACGATAGATTGTATGCGTTCCGGTCTGCTTTATGGCACGGCGTTTATGGTGGACGGCATGATTGAAAGCTTTGAAAAGGAGCTTGGCGAGAAATGCACCGTGGTTGCAACGGGCGGATTTTCCGCCGTTATACAGCCGCTTTGCAGGCACGAGTTTATTCTTGACCGCAGCCTTATAATGACGGGTCTGCTGGATATCTATAAGAAGAACGCAAAATAAGCAGCATTTGTTAAATTTATCCGTTTTTATACAGAGAGTTATTGAAAATCTGCTGCAAAAGCAAGGGGTCTGCGGGAGTTTTCCCGTAAATATATACCCGCGGCATATCGGGGTTAAGGACCGAATGCCAGCAAGGAGTTCTTATGAACGCAAACACAAAAAGATACGATGTAAAGAAGCTGACAGGACTTGCGCTGCTTACGGCGGTGGTTGTGGTGCTTCAGGTGCTTACAACGCTTGTTGCAAGGGCGGGAATGTTCTCGTTTACGATAGCGCTTGTTCCTATCGTTGTGGGGGCGGCGCTGTACGGCTGGAAAGCGGGAGCGTGGCTTGGCTTTGTATTCGGCGCGGTTACGCTGATGGACGCGGCGGCGTTTTTCGCCATAAACATTCCCGGCACTATTGTAACCTGTATTGTCAAGGGAACCATGGCAGGGCTTATGGCGGGCGTTGTGTACAAGCTGCTTGAAAAGAAAAGCAGATTTGCGGCGGTGCTTGCCGCAGCGGTTACCGCCCCGATAATGAACACGGGATTTTTCATTCTGGGCTGTCTGGCATTTTTCCTTGAAACCATAACGGAATGGGCAGACGGCGGAGATGTTTTCCTGTATATTATTGCAGTCTTGGTTGGCGTGAATTTCTTTATAGAGCTTGGAGTAAACCTTGTTCTTAGTCCCACGATAGTAAAGCTTATCAAGCTTGGCAAACGGAGCGCTTAAAAAATACATACCTCTGCTGGCGGCAGCGGGTGTCCATAAAATAATTTATCCGACCTGTGGTTGCAATCACGGGTCGGATTTTTCAATAAGGGGCTTGCCCCGTCATTTAACGTGGCAAGGGTTGGCTTTGCC
>CAZLBL010000069.1:0-10254 GCA_964557825.1 uncultured Ruminococcus sp.
CGCCGAGTTGAACTTTGTTCAACGCTAGGCAGGGGGACATCTTGCCTAAGTTATACTTATTGATACGCGGCAGTCTGCCGATTTTAGGTTAGTTCGGCGGCAAGCAAGCTGCGATTTTCCGCCGCAGGGAATTTTATGCGCGCGTTTTTTCGGCAGGACGCTCTGCGGCTGCGGAGATTGCGGTATATGCCGAAAGCAGCAGCAATCCCGCCCTTAGCGCCGCGCCAAGCGTCCACACGGCAGCGGCAAAGCCGTCCAGCCGCTTGAACAGTATAACATCGGCAAGCTGTGCCGCCGAGGTAAACGGATACTCCGTCAGCGCGAAAAATTCCCCAAGCACCGACATTGAAAAAATTCCCACAAGAATTACCGCCGAAACCGAGCATACCGCAAACGTAAGCATTGTACCCGCGCCGCCTTGCTTAACAAACGGCAGCAGCGCGGAAAATATCAGATACTCGCCGCCGCGCAGAAGCTGCTCCGCAGTTTGGTAAACAAAGCCGTCTGAAAGCTCTGCGCCGCCTATTTCCCTAAGCCGCATATACGGAATATCCGACAGCACCACCGCAAGCGTAACCACTGCCGCCGCCACAAGAAACAGCACTCCCGCGCGCGCAATGGCTTCAACCCCCTTTGCCGCCGCATAAACGGCAAAGGCTGCGATAATCAGCGCAATAACTGCGGAATATACTCCCGTGATGATTGTGCTGCGGGCGTATTCCGCTGCCGAAAATACCGTTTTTGCGGCAAGAAAAACCGCCGCCGCGCCCGTTACTGCCGACATGGACAGCCCAAGGAAACGGCTTTTGCGCGCCGCCGCGCCATACAGATTTCTGCCCTTTGCGGAGTATATAATCACAGGAAGCGCAAGCAGCAGGCGTATTCCCTCGGCGGTGAGAAGCGCGGCAAACTCCGTGCCGGTAAAGCCGCCCGTCTGCGGAAACACAAACGCCGACGCAAGTCTTGACAGCAGCAGTATGCAAAAAAGCTGATATTTACTTATCATGGCTCTCCTTTCGCTTTTGGCGGCGCTGTTTTTTTGTGGAAATTTGGGTCGCTGCCTGCGCCTACAAAGCCGCCGTTTTGGGGGAACTTGGAACGTTCGGTGCGAACAGGCTGTGCATTATTCCGCGCCGTTAAGATTTTGCAGCTGCACATCGCCTTGTGCAAGTCTGCGCCAGCCTGCGCGAATCAGCATATCCCTGCCCGCGCGCGGAGTAAAGGGCGATATCGGCGCCATATAGGGCGTTCCATAGGTGTTGAGCGAACACATTTTGACAACCACCGCGCCCGCGGCTATTGTCAGCCCGAACAAGCCGAACACTCCGCCTGCGATAATATACCAAAACCGAAGTATCACCGTACGCTCATACATCGCGGGAACAACAAAGCTGCACAGACCCGAAAGCGCCACCACAAGCACCATCGGCGCGCCGACAAGTCCCGCGTTTACGGTGATATCGCCTATGACGATACCGCCCACAACACCTATCGCGTGACCAATGGGACGCGGAAGCCGCAGCCCCGCTTCGCGCAGGATTTCATACATGAAATGGATAAACAGGCACTCCACCATAAGCGAGAACGGCGCAGTCTGCTCGGCGGCGGCAAGGTTTAGTATCAGCGCGGAGGGAAGCAGCTCCGGACTAAACGAGGCGATAGCCACATACGCGCCCGGAAGAAACAGCGTGATAAAATACGCCGCCAGCCGCACAAGGCGTATAAACGCTGCGTAGAACGGCTTCTGCGTGTAGTCGTCAACTGTCTGAAAGCTTTCTATAAACAGGTGCGGCACAACAAGCGCAAACGGCGTGCCGTCCACAAGGATACCGACCCTGCCCTCGTACAGCTTAGCGGCAAGGCTGTCGGGACGCTCACAGGTGCCGCATTCCGAGAAAAACCAGCCGCCCTTGCCCTCAAGATACGGCTGAATATAGCCGCTTTCAAGTATCGTGTTAAGCTTTACCGTTTTAAGGCGCGCTTTTACGCTTTGGAGCAGCTTTGGCGATACCTTATCGCTGAAATAGCACAGGCAGATATCGGTATTGCTGCGCTCGCCAAGCTGTGACATTTCAAACACAAGCGTGGGGGATTTTACGCGCCTGCGTATCATTGCCATGTTTGTGCGGATTACCTCCACAAAGCCCTCGCGCGAGCCGCGCAGGTCGTTTTCGGTATCGGGCGCTTCTATCCCGCGCGACTTGTAGCCCTGCACGCCTATCGCGGTGCAGCGCGCACAGCCCTCTGTAAGAATTATTGCAAAGCCGGACTCCATTTTAAGGCACAGGTCGCCCAGATTTTTGATTTCAAGCTGCTCCTCCGCTACAAGATAGGCGGTGAAAAGGCGCTCCATAAACTCGTTTGGCGGGAGATTTCCCGCGCCCTCAAGGTCGTTAAGCTTTTCATATACAAGCGCCGCAAGCGTTGAGGAGCTTGTCATGCCCTCGCACAGAATAACCGCAAGGTCGTTGCCGCAGACCCTGCCGCGCTTTATTATCAGGTCGGAAGTGCCGCCCGTCATGGTCCTGATATTCTCCAGATTTTTTTCAAGGCTTGCGCTCAGCGGAGTTTCACGCGGAAGCCTTGTGTTTACCTTTTCTGACATTTATAGCTCCTCTGTTGGCTTAGGGAATTTTTACTGCTTTTAATATCTCATAAAAAGGGCGGAATTATTCCGCAAGGTTGAAAAAAAGGGGATTTTGTGATACAATATCGGTATACCAATAACAAGGAGCATTGACATGAACAATATTGAAGCAGTGGTTTTTGACATGGACGGAGTTATTTTCGACTCTGAACAAAAGGTTGTGGAGTGCTGGAAAGAGGTTGCGGACAAATACGGCATACGGGATATAGAAAAGCTTTGCCGTATGTGCCTTGGCACAAACTCTGCCGAAACCCGCAGAATTGCACTGGAATTCTACGGCGCGGATTTTCCTTATGACCTGCGCAAAAAGGAGATGAGCGACCTTTATCACTCGCGCTACGACGGCGGCAGGCTGCCCATGAAGCCGTTTGTGAAGGAGCTTCTGCAATACCTTAAGGATAATGGGATTAAAATCGCCCTTGCAAGCTCCACGCGGCGCGAGGTTGTGGAAAATCAGCTGCGTGACGCGGGCATTCTGCCGTATTTCGGCAAAGTAATCTGCGGCGATATGGTAAGCCACAGCAAGCCGCACCCCGAAATTTTTCTGAAAGCCTGCGGGGAGCTTTCGGTTCCGCCCTCAGCGGCAATTGCCATAGAGGACAGCTACAACGGGATACGCGCCGCTTATGCTGCGGGAATGCAGCCGATTATGGTTCCCGATATGGCAGAGCCAACAGAAGAAATGCGGCGGCTTGCGGTGGAAATCCTGCCATCGCTTAATGAGGTTATTTCGTTTCTTGGCGGCAGGTAAATATTTCTGCGCGGCGGCGCGCCCGTTTCTTTGCATTAGGGCAGGGGAGCGGGCGCGTTTTTGCGGCGTCAAGCGGTAAAATGTATAAAAATACTGCTGCGGATTTGTATAGTTTTTTGCCGTGCGCTGTTCAATATGTTATTGACATCTACAAAGAATTGTGATATCATAATAATGTTCGTACAACATATTGACGATTGAGGAAGGCGAGTTTCAGATGATAAGGGTAGTTAAAAAGGATAATACCAAGGAAGAATTTAACGTACAGAAGGTTATAAACGCGGTAAATAAATCCGCAACCCGCGTTATGTACAAGTTCACCGAGGACGAGATACAGTATATCTGCGATTATGTTACCGCTAAGGCAAAAGCGCTTGACAAGGACGATATCTCCATTGCCGAAATGCACTATATAGTAGAGGGCGCGCTTGAAGCCACCAATCCCGCCGTTGCCAAAAGCTATAAGGACTACCGCAACTACAAGCAGGATTTTGTTTCCATGCTGGACGAGGTTTACAAAAAAAGCCAGTCCATCATGTATATCGGCGACAAGGAAAATTCCAACACCGACAGCGCGCTTGTTTCAACCAAGCGCAGCCTTATCTTCAATCAGCTTAACAAGGAGCTTTACCAGAAGTTCTTTATGACCACCGAGGAGCTTCAGGCCTGCCGCGAGGGTTATATTTATGTGCATGACATGAGCGCCCGCCGCGACACCATGAACTGCTGCCTTTTTGATATGAAAAGCGTTATGGAAGGCGGCTTTGAGATGGGAAACCTTTGGTATAACGAGCCGAAAACCCTTGCCGTTGCGTTTGACGTTATCGGCGATATCACGCTTTCCGCCGCAAGCCAGCAGTACGGCGGCTTCACCGTGCCAAGCGTGGACGAACTGCTTGCGCCCTATGCCGAGAAAACCTATCGTAAACAATTTGAGCGTTACAAGTCGCTTGGCGTATCGGACGAGGCTGCTGAGCGCGAGGCTATGGCAGATGTCCGCGTGGATTTTGAGCAGGGCTTTCAGGGCTGGGAATACAAGTTTAATTCCGTTTCATCAAGCCGCGGCGATTATCCGTTTATCACGGTAACAACGGG
The DNA here is from genome assembly GCA_964557825.1 of uncultured Ruminococcus sp. GTDB lineage: Bacteria > Bacillota > Clostridia > Oscillospirales > Ruminococcaceae > CAG-115. The sequence continues at coordinate 4,494 of CAZLBL010000069.1, forward strand.
AACCGGCACAAGCAGGTTTGCAAAAATGGCAAGCATAATCATGCTTGAGGTGCGCCGTAAGGGTCAGGGCAAGAAAACCTGCAAAAAGCCGGTGCTTTTCCCGAAAATTGTGTTTCTCTATGACGAGAAGCTGCACGGAGAGGGCGGCGAGCTTGAGGACGTTTTTGAGGCGGGAATTGACTGCTCCCAGAAAGCGATGTATCCCGACTGGCTAAGCCTTACGGGCGAGGGATATGTGGCTTCCATATACAAAAAATACGGCAGAATTATAAGTCCAATGGGCTGCCGCGCGTTTCTTTCGCCGTGGTATGAGCGCGGCGGGATAGAGCCTGCGGACGAAAACGACAAGCCTGTTTTTGTGGGACGCTTCAACATAGGCGCGGTGTCGCTGCACCTGCCGATGATTTACGCAAAGGCGCAGCAGGAAAGCAAGGACTTTTTCGAGGTGCTTGACTATTACCTCAACCTTATCCGCCGCATACACCTGAGAACCTACGCGTACCTCGGCGAGCTTAAGGCAAGCACAAACCCGCTTGCTTACTGCGAGGGCGGCTTCCTTGGCGGTCACCTTGGCATACATGATAAGATTAAGCCCTTGCTTAAGTCTGCAACGGCTTCCTTCGGCATAACTGCGCTTAACGAGCTTGAACAGCTTGCCACGGGCAAATCTATTGCCGCAGGCGGCGAATTTGCGCTTAAAACAATGGAGTATATCAACAAGCGCATACAGGATTTCAAGAAAGAGGACGGCTGCCTTTATGCGATTTACGGCACGCCTGCGGAGAACCTCTGTGGTCTGCAAATTCAGCAGTTCCGCAAGAAATACGGCATTGTGGAGAATGTTTCCGACCGCGAGTATGTTTCCAACAGCTTCCATTGCCATGTTTCGGAAGATATCAGTCCCATAAGGAAGCAGGACCTTGAAAAACGCTTCTGGGATTTGTTTAACGGCGGCAAGATACAGTATGTCCGCTATCCTATCGACTACAACCGCGAGGCGGTAAAGACGCTTGTCCGCCGTGCGATGAAGATTGGCTTCTATGAGGGGGTTAATCTGTCGCTTGCGTACTGTGACGACTGCGGTCACCAGCAGCTTGAAATGGACGTTTGTCCCAAATGCGGCAGCACAAATCTCACCAAAATAGACCGCATGAACGGCTATCTCAGCTATTCAAGGGTAAAGGGCGACACGCGCCTTAACGCCGCAAAAATGGCAGAAATAAAGGATAGGAAAAGTATGTGATGAAAATTCGTCTGATGAAAATTGAGGACTATGACAACGTTTATTCGCTGTGGCTTTCCTGCAAAGGAATGGGACTTAACGACCTTGACGATTCGCGCGAGGGAATAGCGCGCTTTCTTGAACGCAACCCCGAAACCTGTTTCGTGGCTGATGACGGCGGCGTTGTCGGAGTTATCATGGCGGGAAATGATGGGCGGCGCGGATATATCTATCACACAGCGGTGCGCGAGAATATGAGGGGGCAGGGAATAGCGGCGGCTCTCGTAAATGCCGCGCTTGACAGCCTTAAAAAATGTGGAATAAACAAGGCGGCTCTTGTGGTATTTGACAGGAATATACTTGGCAATAGCTTTTGGGAGAAGATGGGCTTCTCACAGCGAACCGACCTTGTGTACAGAAACAAGGCGCTTGCGGAAATAAAAAGACTTGATACCTGATAAAACGGGAGAACGATATGCGTTATCATAACATAACAACGGACGATATGCTTAACGGCAACGGACTTCGCACCGTGCTGTGGACAGCAGGCTGCGCGCACCGCTGCCGCGGCTGCCATAATCCCATAACGTGGGATATAGACGGTGGGCTGCCCTTTGACGCGGCTGCGGAGCGGGAGCTTTTTGAGAAGCTTTCGGCAGACCACATCAGCGGAATTACGTTCAGCGGCGGCGACCCGCTTCACCCATGCAGCAGGGAAGAGGTGGCGCGGCTTGCGGCGCGCGTAAAAGCCGAATTTCCCGATAAGACCATATGGCTTTATACAGGCTATCTGTGGGAGGAGATTTCAGACCTTGAAGCGGTAAGGTTGTGCGATGTGCTGGTTGACGGCAGGTTTGAGCAAAGCCTGTTTGACGCAAAGCTTCACTGGAAGGGCAGCGCAAATCAGCGCGTTATTGATGTGCAGGAAACGCTTCAGCACGGGAAAATAGTTTTATGGGATTGAGAGGAAGCAGCATGAAAAGAATAGCAAAATTTGAAAAGGTAAGTCCTGCGCAGTTTGCCGAGGGCTTTGGCGAAAATGCAGCCGCCGTATATGACGGAATAAAGCTGCCGCGCCGCGCTACTTCAGGCTCTGCGGGGTACGATATATTCGCGCCTTGCGACATCACGCTTGCGCCGGGGGAAACTGCAAAGGTTGCAACGGGCATAAGGGCGTGGATAGAGGACGGTTGGGTGCTTAAAATCTACCCCAGAAGCGGTCTTGGCTTTAAGTTCAGACTTCAGCTTAACAACACGGTGGGCATAATCGACAGCGATTATTACAACTCCGATAACGAGGGACACATTTTCATAAAAATCACCAACGACACAAACGAGGGCAGAACCGTGGAAATTCCCGCAGGCACTGCCTTTGCGCAGGGAATTTTTGTGGAGTACGGAATTACCCTTGACGATGACGCCGACGGCATACGCAACGGCGGATTTGGCAGCACGACATAATTCGCGCGGCGCTGATAAACTGAAAAACCCTCCCATGTGTGGGAGGGTTTAATATTTTGCGATATTGCCTTAATTCTCAGATGGTCATGAATATTGAGGAGAAGAAAATAACCACCATAAATACGGGGCAGACGAACTTTATCATAATTCTGTAAAGTCCCTTAAGACGGAATTTTGTGCCGATTTCCACCTCGTCCTCAATATATTTCGTTTTAACGACATAGCCGATAAGGATACAGGTAAACAGTGCCACAAGCGGCATGATAACGTTGTTGCTGATAAAATCAAAGAAATCAAGAAACTGCATACCGAAAATTTTCACGTCCGCCCAGATACTTGAGCCGAACACCGAGAGCAGACCAATCACAAACGAAGCCGCCACAACGATAAGGCAGGCGTGGATACGCTTAAGCTTTGTTTTTTCCACAACGATTGAAACAATGGTTTCCATCAGCGAGATTGAGGAGGTAAGCGCCGCAAGGCTGACAAGCAGGAAGAACACCATGCCGATTATCCAGCCGAAGCCGCCGGGGATATTCTCAAACACCTTTGGCAGGGTTACAAACATCAGACCGGGACCCTTTCCAAGTGCTGCGGGGTCGCCGTTGGAAAACGCGAATACGGCGGGAATAATCATCATGCCCGCAAGGAAAGCAACGCCTGTATCAAACACCTCGATATAATGCACCGAGGTTTCTATGCTGTCATTTTTGCGCATATATGAGCCGTAGGTTACCATAATTCCCATGGCGATTGACATGGAGTAGAAAAGCTGTCCCATAGCTGCCACCACGGTCATAACGGAGAAATCCTCAATGTTGGGCGTGATGTAGTACAGGAAGCCCTCTCCCGCGCCCTCAAGCGTAAGCGCGTAAATGGCTATGCCAAGCGAAATAATTACAAGCACGGGCATAAGCACCTTGCTGAATTTTTCTATGCCCTTTTCAACGCCAAGCATTACAACCAGTGCGGTAATTCCCATATAGATGGCGAGAAACAGCGTAGGCTGACCTGCCGAGCCTATATAGCTGTCGAAAAAGCCATCGGCTGCAAGCTGTGCCGAGCCGCCTGTTATGTACATTGTAAGATATTTGAACACCCAGCCGCCGATTACGCAGTAATACGGAAAAATTATGCAGGGTACAACCGAAGCCACCCAGCCAAGCGGCTTGAATTTGGAATTTGCGGTGCTGTACGCGCCGATTACGCTTTTGCCCGTTTTGCGTCCAAGCGCGATTTCTGTTACAAGCAGTGAAAATCCGAAGGTCACCGAAAGTATTATGTACACAAGCAAGAACATTCCGCCGCCGTATTTTGCTGCAAGATAGGGAAATCTCCAAATATTTCCCAGACCAACCGCCGAGCCTGCCGCCGCAAGTATAAAGCCTATTTTTGATGAAAATCCGCCCTTGGCGGTAGTTTTTTCTACTGACATTTCAACCTCTCCAAAAATGATAAATTGCAGGATATGCGCCCCGCTGTTAAATACACACTAACTACTATTATATAATAATTTGCCGATAAAGTCAATAGCCACAGACAAAATAAATCCCCCGCGCGGCGGGGGATATGTTGTGTGGATTAAACTATGTCGTTTGCGTCAAATAGGTCGCCGCATTCGGGGCAGAACTTCGGGGGATTCTTGGGGTCGGCAGGCTCCCAGCCGCATTTGTCGCACTTGTAAAGGGGCGCTCCTGCGGGCTTTGGCTTACCGCATTCCTGACAGAACTTGCCCTTGTTCTGCGCGCCGCAGCCACAGGTCCAGAAGCCTGTATCTGCGGGCTTGGGACTGCCGCACTGCTGGCAGAACTTGCCCGTGTTATCAGCGCCGCAGCTGCATTTCCAGCTGTTTGCTGCGGGAGCGGGAACTGCTTGTGCCTGCTGCTGAGCCATATTCTGCTGTTGCTGCTGTGCGCTCATCTGATAGAAATTCTGCGCGTTCATTCCGCCCTGCTGCTGAGCCATATTCATGCCCATAAAGCCAACCATTGCGCCGCCAGCGTTGCCTGCGGCGGTTTTCATTGCCTCTGCCTGTGCTTCTACAAGGGTTGCGCCCGCCATGCCGGGATCGCGCATAACAGCCTTGCGCTGAAGCTGTGTAATCATCTCCTGGTCTTCCTTGGGAAGTGTTACGGAATTGAGGTTAAAGGACTCCACGCGCATACCGCGTTTTTCGCCCCATCTTGTGGAAAGAACCTCATTAAGCGCGTCGCAGATTTCCATTGTATGAGAAGTAAGCGCACTGGGACGCACGCCCTGCTCGGAAATCTTGCCGAATGCAGGCTGCAAAGCGCCGAGAATATCGGATTTAAGCATACTGTCCATATTTTCGCGGGTATATGTGTCTGCCACATTTGCGCATACGTTGGTGTAGAACAGTATAGGATTGGTTATACGGAACGAATATTCGCCGTTGCAGCGAACGGAAACATCAATATCAAGACCTATATTGCGGTCAACAACGCGGAAAGGTATGGGGTTTACCGTACCGAAGCGGTTGCCCATAATCTCCTTTATATTGACATAGTAAACGCGCTGGTCGCGTCCTGCCTCGCCGCCGTAGGCGATACGGCCGCCAACATCTTTCAGGGTATTGAGCAGGGAATCGCCAAGGTTTCCTGAAAAAACAGAGGGAGAAGCGTCCGACTTGAACGTAAACACGCCTGCTTCTGCCGCAACTTCAGTAACCTTTCCGTCAACCACGATAAGGGCGCACTGACCCTCGTTTACCGCGATTGCAGAGCCGTCTGTGATTATGTTATCCGAACCTTTGTTTGTACCTTTACTGCCAACGCGCTTGTAACCTCTTGCCACAAGCACATCAGAGGCGAGAGAATCGCAGTAGATATACTCCTTATACTGGTCAGCCAATGTACCCGAAACCGAATTAAGCGCTGCTTTTATTAAACCCATGATATAAACTCCTTTCAGAATTACGATAATACAAAGCCATACAGCCTTGTCACAAGGGAACATCATGCGGTATCCGGGTTATGAACCGCCGACTGAACAAATTCCCATCTATAACTTAGGCAAGATGTCCCCCCCTGCCTAGCGTTGAACAAAGTTCAACTCGGC
>CAZLBL010000070.1:0-10208 GCA_964557825.1 uncultured Ruminococcus sp.
GTGTCTATTATATCACTTTGGGGCGAGGTGTTACAACTTTATTATAGCACATCAACAACAGAATGAGCATTTGGCATATAATAATGGTGAAAGTGACTAACTGATTTGATTCTTGCAATTCCGTTTAAAAGTGATTCTGCTATAAACTCCTGCCTAATTTCATTAAATTTAATAAGATTTTGAGCAATTTTATCGAAAAGTTCTGCTTTATTTCCGTCAATATAACGTATGTAACAGTTCCCGTGATTAAAAACTTTTATATCATTAAAATACCAGTTGTTTTTCACTGGATAAAGTCCGTTGTAGTTATTTTTAAATTCAGATGCGGAAGAGTGAAGCAACAAATAGCGTTTACCAGATATTTTACTTTTTAGATATGAAATAAAATGATTACCTCTATGATAGTTGAATATATAAATGCTACTGTTCAACTTATTAATAAGTTCGTTAATTGCATTATTATAGAATATATTTAAAATATCATCATCAATTTCAAAACAAGAACATGAGCAGACATTAACACATGTATCAACAGGAATAATCGGGCAATTAGATTGCCAGTCAACATATACCCCTGTTGCAAACCCACCCGCAATCCGAATAACATCATGCGGAAAACCAAGATCAAGTGTACTTTTAATTTTTGCATGACCGCCATAAAGAGAAAGCAACTTATTAAAAGTGGCTTCTGTATTTTGCAGATATTTAGATAATTGATCATGCGTTTTATCAAAACATACCATAGTCAGATGTACCCTTCACGATTCATTTTTAACACAACAGGCTGTTGTATTTAAATTCAACAGCCTCTCGTGCTCATCTTGTGCCGTATCTCTATATTACGATGAAACACTAATGATATTAATCATTCTGTACATGAGATTTCAAGAAATCTCTTATCGCAAATAAGACATCTTTATCAACGGCTCCAGCATCAAGTACAGGTGGTTTAGGCCATCCCTGATCTTTAAAATTTTGTCCAGCAAAGTCAATTTCTTTTGCATACCGTGGTACAACATGATAATGAATGTGTATGTCAACCATCATTAACATAATATAATTCATTTTGTCCATGCCATAAGCAGATTTGAGAGTAGATTCAATAATTTTAGTTATCTTTATTAAATCAGCCCCTTCGTCAGCGCTTAATTCCGACATCGTTTCCGCTGGACGCCTAAGACTCAAAACACCTGCTCCCAAGGTACATTGAATTGGTCTAAGTGACCATTGCCAATATTCAGTTTGAACTATTAGCAATTCATCAACATTAAACTTTAAATTAAAATCCTTAAAATTGTCTGACATAGCCAAAACTCCTTAAAATTTATTCCATTTACGCAATGCGTAAAGATGGTCTAATTAAAATAATATACAATTATCCGATATTCAGCTTAGCACTAAAAACATCATTCTCCGAGCAATGCATTCGAATAATTACGGGAATAGAATGGTTTTAAACACGCAGGGAGAATTGATGCATCTATGTTCAGACCGTTTAGATAAACATTTCTATCTGATAACAATTCAGCTAATTCGGTGCATTCAGGAATGTTGGATACAGCCGACGTCAGTAAATAAGATGCAATGCCCATGACATGCCATCTGTTATGGGATATTCCAACCTCTATAATAGCAAAAAGCAAGTTCGCTTTTACAACAACATTATGCGAAAGCCCATACAAGCGATTACAATTATCTCCTATTATGTCGGTATAACCAAATCCCCACGCTTGTGAAGTAAAGTGTTTTTGCAACCGAATTATTAAAGATTCTATTAACTGAGATTCTTCTGCCTCCAAATATGTATATTGTGTATTGGAAATATTACGGAAGAATTTTTCCAGCTTGTCATTATCATTACAGCTTAAAAGGCGATTAGCTAAACCAACTATTGAAGCAGTGTCTAAGACTCCAAGTTGCAAATTCAACAAAAGGTTATCTATAATATCGGTTTCAACTAATCCAAACAACCGTTGATATATGTTATCTATAGTATCCTTTAATTCACTGACCGAATTAAATCTTCTGTTAGGATTTTCATCTGTACACTTGTTGATCACATATTTCATATCATCCATGGGGACTTCATATTGACAGCCATTTGTGACAATATCTTTTATAATCTTTCCCAATGAATATATATCTGCTTTTTCATTAACTACACATGCGTCTCTAAGTTGTTCGGGAGCAGTATAATTTAAAGTTCCAAAGGCATCACCATATTGGGTAAGACGCGTTGAGTCAGAGTTGATTTGTCTGCTAAACCCAAAATCGTTTATAACAATATCGCTGTCCGAATTGTAAAGTATATTTTCGGGTTTTAAATCTCTATGTAAAACACCCTCTGAATGAAGATATGCAACACCACTCAATATTTCTGAAATAACCTTATATTGACGAGCGTAATTGCCGTATAAATAGGGTATAATCGCTCTGAGGCTAGAATTATAAATAGGCATTATATAGAATTTTCTATCTCCGTCAGTATTAAATCCGATTATTTTGATAATATTGGGATGCGACAACCTCGTAATTAAGCGAATTTCTTTTGCGAAACGATCACTTGCAGCAGCGTCCATATTTTTCAACTGCTTTATGGCATATTTTTCCCCGTTTTCTGAGTAGCAAACATGGACCGAACCGAATCCACCTGTATCTCCAATTTGTGCTCCAATTGTATAATTCATAAATAAATTCCTTTCATAGTCGCCGTATTTATTAGTCTGTGCAAATTTCACTGGGCTGCTCGCCGGTAAGTATCATTGAAACCAAAATCACGAAAGTATCTCTTTCATTTTCATCTATAGCGGGAAGCAAGTCTAAGAAATTCCTTTTTGCTTCATCCAAATTGCGAGCAATGCTGAACTTATCCAAGTTCGGCTCAAGCACTTTGAGAGACTCCATAAAATAATCAAGTTCAAAGTTACTAAGCTGTCCCTTGTTATGACAATCACTCAAAAAGGCATAAGCTTTGTTTTTCATATTATTTTTCAAATATGCTTTGGACAATTTATCAATAACAAAAACTGATGGCTCAATTGCATAGTATTTTTCCAATACCTGAATCCGATATACAGGTGGAAGAGTGCTGAATACTGTCGGAATCCATGACCCTTGCATAAGATCTCCAAAGCCGTTTCGTACAAAATATGAGAAAAAAACTTCAAGCGAAAAGTTTTTAATGGTGTCTAAAGAATCATTAATATCTTGTTTGGTAAAATCTCCTTCTTCTCCATCATGCACACCCTTGTTTCCTATGCCTTTTGCTTCTAAAAGTTTATTTACAACTTCCGGATTCATAAATTCTTTGCATGATTCCAATTTGTTATGGAGCTTTAAATTTCCCCACTTACGCTTTGTATCTGACGACACTAACTGAACAATTATTGAGTCACATATTTTTTCCAAACATATTCTTACATCTTCGGCACGATGATGGATTCTTTCCGAATCATCACATGCGTATTCATAATACTTGAGGGCTACAGGCGAAATTAACGGAATATTCAGATTATCCATGTTTGTTCTCCTAATTCATAAATATTTAAGGTTGCCTTCAAAAAAGTTGGCATCAAGTATAGCGACGTTTACTTTTGTAACCCTTTGTATTAAGAATAATGTTTAAAACACATACTCATAATACTAGAATAACAAACACCACATACTATATTATTTAATTCAATTCTAGCAACAAACACAAGCTTTGTCAATGCTTTAGTGAAGTATAGCAAAAATCTGTGAAGTTTGGTCGAAAAAGAGTACTTTTTGTCATATATTAAAATACCTGCACTATCTCCATACCGCCTATAAACCGTATCCTTATTGTCTGTTTATCTATAACGCTTATCTTCTCCACCATCTGCCGTACAACCACATTGTCATATTCCGTCAGCGTAAAGTTCGCTTGTTCAAGCCGTTCCAGCACCGCATTCATCTGCTTTGTATCCTGTTCTGCCGTAGTAGCCTTGGATTTCTCGGTTTCTATGAATTCCCGCAAGGCTTTCATTTCATCGCTGAATTTCTGTATATCAGCCATCGCCATCTTACTGCTCTCGGGAGTGGTTGCCAGCCGCAGCAGCTCGTTCATATTGTTTGCAAGCTCATCAAGCCTCTGCTGTGCGGCAAGCACACTGCCGTTTTTGCTCGGGTCAAGTACCTCTGTAATGCTCTCTCGGAGTATCTCTGCCACGTCATCCTTGACCTCGCAGAAGTTATTTATGGCGGTCACTATAGCTTTGTGGAGTGCCTCCTCGGATAAAGTGGGCGAGTTATGGCACTTTTTCTTGCCATACTGCAGGCGGTTTATACACCGCCACTTAATCTCCTTGAAGCCTTTGGCTGTCCATGTCACTCTGCGGTATGGGGTGCCGCACTCTCCGCAGACAAGCAGTTCCGTCAGAGCGTATTTCGCACTGTATTTGCCTTGCTCGGTCTTGCAGAATTTTTCAGCTACCTTACGCTTGCTCTTGCGGCGAGCCATTTCTTCCTGAACCCGATTAAATTCTGTTCGGGAGATTATAGGTTCGTGATGGTTCTTCACAAGATACATCGGAAGTTCACCGTTGTTTTTTCGGCTTTTCTTGGATATGCAGTCGATTATATATGTTTTCTGCAGCAGAGCGTCGCCTGTGTATTTTTCGTTGGTAAGGATATTCAATATCTTGTTGTTCTTCCATTGCGCATTACTGCCTTTAGTGGCTATCCCCCGAGCATTTAGGGTGTCAGCTATCTGCTGCAGGCTCATTCCTGTAAGGTAGCTGTGGTATATCTCTCGGACGATCTCCGCCTCCTCGGGAACTATCTCCGGTTTACCGTCTGCTCCCTTGCGGTAACCGAGCATTGTATTATAGTGCATCGGCACTTTGCCCTCACGGAAGCTCTGACGGATTCCCCATGACACATTCTTGCTGATGGATTCGGATTCTGCCTGTGCGAAGCAGCTCTGTATTGTCAGTATCATTTCTGTGTCGATTTCGAGGGTGTTTATATTTTCCTTTTCGAAGATGATGCCTATTCCAAGCACTTTCAGCTCTCTCGCATATTTCAGCGTATCCACCGTATTTCGTGCGAATCGGGAGATGGATTTTGTGAGTATAAGGTCAATCTTCTTTTTACGGCACAGCCTTATCATCTCTTTGAACTGGTCACGCTTTTTGTCCTGCGTTCCTGTAATTCCCTCATCTGCAAAAATCTTAACCATTGTCCAGTTGGGATTTTTGCCTATCTTCTCGGTGTAATAGCTTATCTGTGCCTCATAGCTGGATTCTTGTTCCTCCTGATCTGTGGACACTCGGCAGTATGCCGCCACTTTTAGTTTCACAGAAGTCTGCAAGGCCTCTTTCGTTTTCGCAGGAATAATTACTACCGACCTCTGCATTGTAGCTTCAAACATTCGTGTCACCTCCGTCATATATCGGCTTTAATGCGGCATATTTCATTTCCGCACATTTGAATATCTGTTTTATTATATCTTCCTTATCCGCATCGGGCGTATCAAGCATTCGGGAGATCTCATTGGTTTTCCTCTGAATCTCCTCTGTCGGCTCGTATGCGATTTTGATAATCTTCTGTTCTTTTTTGGGTGCGGTTTCTTTTCTCTCACCCTTTATGTATCGGGTAGCCTTTATCTGATTTGCTGTGTCGAAGTCCTCTTGCGAGATTATGGCGGGATAACTATTCTCACCGAGGTATCTGCGATTTTCCAGCACTCGGCTAACCATATTCTTGTTCCATACGGGTTTACAAGTGTTGTATGGTACGGTCATCTGTGCTGCTATGGTTTTCAGAGAGTCACCGCCTATGTATCGGGCGAATATCTGTCGTATTGCATCTGTCTCTTGCTCGTTCACAGCATATTCGCCGCCCCTTATGCAGTAGCCGAAGGGAATGTTCCTGTTCTTCAGCATATTTTCACCGTCCTTTCCGCTGTATCAGCTCGTTGAAGGCTATGCCGCCTATAAGCTCGAACCGTATTTCCTTTTCAGAGAGGACAGTTATTCGTTCCACTATACTGCTGAATTTTTCCTCATCGAATTCGGTTATCTGCTCGGAGCTTTCAAGTACAGATATGAGTTTCTTGATTTTACCGAGCCGTTCCTCGTAATCATCGCTGTTTAATATTGCGTGTAGCTGCTTATGCAGTTGTACGAGATTTCGGTCAAGCTCCTGTGAGCGTGAGGTGAAATACACCGAGTCCAGAACTCCTTGTGCATTTAGCTGTGAGAGCAGATGGATTTGTGCCTTTTGCTCTGCGATCTCCTTGCGGATTTCTGCAACCTGCGTGTTGGCGAGCTCGCCGATATCCGACAGCCTCTGCAGTTGGCGGTAGGCTGGGGTGATTATGTCATGATAGTGGGCAGTGAGTTTATTGAACATTCTGATGAACGCTTCGTATATGAGCGGCTCATGTATCGGCTTCATATCGCACTTGATAACCGAGGTTCTTTTATCATGTCTGATACAAGTCCACGATACTCGTTCTCCGACCTTTTTGCGCTTGAAGGTGCTGCCGCAGCTACATTTTATCTTCTTGCTCAACGGATACCTGCTATACGGCGTATCTCGGTAGTACACCTTTGATTTTTGCTCTCGTATCCTTTGAGCAGCCTCGAACTTCTCCTTGTCGATTATGGGGATATGTGTATTAGAAACATAATACTGAGGTTTATATCCTTTGTTATATAGTTTCCTAAACGGGAGCGTATCAGTCGTACACCTCTTTTGATACAGTGAATCTCCGACATACCTTTCATTGATTAGGATATTCTGAATTAACTGAGGATACCATTCCAAGCTGTTTCGAGGGTTTTCAACGCCCTCTCTATTGAACTCGGCGGCAATTTCGTATGCACCTTTTCCTGCAAGATACTCGTCGAAAATTCGTGCCACGATTGCCGCCTCGGGTTCGTTGATATGGATTTCGCCGTCTATATACTCATAGCCGTATGACATTGATGAGTTTTTATAAGTACCATCTGCCATTCGTTTTTGTATACCCATACGGCAGTTCTTGGAGATTGATATGGATTCCTCCTGTGCAAACTGGCTGTGTAACGCCAGCAGCATTTCAGAGCTTAACTCGCCTGTGTCGATATTTTCTTTCTCGAAGTATACCGATATGCCGAGTGTTTTCAGCTCACGCACCGCTTCAAGGCATTCCTTTGTGTTTCGTGCGAATCGGGATACGGATTTTGTCAGCACTCGGTCAATACGACCTCTGCGGCAGTCCTTCATAAGTCGCAGGAAGTCATCTCGCTTATCTGCCGAAGTGCCTGTTATACCCTCGTCAGCGTACATATCCACGAATACCGTGTTGATACTGCTGCTTAACATTTCGGTGTAGTACCGAATCTGTGCATTGTACGAGTTTATCTGATCCTCGCTGTCGCTGGATACTCTTGCGTAAGCCGCAGTTCGTATTATGTCCTCGCTGCGGTCACGAGCAGGTATGATTTTAATTTCTGCCATTCGACCACTCCTTTCACATAACACAATACCACAAGGGCTTGGCGATATCTATCACCAAACCCAACGAAAATATCTACGGTTTTTATGCAAATTCTAACTAGAGGGGAACCGAGTTCAAACTGCCATTATCCGTCTCTTGACTACGGCTCGGAGCTTGCCTCGCTGTCGCTCGGTTATGAGATTTTCAGCAGCGAGAGTTTCGGTAAAGCTGTTGCAAAGGTGCAGCTTCAGAACTATTTTTGCGTCCTCGTTCATATATTTTCCCCCCACATTTTTAGTTATATTCTGATTTCAGTCCCACGCTTACACGAATGGCTCTGTCCACAAGCGTCATAAGGAACGGCGGAAGATGTCCTACCTTTTCCTTGAGCCTCTCCTTGTCCATAACACGAATCTGCTCGAGCATAACGCTTGAGGTTTCCTGAAGTCCCGTTACGCTTGGCGAGACTATGACATGGACGGGAAGATAGCTTGATGTGAGCTTTCTTGTGATAGGAGCCACGATAGTTGTACGGCTGTTGCGGTTTCCTGTGTTGTTCTGAACAATGAGTACGGGGCGATTGCCGCCCTCCTCGCTTCCAACAACAGGATTCAAGTCGGCAAGGAACACATCGCCCCGCCTGATTTTCTTTTTGCTCATAAAAAAAGTCCTTTCGTTTGTTGATGTTATGTATAACTGCCGCAGATCCGCTAGGCAGAGCTGCGGCAATATATTAAATCGGATTTCTCCGTATTTCGCAAATCAACCTGTGTGCCGTATTTGTCCCCGACCTCCCCGGCTAAAGCGAAGAACATTACTGCTCTCCGAGGGAATATTTCAGACCATCGTTGGCAAAAGCATTACGCTATACGATGTCATGGGAATCTCACCCCGATGTGGTTCTCACAAAGCCGCCCCCATTGCGATGTCTGTGGCTAGGCGGAAGTATCATTATCCCTCTGCATATATCATGGCGGATCGGCTGCCGTACCGATTTTCGGAGTGCTCTTGTTCACTCGGAGTGTGAATTCGTTTCTAGGATCATAAAATCAGCTCATAGGCTTCCGACTAAGCGTCGTGCTTGTCCTGCATGAATTCACTGTTCTGTCATGGCGGAGTGCTCCTGTCGCTTTAACCTTGCGGCTATGCAGAGGAAAGTATCTGAAATATTGCTATTCAATTTTCAAAGAACTACGAGAAAGGATTTTTACCCCTCACTTAATTAGGAAATTAGAACGCCATTTTATAACCCCCTTTTACAAATTTTCTAAAAGTTCATGCAATTTATCCAAAATTTTAGTTTTCTTTTTATGGATAAATGCCTGGCTGACACCCAACTCCTTTGCAAGCTCAGTTTCCGTTTTCTGCTCGAAGTATAGTTGAGTTATGATATATCTGTCCCGTATAGACAGCTTGTCAAGTGCTTCATACAACCACGCATTTCTGATATACACCTCGTCGAATGGCTCTGCTGTATCGGGAATCTGTGCTCCCTGCTCAAAGAGACTGTCCAGCGACACCTCCTTGCTGCCCTCGAATGTCATAGTGCTATTGTCGTTATCTACGACAATTCTGCCGGTTTTGAGCTTCACATCTCTATACTGATTTCGCCATTCGGAACGCATATAGTATGTATAGAGTTCTTTGGTAACCTCTACAGGTTTACCGTTTACATAAAGATAGTATTTTTCTGCTGACATATTATTTCCTCCAAAGTTTGATTTGTTTTGTGGGATAATCAGACTTTGGAGGAGAACGGCAATGTCGTGCCTTACGAAAAAGGATATAAAAATACCCGAGACTGCCGATTATGGCAGTCTCGGGTTGCGAGGGGTATATTACTTCATCAAGAAGCTCGAACAGCGTCGGGTATAACGGGATTGCGGAGATAGGATGCTTTTGGCGCAACAGCCTCCTGATGCAACAGGCTGTTACAGCTATGTTCATCAGCTCCTACTTATTGATTTTTAATGGCCTTTGTGCGATAATACCATTATCCGACAGGATTGTCAATGCTTTTGTGAAGTATGACAAACGGATGTGAAGTTTTGCTACTTGTGCAAGAAAAATCCCGAGGTTGTTAGCCTCGGGAAGAATGTGAAAACCAAAAATTGTATCAGCATTTTTTGCTAATATATAGTTTTGCTTATGGAAAATCTTTCGAAATGCCACATTTTAAATTGCACTCTGCAGTAACTGCTATAATAGCGAATTGTTTTGGGAGCCCAGTTTTGATTGTCATATCAGCAGTTTCACGAAATATTTGACTACACAATTCAGGATAAAAGTGAACATAATGAAATATCTGGGAAATAAGAGCAATATAAGCCACTTAGCCAATCTTAAGTCCAATGCCTTCTGTATGAATATTATCGTAACATATGACAGCCATACCCTGTGTCTCCTGATTGCATTGCTATGGTGCTTACATATGCCATGTTAGAGTCATAATGTGGGGAAACAATTTTTAAACTGCGCATGATAGCTAACTTATTGGTATTACTATTTGACTGGTTGAATTCTTGTTGTGAAAAATTACAGTAACTTCAGCATTGTCTTCAAAGAAGTCAATATATGGCACATAATCATCATAGTAATCTAGACGTTTTTCTGAAATATACTTAACATATCCGTCTTCATTATTCACCAAATATATTTTCAACCTTATTGCATCAAATAAACCAAGTTCACTACTATCTCTCAAAGAGATAGCCCTGAGCAAAACCGCACAAACGCAATAACCAAGCGGCTTCGCAAGGCA
>CAZLBL010000071.1:0-9921 GCA_964557825.1 uncultured Ruminococcus sp.
GCCTGTGCAGCAGCCAGTCTTGCGATCGGAACGCGGAAAGGCGAGCAAGAAACGTAGGTCAGACCAAGCTTGTGGCAGAACTCAACGGACGAAGGATCGCCGCCGTGCTCGCCGCAGATGCCAACGTGCAGCTCGGGACGTGTAGCCTTACCAAGCTTCATTGCCATCTCCATCAGCTTGCCAACGCCTGTCTGGTCAAGCTTTGCAAACGGGTCGTTCTCGAAAATCTTCTTGTCATAGTAAGCGTTCAGGAACTTGCCTGCGTCATCTCTGGAGAAGCCGTATGTCATCTGTGTAAGGTCGTTTGTACCGAAGCAGAAGAACTCAGCTTCCTTAGCGATTTCGTCAGCAGTAAGAGCAGCACGAGGAATTTCGATCATTGTGCCAACTTCATACTTCAGCTCAACGCCTGCAGCCTTGATTACTTCGTCAGCAGTTGCAACAACAACGTCCTTAACGTACTTCAGTTCCTTGATTTCACCAACCAGAGGAATCATAATCTCGGGAACGATGTTCCAGTCAGCATGAGCTTTCTTAACATTGATAGCAGCCTTGATAACAGCAGCTGTCTGCATCTTTGCAATTTCGGGGTATGTTACAGCCAGACGGCAGCCACGGTGACCCATCATGGGGTTGAACTCGTGCAGACCTGCGATAAGTGCCTTGATGTCTGCAACAGACTTGCCCTGTGTCTTTGCAAGAGCCTCAATGTCAGCTTCCTCTGTGGGAACGAATTCGTGCAGAGGCGGGTCGAGGAAACGGATTGTAACAGGGTTGCCCTCAAGAGCCTCATAAAGCTTCTCAAAGTCAGCCTGCTGCATAGGCTCAATCTTAGCAAGAGCAGCCTCGCGCTCCTCAACTGTATCAGAGCAGATCATCTCACGGAATGCAGCAATTCTGTCAGCCTCAAAGAACATATGCTCTGTACGGCAAAGACCGATACCCTCAGCGCCCAGCTCGCGAGCCTTCTTAGCGTCAGCGGGTGTATCAGCGTTTGTTCTTACCTTAAGAACTCTGTACTTGTCAGCCCAAGCCATAATTCTGCCGAACTCGCCGGCGATTGTAGCGTCAACGGTGGGGATAAGACCATCATAGATGTTACCGGTTGTACCGTCGATGGAGATGCAGTCGCCCTCGTGGTAGGTCTTGCCTGCCAGCTCAAACTTCTTGTTCTCCTCGTCCATCTTGATGTCGCCGCAGCCGGATACGCAGCAGGTACCCATACCACGAGCAACTACGGCTGCGTGAGAGGTCATACCGCCACGAACTGTCAGGATACCCTGAGATACCTTCATACCAGTGATATCCTCGGGAGAGGTTTCCAGACGAACCAGAACAACCTTCTCACCTCTGCTTGCCCAAGCCTCAGCGTCCTCAGCTGTGAATACAATCTTACCGCAAGCAGCTCCGGGAGAAGCACCAAGACCCTTGCCTACGGGTGTAGCAGCCTTGATTGCCTTAGCGTCAAACTGGGGGTGAAGCAGTGTATCGAGGTTTCTGGGGTCGATCATCAGAACGGCTTCCTGCTCGGTTCTCATGCCCTCGTCAACGAGGTCGCAGGCAATCTTAAGAGCAGCCTGGGCTGTTCTCTTGCCGTTTCTTGTCTGAAGCATATAGAGGTGACCATGCTCAACGGTGAACTCCATATCCTGCATATCTCTGTAGTGATTTTCAAGCTTAGCGCAAACGTCCTGGAAGTCAGCGAAAGCCTCGGGGAAGGTTTCAGCCATCTGTGTGATAGGCATAGGAGTACGAACGCCTGCAACAACGTCCTCGCCCTGTGCGTTTGTCAGGAACTCGCCCATCAGCTTCTTTTCGCCTGTTGCGGGGTCACGGGTAAATGCAACGCCTGTACCGCAGTCGTCACCCATGTTACCAAATGCCATGGACTGAACGTTTACTGCTGTACCCCAAGAGAAAGGAATATCGTTGTCGCGGCGGTATACGTTTGCACGGGGGTTGTCCCAAGAACGGAATACTGCCTTGATAGCGCCCATCAGCTGCTCCTTGGGGTCGGAGGGGAAGTCTGTACCAATCTTAGCCTTGTATTCAGCCTTGAACTGGTTAGCAAGCTCCTTGAGGTCGTCTGCTGTAAGCTCAACGTCCTGCTTAACGCCCTTCTTCTCCTTCATCTGGTCGATGAGTTCCTCGAAGTACTTCTTGCCTACTTCCATAACAACGTCAGAGTACATCTGGATAAATCTTCTGTAGCAGTCCCAAGCCCATCTAGGGTTGCCGGACTTCTCTGCGATTGTGTTTACAACTGTTTCGTTAAGACCCAGGTTGAGGATTGTATCCATCATACCGGGCATGGAAGCGCGCGCACCGGAACGAACGGAAACGAGAAGGGGGTTCTCCTTATCACCGAACTTTTTGCCTGTGATTGCTTCCATCTTTGTGATGTACTCGTTGATTTCAGCCATGATGGACTCGCTGATACCGCCGTCCTCATAGTACTGTGTGCAGGCCTCTGTTGTGATTGTGAAGCCCTGAGGTACTCTCTCTGCGCCAAAAATCTTGGTCATTTCGGCGAGGTTTGCGCCCTTGCCGCCGAGCAGCTCACGCATATCTGCGTTACCCTCGGAAAACAGATAACAATACTTGTTTGCCATTGGAATATTCCTCCTGAATTTAATTTACGCCTTGTCCGCCGTTTGGACGGGCGCGGCATTTTTAACATTGTCTGCACCGGATTAACGCCCCCGAAAGAGCATAATCCGCCACATATTCTATTATAGCAGATATTTATAAAAATTGCTAGTGTTTTTTGAATTTTTTATAAACTTTTCATGAGAAGCCGAAATATTTCGATTTTTTGTGCAAAACGCTGAAATCAGCACGCAACGACAACGCTTATCCCCCCTGCGGAAACAGAAACATTCAGCCCGCCGCGCGGCAGCGGATATGGGCAGACCTCCCCCGCCCCAAAGGCTCTGAACGCCAGCCACTCCCGCAGCTTGTCAATGCCACCCGCAGCAGATGCCTCGCAATGCTCGCCTGCGTGGTGTACTACAACGGGCGCACCCGTTTCAATAAGCGATTTGGCAAGCGCAAGAGCCTGCTCGGCACAGCTTCCGTCTGCGTCCGCCGCGATAACGATGTTTACGGTCTGTATACCCGCACCCTCGTCAAGCCGCACCATAAGCCTACGCTTTTTTGCAGACAGCTTGTAATTTACGCGGCGAAGCGGGTCGCCTGCCTCATATTCGCGGTGCTCATATCCCGCCGCGCCGCCGAAAAGCATAGCGGCTCCTCCGCTTTCGCGCTCATCATCTGACGGTATGCTTGCAGGCTGTATATGCGGACCGTTGTAATCAACAAGGCGCGGCTGCACTCCAACGCGGGTTTCAAGCCGCATAGGTTGCTTAAAGCGCACCACGCCGAAGAAATCGGAAATCCACAGTTCGTTTATCTCAATTTCGTGAAGTCCACATTCCTTGGGACGAAAATACAGTTCAATATCCGCGCGTTTTCTCAGCGCCAGCGAGGTTTTTGCCACAAACGGCTGCCCGCCCGCGCTGCCGCAAACGCACACAAACGGCGCAAAGCAGAACCCCTCCACGCTTACAATCAGTCTTGCCGCAGCCCTTTCTCCCACAGATGCCATGCCGATGAAGCCGTCCATTTTCGCCGATATTTTACCGCGCGATAAAATAACGAGTACAGCGGAAGCAAGTACCGCAGCCACGATAACATATATCAGCAGCCAGCCTGTTCCACCATCGATAAACAGCATTATCAGCGCCGCAAAAATGGCGCTGCGAAGAACCCCTAAAAGATTTCTCACCGTTTAAGCACCCTCTTTCTCCTGCATATCCGTTTGAAGCCGCGGTACAGTTCCATCGTATCAACGTCAGGCAAGCCGCCGGAATACATAAGCTTATCGGCGGCAGAGCAGATAAGCTCCGCCTCTTTCGGCATAGAAAGCATATTGGTTATTATGGCTTGCGTTTCGCCGCAGGTAACGGTTGCCGCGCCGCTGCCGCTAAGCTCGCACGCTATCGCCCTTGTGCGCAGATAAACCGCCTTTATGCGCGATTCTTTACTGCGGAAGCGGTAACCCGCCGCAAACAGCAGCAAGCCAAGCCTTTTGCGGAACACTATAATCAATACCACAGCAGCAGCCACAGCCGCCGCAATAAATGCCGCCAACGCGATAAACTCCGCAGAAACGCCCTCCGCGCGCTCCACATAAGCTGTTGCGTCAAGATTAAGCCAGCCGCAGCCCCTTACATACACCTGTGCATATGCGTGCGCCTGCGCCGCAGTAACGTTGTATACCCCGCTTTCATCGCGGCAGTCCTCCGACAATGCAAAGCCCTCGGTATACCTCGCGGGAAGTCCCACCGCACGCGCAAGCAGCGTTGCTGCCGTTGCAAAATCGCTGCAAATGCCGCGCCTGCTTTCAAATACGAAATACTCCGTTTCGGCACTTTGGGGAACAAAATCAAGGTCATACACAAAGCCGTTTTCGCCAAACCACCGCTCTATTGCCTTATATTTTTCGTAATCCGTTTCGCAGTCTGCAGTTATCTCTCCTGCAAGCCTGAACATATCATCGCTTATCCCGTCATATTCCGTATAGCCCCAGTATTCCCCCGCGTCTGAATACTCGTCAAGGAACGCCCTCATGGTGGAATAGTCTATAACGCCCTCAAGATATGCGTTGCTGACAAGTTCTACAATTCCGTACTGCTGTACCAACGCGCTGTATTCCGCACACGGCTCGTCAGCATAGAAATCTATCATATACCGCGCCTGCACGGGCATATCGTCTGTAACAAAGGTTTCACCCTTGGCGGTGCGATAAATACTGCCGCCAAAGTCTATGATATCCACGTCATATGTGCTTATGGGGTGCATAACTACCGCCGAAGCGCCACCCGCTGTTATTCTTATCAGCATTTCGCCCTTAACCGCGCCATGTCTTCCAAGGCGAAGCAGGTCATCGGCATATTCGCTGAGTTTGCCCTCGCGCGCGCCTGCGATAAGCTGGCTGAAAAGCTCGGCATAGCTCAGCTTTGACGCACTGTGTTCCCAATCGGCATAGCCTGTGTTGTATGCCGAGGGAATATATGTCCAGCCATCTGCGCCGTTGTATACATCAAACGACCAGCGGTCAAGCGCCATAGGAGTGCGCGTCCGCACCACAAACAGCACCTCATCGGAAGCACTGTTGCTGCCGGTATTGACGGAAGATGATGTGGAAAAGCTGCCAAGCTTTCCCGCGTTGTTGTAAAAGCCGTGATTTCCGCTCATCATAGAGTCAAGATAATGTCCAAAAGGCGTTGCCTCGCTGCGCGGAATTGCAGCCGCTATAAGCATTGCCACAGCGCTTAGAATTGCAGCCGCAAGCAGCCACACCCTGCGCGCGCTTTTATCCTCAAATACTGCGGCGTCTGCATTTTCACACTTGACAGCGGAGCAGCATACAGCAAGAATAAACGTGCCGAACAAAAGCGCAGCAAGCGGCAGCGGCAGACCGCCTGCCGTTCTTGCCGATAGAATTATCGGGATAAACGCAGGCAGCAGCAGATAGCAGGCGCTTGGCAAAACAAGCGAAAAATAGCAGCAGATAAATCCTATGATAACCGCAAATATCAGCACCGTGCCTATCGCATATATCCAGTCAAAATACGCAGAGGCAGAAAACAGAAAATGTGCAAAGCCGCGCACCTCGGCAGAATTGCCGCCTGCCGCTTCAAGCTCGCCTATGTAGCCCGCAAACGAACATGACACCACTGCGATGGACGCAAAGCACATAAGCGTTGCAAGCGCCGTAACAACCGCAGCGCCCGCAGGACGCTTCCGCATTGCACAAATAAGCATAAACACCCCGCACGCCGCCGCGCACATAAGCAGCGAGCAAATAACAGCCTGACTGCGGCAAACCGTATACATCAGCGCAACGCTTACCGCGCATATATACGGAAGCACGCCAAGCGGCTGCCCTCCGTCATACCTTGCCTTTGTCTTTTTAGCATTCTTCATCTGTCACTTAAAATATGAATACAGGCGGCAGAGCAGCATTCCGTTGTAAAGCTTGCGGTTTTTGTCTGCCTTTTGTCCGAAAATGTCCTCAAACTCCTCATCGGGAGTTATGATATAAAGCTGATTTCCGTCAAGTGGAAGCAGCTTTTCGCCCATTGTGCGATAGATTTCACGCGCCTGCGATATTTCCAGCATACGTTCTCCATATGGAGGATTTGTAATAATCTTGACAGACTGCTGCGGCACGGAAAACTCGCTTATCGCCCGTTTTCCACAGGTTATTTTAACGCCCGCTTTTTTAGCGTTTGCGGCGGTAAGCTCTACACAGGCGTCGTCTATATCATAGCCAAACGCCTTGAACTCCGTGCCGCGCTTTATCTGCTCCGCCGCCTCGGCGCGCGCCGTCTGCCACAGCTTTTCGTGGATAAAGCCGAATTTCTCCGCTGCAAAGCCTCTGCGAAGTCCCGGCGCGATGTTAAGCGCCTTCAGCGCCGCTTCGATAAGCAGCGTTCCCGAACCGCAGAACGGGTCGCAGATAATATCATTCTCGCGCACCCTTGCGATATCTATAATTCCCGCCGCAAGCGTTTCCTTGATTGGCGCGGCATTGCTTTCCCTGCGGTAGCCGCGCTTGTGAAGTCCAACGCCGCTGCTGTCAAGCATAAGGATAACCTCGTCCTTCATTATGGAAAAGCGTATCTGGCACACTGCGCCGCTTTCGGGCATGGTATTCAGCCCATAGGTGCTGCAGAGATTTACCGCCATCGCCTTTTTTATTATCTTCTGGCAGGCAGGAACGCTTTTTAGCACCGAGTTAAGCGAATGCCCCGTGTTGGGGAATGCGTCATATCTGCCGATATATTCCGACAGCGGCAGCTTTTTTACACCCTCAAAAAGCTCGTCAAAGGTCCTTGCCCTGAATTGTCCGAGAACTATGCCCACGCGCTCCGCTGTGGAAAGCCACAAGTTCGCTTTGACGCATATATCCGCTCCGCCGCTGAACATTACCCGTCCGTCGCTTACGGAGATATCCTCACCGCCGATTTTCTTCACCTCAAACGAGAGTGTTTTTTCCAATCCGAAATGGCATGGTGCCATGTATCTGTATTTTGTCATCTATAAAATTCCTTTCAGTTGTTACGATGAATTTCCCCCACATTTTACTGTCTTTATTATTGTACCATATAAATCGGAAAAAGTCCATCTAAATCCGCAAATGAATATTTGTGAAAACTGCCCATATAATTCACGGAAACTTCGTGATGATTTGCCAAATTTGACAGCTTGGCCTAAAACTTGTTGCAAAAAAAGAAAATATAATATATAATAGAATTATACAATTATCTGCGCGGCTCTAAACATATATAAAAACACCGCGCACACCCGAAAGGAGAACAAAAGAAATGAGCATCAGATTTGATGACAAGCACCTTGCGCGCTTTGTTTCTGCGCACGAGCTTGCAAACATCGCGCCGCAGGTTAAAACCGCACACGACCTGCTTGAAACAAAAACAGGCGCGGGAAACGACTTCCTTGGCTGGATTGACCTTCCCGTAAACTATGACAAGGACGAGTTCGCCCGCATCAAGAAAGCAGCCGCTAAAATCAAGAGCGACAGCGAGGTGCTGATTGTTATCGGCATAGGCGGCTCCTATCTCGGCGCAAGAGCCGTTATAGAGGCAATAAAGTCCACCCTGTACAACAACCTAAAAAAAGACACGCCCGAAATTTATTTTGCAGGCAACTCCATCAGCCCCACATATTTAAGCGAGCTGGTTTCTATCGTTGAGGGCAGGGATTTTTCCGTAAACATCATCTCCAAATCTGGCACAACAACCGAGCCTGCGCTGGCTTTCCGCGTATTCCGCGACCTTCTTATCAAGCGCTACGGCGAGGAAGAAGCCAACAAGAGAATTTACGCCACCACCGACAGGGCAAAGGGCACGCTTAAAGAGCTTTCCAACAAGAAAGGCTATGAAACCTTTGTTGTCCCCGATGATGTAGGCGGACGCTTCTCCGTACTTACGGCGGTTGGTCTGCTTCCTATCGCTTGTGCAGGCTGCGATATAGACGCTCTGATGCGGGGTGCTGCGGACGCACGCACGGAATACTCCGTCTGCGACCTTGAAAAGAACTCCTGCTACCGCTATGCAGCACTGAGAAATATCCTTTACCGCAAGGGCAAGAGCGTTGAAATGCTTGTTGCATACGAAAACAGCTTTGCAATGATGAACGAATGGTTCAAGCAGCTTTTCGGCGAGTCCGAGGGCAAGGACAACAAGGGTCTGTACCCCACCTCCGCCGTATTCTCCACCGACCTGCACTCCCTCGGTCAGTTTATTCAGGACGGCTCAAAAATCCTGTTTGAAACTGTTATCCAGTTCAGCAAGCCACAGAAGGAATTTTTCCTTGAGGACGAGCCTGACAACATAGACGGACTTAACTTCCTTTCAAACCAGAATATGTCCGTTGTAAACAGAAAAGCGTTTGAGGGCGTTGTAATAGCACATACAGAGGGCGGAGTTCCCAATATGGTACTGGAGGTTCCCACCCTTGACGAGTACAATCTCGGCTACATTATCTATTTCTTTGAAAAGGCGTGCGCAATAAGCGGCTATCTTATGGGCGTAAACCCATTTGACCAGCCTGGCGTTGAAAGCTACAAGAGAAATATGTTCGCGCTGCTTGGCAAGCCCGGATATGAGGCTGCAAAGGCAGAGCTTGAAGCAAAATTAGGCATCAATTAAGGTCACATTAAGCTCCTTAATTCAAAATAAACACACGGAGGTCACAACCATGATCAAACTTATCACAGGCAGAAGAGGTTCCGGCAAGACTAAGATTCTTATCGACGCTATCCACGCAGCCGAAAAGGCAACAAACGGCAACGTTGTTGCTATCCAGAAAGGCTCTTCCCTCAATACAGACATCACACACAAGGTTCGTCTGATAAACATTGAGGACTACAACGTTGAGGGCTATGAAGCTTTCTACGGCTTTATCGCAGGTATCCTTGCTTCCGACCACGACTGCACCGACATATTTGTTGACGCAACCTTGAGAATTACAGGCAGAGATTACGAAAAGGTTGGCGAAATGTTCGAAAAACTGGAGAAGATTTCAGCAGATACCACAATCACCTGCACCATTTCTGCCGATAATTCTGAAATTTCCGACAATATTAAAAAGTTTGTTGGCTGATTTTTAAGAAAACTCTTGACAAATCGATTTCCGCATGATATAATGTTATTCGTGCCTATAAGAGAATTCGGTTTGGCGGATTCTTAAACGATTAACACTACATTAAGGGGGTGCAATAATGGCAGTTCCGAAGAGAAAAGTATCTCGTGCAAGACGTGATAAGAGACGTTCCCAGGTTTGGAAGTTATCCGCACCTGCTTTCTCACGCTGCAAGCAGTGCGGCGAGCTTAAGCTCCCTCACAGAGTTTGCGGAAATTGCGGTTATTACAATGATAAGGTTGTTATCGCTAAGGAAGCATAATCAATTATATCTCATGTAAAACCAGACAGTTCGTTTACGAGAAAACAACCCCGACTTCGGTCGGGGTTTTGTTTTGCAAAAAGCAAGATTATCAGCCGCGAAAACTCCATTTTCAGCAATAAAACACATTATTTTTTCAAAAAAGGCTTAACATTGCGGAAAATATGTGGTATAATAAACGCAGAGCGTTTATTATACATTGATTTCAATTGCCTTGCACATACGTTCGCCTTTGGCTCACTCCGTGCATGTCGGCAAATTATACCATGACCTTGCGGTCATGGTATAATAAACGCAGAGCGTTTATTATACATTGATTTCAATTGCCTTGCACATACGTTCGCCTTTGGCTCACTCCGTGCATGTCGGCAAATTATACCATGACCTTGCGGTCATGGTATAATAAACGCAGAGCGTTTATTATACAT
>CAZLBL010000072.1:0-9570 GCA_964557825.1 uncultured Ruminococcus sp.
GCAAAGCCAACCCTTGCCACGTTAAATGACGGGGCAAGCCCCTTATTGAAAAAATGACAGTTGACAAATGACAGAGCGAGTGCGCTGTGCGCAATCGCTATTTAGCCCTCATCAGTCACCTACGGTGACAGCTTCTCCCCAAGGGGAGAAGCCTTTGGGCGCGCATTTAATTGTGGAGCGTAAAGCCTTCCCCCGCGGGGAGGAAGGCTTTAGGGTGCACGCAGTGCGCAGAGCGGTTGCGAAGCAGCCGCTCGCTCAAGGGGAAGCCTTTAAGGAGAAAAGATGTACAAACAAGAGAAAAGATACTACAAGCAGGCGTTTCTTATCGCCTTTATAATGGCTTGCGTGCTGCTTTTGCCGTTTGCGATTATAGACGGCGGCTATTTTGTGTTCTACGGCGACTACAACGCGCAGCAGATACCGTTCTACAAAACCTGTATCGAAGCCGTGCAGAGCGGAAATCTCGGCTGGAACTGGCAGACCGACCTTGGCGCTAATTTTGTAGGCTCGTACAGCTTCTATACGCTTGGCAGCCCGTTTTTCTGGCTGGCGGCGCTGTTTCCCGTAAGCGTTTCGCAATACCTTATGGCGCCGCTGATGGCGCTGAAGCTTGGGCTTTCCTCGCTGTTTGCGTTTATGTATATCAGGCGGTTTGTCAGAAAGCCGCAAAGCGCCGTTATCGGCGGCATATTGTACGCGTTTTCGGGCTTTTCCATGTACAATATCTTTTTCAACCATTTCCACGAGGCTATCGTGTTCTTCCCGCTGCTGCTTATCGGTCTTGAAGAGGCAGTGGTAAACAAGCGGCGCGGCGCGCTTTGCGCGTCAGTGGCGCTTAACGCCTTTGTAAACTACTTCTTTTTTATCGGGGAGTGCGTTTTTCTGGTGATTTATTTCGTGGCAAGATTGTGCTGCGACAGGCGCTTCCGTATCTCGGCGGGGGATTTCTTCTGCCTTGCGTTTGAAAGCGTCGCAGGCGTGCTGCTTGCGGGAATTTTGTTCGTGCCTTCCATTTTTCAGGTGCTGGACGTTCCGCGCTCCACCAATATCCTTACCGACAGCGGCTTTATGTTCTTCAACCGCGAGCAGCGCTATGGACTGCTGCTGGAGGCTATGTTCTTCCCGCCCGAAATTGCCGCGCGCACCAATATGTTTACAGAGGCTGCCTCAAAATGGTCAAGCGTTGCGCTTTACCTGCCGCTGTTCTCCATGGCGGGAGTTATCGCCTTTATGAAAGGCGCAAAAAAGCACTGGGGCAGGGCAGTGCTTGCCGTGTGCCTTGTTATGGCGTTTGTGCCGGGACTTAACGCGGCGTTTACGCTGTTCAACAACAACTACTACACCCGCTGGTTCTATATGCCGGAGCTTATCATGGCGCTTGCAACCGTGTATACCCTTGAAAACGACGAGCAGCACCGCGATATGCGCTTTGGACTTAAATTCTGCGCGGCGGCTGTGGGCGTGATTTCGCTTATAGTGCTGCTGCACCCCGTTGAAACAGATGTGCTTGACAGCGCGGGACTTAAAACAGGCGAAAAAACCATAGTTCCCTATTTTATGGAGGTATCGGCTGTTGTTTATCTTCAGATAGCCATTGCGGTGGCGTTTATCGCCGTGCTTTTCCTGCTGCTGATTAAGGGCAGGGAAACCCCCCGCCGCTTTTACCGCAATATACTTGCGGCAACCGTTGCGTGCAGCATGGCGCTTGGCTATTATTTTGTAGGCTACGGCAGGATTATAGGTCCCTATGTCGGCAGCTATAACAAGACGGTCAGCGCCGATATCCACATAGACGACCCCGATTTCTTCCGCATGGAGGGGCTTGGCGAAATAAACAACGTGAATATGCTGTGGAATATGAGCAGCCTTAAAAGCTTTACAAGCGTTATCCCAAGCAGCACTTTCCAGCTTTACGAAATGCTTGGCATAACGCGCGATGTAAATTCCGACCCCGATAATCTGTACTATGCCTTCCGTTCGCTTGCGGGGGTAAAGTACCTTATAGTAAAGGATAACTATAACGAAAGCTCCCTTGAAAGCGCCCTCAGCGAGCTTAAGCTTTACGAGTACCACAGCACCCAGAACGGCTACGATATCTATATCAACAGCTGCGCGTTCCCCATGGGCTTTGCGTATGACAATTACATCACCGCGGAGCAGATGGAAAATTGCAGCAACGATTACAAGGATAAGCTGATGTGCCGCGCCATGGTGCTTACAGAGGAGCAGGCGCAGAAATATGCGGACGTGCTTTCCCCGCTTCCCGACGGCAGCAGGGGCTATATAGGTCTTGACGAGTTTAAGCAGGACGCTGAAAACCGCATTGCGGCGGGCGTTTCCTCGTTCAGAATAACAGGGGACGGCTTTGCCGCGCGCACCGAGTATGACAATGCCGAGCTTGTGGCGTTCAGCGTTCCCTATGACAGCGGCTGGAGCGCCACCGTAAACGGCGAGCCTGCCGAGGTTGAAAAGGTAAACGGCGGTCTTTGCGCCGTAAGGGTAAACGCAGGCATCTGCAATGTTGAGTTCACCTATGAAACCCCGGGCGGAAAGCTTGGCTTAATCTGCACGATAGGCGGCGCGGCGCTGTTTGGCGTCTACCTTGCGGTGATTTATGGAATCAAGCGCCACAAGCCGCGGCGCTATGCCCACCTGTACGATATGCAGCTTGTGGAGGGCGTTAAGGCTCACAGCGCATATATAAACAGGCTGTCAAAGCAGATTTTCGACAGCCCCGAAAAAGGCTCAGCAAAGCGCGGCGAGAAGCTTCGGTTTCCCGATGTGCAGGAGGACTTCATGGACGTTGAAATCTACGATTTCGACAAAGCCGAGCCGCTGATAAGACACGCCCACATAACCGAGCATGACGAGGCATATTACGTTCTGAAAGAGCTTGAAGAAAAGAATAAGGGGGATATTGAATAATGCACCTTGAGGAAAAAACCATTGAAACCGCGCAGATTTTTGACGGCAAAGTTGTAAAGCTTTTCGTGGATAAGGCGCAGCTTGAAAACGGCGAGGTGGTAACGCGCGAGGTGATAAAGCACCCCGGCGGCGTGTGCGTTGTGCCGCTTGACGAAAACGGCAATGTGCTTTTTGTCAGGCAATACCGCTATCCCCATCACAAGGTTATGCTTGAAATCCCCGCGGGCAAGCTGGAGTGGGGCGAAAGCCATCACGACTGCGGTCTGCGCGAGCTTCGCGAGGAAACAGGCTGCACCTGCGACAGCTACACCTACCTTGGCAGCCTTGTGCCTACCCCCGCATACTGCGGCGAGATTATCCATATGTACCTCGCCGAGGGTCTGCACTACGGTGCGCAAGACCTTGACGAGGACGAGTTTCTTGACGTGGAGAAAATCCCGCTTGAAAAGGCGGCTGAGATGGTGATGAACAACGAAATCCCCGACGCCAAAACCCAGCTTGCGATACTTAAAACGGTCTTTAATAGGCGGTGAAAAAGGCTTTCACTCAACAATTTAATTCACGCAGGAAAAAAGGCTTCTCCCCGCCAAAGGCGGAGTGCCGAACTTGTTCGGTACGCCCACTGGGGGGAAGCCTTTGGCGCGCGCGGCGCGATTGCGCGGAGCGCACTCGCTCGCTTACTGCACATACTCCCTGTACGCTTCCAGTATCTGCCGCTCTATTTTTTCGCGGGCGGAAGCGGATATGGGGTGAATTATGTCGCGGAAAATTCCGCTGTCCTCGCGTCGGCTCGGCATGGCGACAAACATTCGCTCGTCGCCCTGCACAAGCTTTATATCGTGGATTGCGATTGCGTCGTCAATCGTGATTGACACCACCGCGCGCAGCCTGCCGTCCTGCATTGTTTTTCTGATTTTGATATCGCTGATTTCCATGTGTACCTCCGTTAAGTCCCAAGCCGCCCGCAAAATCCCCGCAGACAGGCTTCCGGTTGTTACATGATTATTCTTGCAGGAAATACATGGTTTTATTCGCGGGCAATGCAAAACAGACCGTCGAAAAACCCCTTGCGGGGTTTTCCGACGAAATATTCGCCCTGCGCGCACTCATTGTCGGCGTTGCCGACAATTCTGTGCAAAATTCAGAATGCGTGTTACGTTTCGGGATTTGGCGCGTATATACTTATGAAAACGTTATTAAAACGCCGCAAGGCAGAATACACAGCATGGAGGCTCCCATCATGGCAAAAAAGAAAATTCAAATCAAAACCGCAGAGCAGCTTATTGAAGCACTTATGGAGTTTGCAACTAAGGACACTAAGCTTGACAAGGCGCAGTTTGAGGAAATGGCAGAGGAGCGTTATCAGAAAAACCGCGAGATTCGCCATACCCGCGTTACCGATTTTGCAAACGAGAAGCTTTTTGATAAGGGTGACAATATAGTTGATGAATATAAAATTGCAAAGCGTGTAAACGACAGGTCTATTCAGACAGATGATATTTCATACGCCGCTTTTTATGCGGGCATAAGCGCTGTCGGCGCGCGCAGACTGGGTAAGAGCGTCAATATCGTGCTTGCGCCGAAGTACATTTCTTTCCTTGATGAATTTAAGGAAAGCACCGATTGCGAGATTTCCAGTGAAGCCATTGCGGAACTCAGAAAGCTGGACAGACAGGCGGGCAGGATTATGGAGGACGTTCGTTCAGACCATCAGCGTATGCCGCTTGACCAGCTTCCGCAGATTACGCAGGACCATATCGTTGCCAATTGCATGAATGCGTTTTTTGACAAGTCTATTTATGCGGAAGACGGCGAAGTAGACTGTACCCCCGCTATGTATGACTTCTTTAAAGAGGCGGTGGCAGAGGGCAAAAAGTTTCTGAAAGCCGCATACGGCGACAATAGCTTTACCCCCGAAACGCCCGAGCAGAAAGCGGCGCTTGACCACATGAAGCAGCTTGCGGAAAATCATAACAAGCAGGACGTGCTTGAAGATTATCAGAGCGGCTTTGAAAGCCACATCAGCGAAAAAGTCGAGAATATGCTGGCGAAAGCCGAAGAGTACTTTATCCCCAGCGCAACTATGAAGTTTGAAAGCGTGCCGCTGCTTAAGGGCATGACCAAGGAAAGCTTTATCGCCAACAAGTACAGCCGCAGCTACGCCGAAACGGAATACGGCGAAACGGTTGTTGACAACCTTATGAAGCAGTTCTACCTTGATGACGAAATCAAGGATATGAAGCGCAGCGGCATTGAACCCTGCACATATATGTATGTCAACGGCAAAAGCGTGCTTGACCTGCCCTGCGGCGAAACCAGGGAGGTTGTGGATTACGGCGATGATTCGGCATACAACGACGGAACAAAGGCTGTTAAAATGCTGACCTACCGCGAGTGGTTCGCAGAAAAGGGCGGAGAGCCTACCATGCTTGACTATGCAAAGCTTAAGTGCGATATCTGCGCGGCAGCGCTGAGCGGCAGCGAAGTTGACTGGGTCAGACTTTACAAAGATGAAGACGGCAAATATGTACCGCATCACAGGGCAGTGCCTGTTCAGGTTGACGCAAAGGATATGGATAAGGAGCCTGTTTCCCTGTGGAAGCGTATCCTTATGTTCTTTGGAATTATCAAGGACCCCGACAATGAAATCACCAAGAGCAACCAGTTTGAAAGCCATGCCGAAAATTTGGATAAGATAAAGGCAGAGGTTATAAGAGAGAGAATGGACTTCAACGCCCTTAACGCCACCGCCGCAGCCCCCCGCACCACCGAGGCTTCCGAAAACGACAGGCAGATTGAACATACCAATGAACTTTAATCAGCACCTTAAGGCAATACCGCGCAGTATTTGTGCGGTATTGCTTTAATTGTCCTTACTTTGGCGCAGATATTGTGGTACAATAAAGTTAGTGACAGACAATTATGACGAAAAGGAGCTGATATCATGCCGGAAAGAGCCTCGGGAGCCGCAGGGCGGCTTAAAATACTGTATCTGCAAAAAATCCTGCTTGAGCAGACGGACGAGGAACACGGACTTAACGCAAACGAGCTTATAGACAGGCTTTCAGCGCTGGGCGTTACGGTTGCGCGCAAGGCGCTTTATGAGGATATAGAGGCGCTGCGGCTGTTCGGCATGGATATAACCGAAAGCCGCGGCCGCTACGGCGATTACCGCGTGCTTAACCGCGATTTTGAACTTCCCGAATTAAAGCTGCTTACGGACGCGGTATGCTCCTCAAAATTCCTTACGGAGAAAAAATCCCGCCGCCTTTCGGAAAAGCTTACCTCCCTTTGCAGCGAGTGGCAGGCGCGCGAGCTTAAGCGGCAGATTTATGTGCGCGGGCGCGCCAAGGCTTCCAACGAGAAAATCTACATAAGCGTTGACGCGATAAACCGCGCCATTGCGGAGCATAAGCAGCTTTCGTTCAGGTATTTTGATTACGACCTCAATAAGCGCAAGGTCTACCGCGAGGGTCTGCGCGTCTGTTCGCCCTATTCCCTTGTGTGGGACGACGAGCGGTACTACATGGTCGCCTATTACGAAAAGCGCGGCGGCATTACAAATTTCCGCGTAGACCGCATGGAGGGCGCAGAGGTGCTTGACCTGCGCGCAAAGCCCATGCCGCGCGATTTCTCCCTTGCGGAATATATGAAATCCACGTTCTCCATGTTCAGCGGCGAGGAGTGCGAGGTCAAGCTGCGCTTCGACCGCAGCCTTGTAAACGTCGCGCTTGACCGCTTCGGCGACGATATCAAGCTTATCCCCCTTGGGGAGGAATATTTCACCGTCCGCGTAAATGTAAAGACGGGACCCACTTTCTTCGGCTGGCTGTTCGGCTTCGGCGGGAAGATTGTCCTGCTCTCTCCTGACAGCGCGGTGGAGCAGTACAGGCAAATGCTGGAAGCGGCAAGTGAACAATGAACAATGAATAATGATTGTATATTGTAAGCTTTGGTGCGCGAAGCGGCGCACGCAGTGCGCAAGGCGATTGCGCGTAAGCGCATTCGCTCACGCAGGGCGGTTGCACGAAGTGCAAACGCTCGTACATTGTTCATTATTCATTAAAAAATTATAAAAACCCCTTGACAAGCCCCGATATTTGTGGTAAAATGTAATTACCTCGAATGGGGCTTATTTTTTTGTGCATTTTTTGCGCGGAAAAAGCGCCGTTAAAACCCGCAATTCCGCGGCCGAGGGAGGCAATAATGCCTGAAAAGGCAAGAAAATAGGAGGTGCCGAAAGTGAGAGTTAAAATTACACTGGCGTGTACAGAATGCAAACAGCGCAACTACAACACCATGAAGAACAAGAAGAACGATCCCGACAGACTTGAAATGAACAAGTACTGCAGATTCTGCAAGAAGCATACTCTACACAAGGAAACCAAGTAATCAGGAGGGTAATAATGGCAAAGGATATCGAATTAAAAAAAGATGTCAGCGAAGCAACTCCCGATGAAGCAAAAAGCGAAAAGGCTTCCAAAGCAAGAGATGGCGGTTCCAAGCACTCCAAGAAGAAAAAGAAGGGCATAAGAAAATACTTCAAGGACGCAATCGCAGAATTCAAAAAGGTTGTATGGCCTACACCAAAGCAGACAACCAACAATACAATCGTTGTATTGGCAATGTGCGTTATCGCGGCGATATTCATCTTCGGCGTGGACGCATTGTTCGGTCTGTTCAATCAGCTCGTGCTTGGTCAGGGCTGATAGCACATCAAGGGGGTAAATATGGCTGAAAATCAGGCACAGTGGTACATTCTCCACACATATTCGGGCTACGAAAACAAGGTTGCCAGCGATATTATGAAGGTTGTTGAAAACAGAAATCTTCATCACCTTATAGAGGACGTTTATCTTCCCACCGTCACCACCACAGAGGAAAAAGAGGACGGCAAGGTCGCAGAGGTTGAGGAAAAGCTCTATCCCTGCTACGTATTCGTGAAGATGATAGTCACCAATGAGTCGTGGTATATCTGCCGCAACACCAGAGGCGTTACGGGTTTTGTGGGTCCAGGGTCGCAGCCAATCCCTCTCAGCGAGGAAGAGGTTAAAAACCTCGGAATAGTCGCAAAGACAAACGAAATTGCATTTGCGGCTGGCGATATGGTAAGCATAAAGAGCGGCCCGCTTGAGGGCTTTGAGGGCACCGTAAGAGAAGTGGATACAGACGCCAAGACGGCGCTGATAGACGTTTCCATGTTCGGCAGGGTTACGCCCGCAACGCTTGAGCTTTCCACTATCAAGAAAATTTAAGACTTCAAGTTTTTTATGGAGGTAGATTAACATGGCACAGAAGGTTACAGGATTTATCAAGTTACAGATTCCTGCCGGTAAAGCTACACCTGCTCCCCCCGTTGGTCCTGCACTGGGTCAGCACGGTGTAAACATCATGGCATTCACTAAGGAGTTCAACGAGCGCACCAAGGATAAGGCGGGTCTTATTATCCCCGTTGTTATCACGGTATACGCAGACAGAAGCTTCACATTCATTACAAAGACTCCCCCCGCAAGCGTTCTTATCAAGAAGGCTTGCAAGATTGAAAGCGGCTCCGGCGTTCCAAACAAGACAAAGGTTGCAAAGCTGACAAAGGCACAGCTTCAGGAAATTGCTGAAACCAAGATGCCCGACCTCAACGCAGCCAACATTGAAACAGCTATGTCTATGATAGCAGGTACTGCCCGCTCCATGGGCGTAGAGGTCGCTGACTGATACGACATTCCACATCACACAAGACTTATTTTAAGTGGGAGGATATTTCCGTTTGACCACAAGGAGGATAAATAATGAAACACGGTAAGAAGTACGTTGAAAGCACGAAGCTCGTTGATTCTGCCAAGGTTTACGAATCCAACGAAGCACTCGATTTAGTTTGCAAGACTGCAAAGGCAAAGTTCGATGAAACCGTTGAGCTGCACATTCGTCTTGGCGTTGACTCCCGTCACGCAGACCAGCAGGTTCGCGGCGCGGTTGTTCTGCCCAACGGCACAGGCAAGACCATCAGAACACTGGTATTCTGCAAGCCCGAAAAGGAAGCAGACGCAAAGGCAGCAGGCGCAGATTTCATCGCAGATAACGACACAATCGCAAAGATTCAGGGCGGCTGGATGGATTTCGAGGTTGTTATTGCAACACCCGACATGATGGGCGTTGTCGGCAGACTGGGTAAGGTTCTCGGCCCGAGAGGTCTTATGCCTAACCCCAAGGCTGGCACAGTAACCCCCGATGTTGCAAAGGCTGTCCAGGAAGCCAAGGCAGGTAAGATTGAGTACCGCCTTGACAAGTCCAACATCATTCACTGCCCCATCGGCAAGGCTTCTTTCGGCTGCGAAAAGCTTGAGGAGAACTTCAATGCCCTCATGGAAGCTGTTGCAAAGGCAAAGCCCGCTGCAACAAAGGGTCAGTACATCAAGAGCTGCACCGTTTCTTCCACAATGGGTCCTGGCGTAAAGGTAAATACCGTAAGATTTGGTGTTTAATTTCCGCAGACCGCAATTCGGATAAATCGTCCCCGCCTGTGTGGCGGGGACTTTTGTCGTGGCAAACCTGCACAGCAGCAGGCGGCAAACCGTCCAGTGGCATATATAACTTAGGCAGGGGGACATCTTGCCTAAGTTCAATAAGGGGCTTGCCCCGTCATTTAAC